>CAKZZO010000091.1 GCA_937885175.1 uncultured Treponema sp. | reverse complement strand
AATTTCCTCCCTTCCTCCAGCCGATACACATGGCGGGCGCATACAAAAGCGTTTGTCTTACTTGTGAATGGATTATAATGCGGAGGCCCTGCCGCTCCTTGACACCCGAGCGCAAATTCCTTACACTATAAGAAATTACGGCAAAGAGGCTGTAGATAAGATTTCGTTTTGAGCGAAGTTTTGTCTACGGCCTCTTTTTTTTGCAAGGAGTTTCACTCATGGGCTTAAAAGACGAATGTGGTGTTGCGGGAATTTTCGGGGCGGAAAATGCGGCCAGCCTTTCTTACTTTGCGCTGACTTCTCTGCAGCACCGGGGACAGGAAAGCGCGGGAATTGCGGTCAGCGACGGAAAGAGCGTGCGGCTGAAAAAGGAACTCGGTCTTGTCGGCGATATTTTTAAGCCGTCGGATTTTGAAAGACTAAAGGGAAGCATCTCCCTCGCTCATGTTCGCTATGCCACGGCGGGCGGTCGGTCGCTGGAAAATGCCCAGCCCTTTGTGAATACTTTCAAAAACGGCTCCATTGCCCTCGCTCATAACGGTCAGCTGGTCAATCATGCTCAGCTGCGGGAAAAACTTGAAGACGGAGGGAGCACTTTTGCCAGCAACAGCGACAGCGAAGTGATTCTGAAACTGTTTGTGCGCAAATTCATCGAAATGGGCGGAAGGCCCGGAAGCGGAAATCCCCGGCAAAATGACGATGACCTTTTCGTAAAGGCTGTGACTGCGGCGATGAAAGAAATCAAGGGCTCTTTTGCCCTCTGCATTATGACCGAGAATATGCTCATTGGCGCGCGCGACCCCAACGGAATCCGCCCTTTGTGCCTTGGCACACTGGGGGATTTTAAGGGGGAAAACGAAGTGTCCCCCTTAGGAGAATGGGGTGTGGCGAAGACTGAACACGAAGTGGGCAGACTGAGCCCAGGGGAAAGGCTTTTCCCCTCATATATTCTTGCCTCTGAATCCTGCGCCATTGACGCGGTGAACGGAAAATTTTTGAGGGACATTGAGCCGGGGGAAATCCTCGTGATTACAAAAGACGGACTCCGAAGCGAAAAATATGCCTGCGAAAAAAAGAAGACTTGCATTTTTGAATATGTCTACTTTGCCCGCCCCGACAGCGTGATAGACGGCATTCCCGTGCAGGAAGCCCGCTACCGCATGGGACAGACTCTCGCCCGTGAAAGCAAAACGGAAGCGGATGTGGTCATAGGCGTGCCTGACAGCGGAATCGGAGCGGCCATGGGCTTTTCAAAGGCAAGCGGCATTCCCTATGTGACCGGCATCATCAAGAACAAGTACATAGGCCGCACATTCATCGCCCCGACTCAGGCCGAGCGGGAAAACATGGTCTTCGTCAAACTGAACGCCATCAAAAGTGATTTGGAAGGAAAGCGGGTCATCGTAATTGACGATTCCATCGTGCGGGGAACCACAAGCCGCCGTTTAGTTGAGATTTTGCGCCGGGCGGGTGCAAGGGAAGTGCATTTCAGGGTTTCTTCCCCGCCGGTAAAATTTCCCTGCCATTTGGGAATAGACACGCCCAGCAAGGCAGAACTAATCAGCAGCACTCACGAGCTAGAGGAAATCCGCTCAGAAATCGGCGCGGACTCTCTGGCCTTTATTTCCCTTAAAGGAATGATTCAGGCTTTGCGCTCTTGCTCTTCTGAGGGAAAGGAAGGCTGGTGCGAGGGCTGCTTCTCAGGGATGTATCCGGTGTAAAGGACGGCATTACTCACATTCCCGTATCACGCTTTCGGCTATCGCTGTCCGCTTGAGTCCCGTGTTCATGGACTCTTTTTCAAGATAGCGGTGGGCTTCCTGTTCTGTCATGCCACGCTTTTCAATCAGCAGCATTTTTGCCCGGTTGATAAGGTGGATTTCCTCCATCTTTGTTTTGAGTTTAACGGTCTGACTGGAAATGGTCTGGATTTTGTAGTGAACGGCGATGGCGACTTTCATCATGTTGTAAAGATAAAAGGGTTCAAATGGTTTTGTCAGCGTAAGAATTCCGTAGGCTTCCACACGATAGGAAATTTCGTCAAAGTGTTCGGCGGGAACCAGCAGCAGGACGGTGGCGTAGGAGTCGGATAGGGTAGTGGCAAAATCGGTGTCTGAGCCATCGCCTGCATCCGCGATGATGATGTTGAAGCTGCGTTCCGATGCAATGCGTCGAGCCTCGTTGCTTTCACTGCTTACCGTCAGTTCAAAAAGCGGTGGAATAAGAAATGCTTGAATCTGAGAACAAATCTTGCTGTCATGGGAAACTAAAAGTACGCTGTAACTGTCCGACTGCATGGCTTTTCCTGCTTACAAGATATAATCACTTGCGATTTTTGCTACAAAGTCGCTTTTTTTAGCAATTTCCCTGGCTTCTTCCAGCGACTGGGGAAGTGTCCGCAATCCCAGGCGGGAAGCGGTCTTGTTGTCAAAAAGATTTTCCTCCGTAGCGGCAGGGGCAGTCATGTTCTGCTTGACTCCGTCGATGGCGGCATATATCAGGCAGGTGAGGGCAAGGTAGGGGTTGCATTCTGGGTCGGGAGAACGGATTTCCAGCCGCGCTTCTCCTTTTTTGGTGGGAATGCGAATAAGGGCGGAACGGTTCTCTTTGCCCCAGCTGACGTATTGCGTTGCCTTTGCTGTGCCCAGCCTTTTGTATGAGTTTTCCGTCGGGTTTAGAAAACAGGTGATTTCTTCGATGTGGGCATGGATTCCAGCCAGCATGGAGCAGAGTACTTTTTCTGCAGACGAATCCTCTTTTGCGTTGATGGAAAAAGTAATGTGCATGCCGTTTCCTGCCTCTCCGGGAAGAGGCTTGGGCGAAAAGTCAGCGCACAGTCCGTTTGAAGCGGCCTTTGTGTTTACAATCCATTTGAAGGTTTCTACATTGTCTGCCGCTGTGAGTGGGTCTGAATAGCGGAAGTCAATTTCATTCTGACCGGGACCTTCCTCGTGGTGACTGGCTTCTGGGGTAAAGCCCATTTGTTCCAGCGTAAAGCAGATGTCTCGGCGGATGTTCTCTCCGTGGTCAAGGGGTGCGATGTCCATGTAGCCTGCATTGTCAAAAGGAATTTTTGTTGCCTCTCCTTTTTCATCCAGCTTAAAAAGATAGAATTCAATTTCCGTTCCCACCATGACTTCAATGCCACATTCTTCCCGCATTGTCTTGCAGGCGGTTTTTAAAAGCCTGCGGCAGTCTTTTTTGTAGGGATTTCCCTCAGGTGTAAAGATATTGCAGAACATGCGCACCACTTTTCCCGTCATGGGTCTCCAGGGGATTATGGCAAGGGTTGAGGCATCGGGAACTAGATACAGGTCTGATTTTTCCGGGCTTTCAAAACCTTGCACTGCGGATGCGTCAAAAGGGATGCCCTCGCTAAAAGCCCGTTCCAACTCCGTGGGCATAATCGAAATATTTTTCTGCCTGCCACTTACGTCAAAAAAGGCAAGGCGGATAAACTTTACGTCTTCTTCCTTTACAAAATCCAATACTTCTTCTTTTGTGTACATAGTGCACCTCACTTGTTTTCTACAATTTCTTGCAGTTCGCAGATATTAACCAGTTCCGCATTTTCCAGCGTGTAACCGCCGCCAAGACAGTCTGCCAGGGCATTTGCCGTATCAATTGAAGTAAGGCAGTCGATGTCCCGCTCAACAGCAAGGCGACGGAGTTTTACGCTTTCTGCCACTGGGTCACGGCCTTTTGCGGAGGTGGAAACGACATAGGCAATCTGTCCGCTTTCCAGCAATGTCATTACGTTGTTATGAAAGTCTTCGTGGACTTTTGCAACATGAGTAACGGTCATGCCGCTCCGCTCAATGGTGGCTGCGTTTCCCGTGGTTGCAAAAAGCCTGAAGCCTAAATCGTAAAATTTCCTGGCAAGCACGGGAAGTTCTGGTAAGTCGGATTCCCGCACGGAAAAGAGAACGCCAGAGGACGGATTCGATTTTGCTAGAGCAAAATCTTGCTTTTTGGGATGAATCATTTTCCAGCCAGCAGCGGCCATGCCTTTAAAAAGGGCTTCCTCCCGGGTAGGGGCGATACCAAGAACTTCACCGGTACTCTTCATTTCTGGCCCTAGATGGGTGTCCACGTTCATGAGCTTTTCAAAACTAAAGACTGGAACTTTTACGGCAAAATAGGGACGGGCTGGGTAGAGCCCAGTTCCAAAGCCCAAATCACGAACCTTTTCCCCCAGCATGGCTCGGGTTGCAAGTTCAACCATGGGTATGCCCGTCACTTTGGAAAGATAGGGCACCGTGCGGCTGGAGCGGGGATTTGCCTCGATGATGTTCAGTTCGCCCTTATAAAAAAGCCACTGAATGTTTACCAGCCCTTTTGTTCCCAGGGCAAGAGCCATGGCCGTGGATTTTTCTACGACTTCTGCGGTCATTTCTGGCGTAAAATCCCATGGAGGATAGACGGCGATGGAATCCCCAGAGTGAATGCCCGTACGCTCCACATGCTCCATGATGCCCGGAATCAGCACATCCTGTCCGTCGCAGATGCAGTCAATTTCCAGTTCAGTGCCTTCCATATATTTGTCGATTAAAATGGGATTCTCAATCTTCTGGGCAAGGATGATTTTCATGTATTCCTTGATGTCAGCACTGTTTCTGGCGATAATCATGTTCTGACCGCCAAGGACATAACTAGGTCTCATAAGCACCGGGTAGCCCAGCCGAGCCGCTGCTTCCAGAGCCTCCACTTCGGTAAAGACGGTGACACCCTTGGGACGATGTACGCCAAGACGGTCGCACAATTCCTCAAAACGCTCACGGTCTTCGGCAAGGTCAATGGCATCGGCGGATGTTCCCAAAATGCGTACCCCCTGGCTGTCAAGGAATTTTGCCAATTTGATAGCAGTTCCGCCACCAAAGGCCACCACAACTCCCAGGGGTTTTTCTACCGCTAGCACGTTCATCACATCGGCGGGTGTGAGCGGCTCAAAATACAGGCGGTCGGCAATGTCAAAGTCCGTGGAAACCGTCTCCGGGTTGTTGTTGATGATGGCGACCTGATAGCCCAGTTTTTTCAGGGCCCAGATACACTGCACCGATGAGTAGTCAAATTCAATGCCCTGCCCGATGCGGATAGGACCAGAACCGAGGACGACGATGGTGCCTTTTGATGAGGGGGAAAGCCTTCCCCCTGGGTTCAGCCCCTGGTTTTCAACCGTGGTCTTCACCACACCCCCTTCTCCTAGGGGGCTTTCGCCCCCTAAAACCCCCGCACTTTCCGCCAAAAATTTCTCCGCCTCGTTCTCTCCGCCGGTGGTGGAATAAAAATAGGGTGTCTCTGCGTCGAACTCGCCGGCGCAGGTGTCTACCATTTTGAAGGAGCGGGGCGGATAGAGCATATTCGCTCTGGCGGAGGCTTTTTCAGACCGGGCGATTTTTTCCAGCTTCCACAAAAACCACTGGTCAATTTTCGTCACCTCGTGAATTTCTTCCACAGTCATCAGTTTTCTTTTTAGCGCCTGATATATTGCAAAGATTCTCTGGTCAGTGCACTGGGCTACTCGTTCCCGGATTTTCTCATCAAACTCTTTTTCAAAAGCAGGAAGATTCAAATCCTCTACGCCCAATTCTGCTCCCCGCACTGCCTTTAAAATCGCTTCCTCAAAGTTCTGACCGATTGCCATGACTTCGCCGGTAGCCTTCATCTGGGTTCCAAGTTTTCTGCTCGCATAAACAAATTTGTCAAAGGGGAACTTGGGCATTTTTACCACAACATAATCCAAGACTGGCTCAAAGCAGGCCTTGGTCTTTTTGGTGACAAAGTTGGGAATTTCGTCCAGTCTGAATCCTACGGCAATCAGTGCGGCGACTTTTGCAATGGGGTAGCCGGTGGCCTTGCTTGCCAGAGCCGATGAACGGGAGACACGGGGGTTTACTTCAATCACGGCGTATTCAAAAGAGTCTGGATTTAAGGCAAACTGGCAGTTACAGCCGCCTTCAATCTCCAGGGCAGAAATGATGTTCAGGGCCGCGCTCCTGAGCATCTGGTATTCCTTGTCTGCCAGGGTGACGGTGGGGGCAATGACGATGGAGTCTCCGGTATGAACGCCAACTGGATCAAAGTTTTCCATGGAACAGACGGTAATCACGTTTCCCGCGCTATCCCGCATGACTTCAAATTCAACTTCCTTCCAGCCAGAAATACATTTTTCCACCAGCACCTGATGGATAGGAGAGCGGTGCAGTCCGTTGTGGCAGATTTCGTCAAACTCTGCCCATGTGTTTGCAATGCCGCCTCCCGTTCCTCCCAGCGTGAATGCCGGTCTGATAATTGCAGGAAGTCCAATGCCGTTTTTGGCAAAATCCAATGCATCCTCGTAGCTTGTAACGACCTTTGAAGGAATGCAGGGCTCACCGATGGCTGCCATGGTGTCCTTGAACATCTGTCGGTCTTCTGCCTTGTCAATCGTAAGGGGACGGGCACCCAAAAGCCTTACTCCATGACTTTCCAAAAATCCCGATTTTGCAAGTTCCATGCTCAGGGTAAGACCGGTTTGTCCGCCCAAAGTCGAAAGCAGGGAGTCTGGCTGTTCCTTTTCGATGATGCGCTCAAGGGTGGTAAGGGTGAGTGGCTCAAGATAGATTTGGTCTGCCATAGTGGGGCCGGTCATCAGCGTGGCAGGGTTTGAGTTCACCAGACAAACTTCCAGTCCCAGTGATTTCAAAGCCTTGCAGGCCTGATTTCCCGCATAGTCAAATTCGGCAGCCTGTCCGATTACAATGGGACCGCTTCCGATTATCATTACTTTATGGATTTCTTTGTTCAGTGGCATATTCTTTTTCCTTTCATCATATCTACAAAACGGTCGAACAAAAAATTCGTGTCGTGGGGACCACCGCAGGCTTCAGGGTGAAATTGTAGGCTAAAAGCAGGAATGTCACTGTAGGTGATGCCCTCGCAGGTTCCGTCGTTTGCGTTTATAAAATTCATGGTTGCAAAGGAGGGGAGGCTGTCTGCTTCCACCGCGTAGCCGTGATTCTGGCTGGTGATGTAGACCCGCCCGCTTTCTAAATCTTTGCAGGGGTGATTTCCGCCACGGTGTCCGTATTTGAGTTTTGTTGTTTTTGCTCCACGGGCGAGGGCAAGCATCTGGTGTCCCAGGCAGATTCCAAAAATGGGGATTGCCTTTTCTGCCATTGTCGCTCTTGCCCCGACAAGCTCTTTATTCCATTCGCACAGCTTTCGGATTTCTTCAATCACGCCCACATTTTCCGCCGGATCTCCAGGTCCGTTACTGAGCATGATGCCGTCTGGTGCAAGGGCAATAACTTCTTCCGCCTTTGTGTCGTAGGGAAGAACTGTCACCTTGCAGCCCCGCTTTTCCAGTTCCCGCTGAATGTTAGCCTTTGCTCCAAAATCAAGGAGACAAACGGAAAGCATATCTTGTGAGCGAGTCTCGTTGAAGGCTGTGCCTGAACCGCTTTCAACTTGCTGCACGCTTTTTACCGCATCTTCAATTTTGTAGGCGCGGATTTCACTCAAATAGTTTTCAATGTGCACTGTTTCATTTTCTATACCCGAAAGAATCATGCCGTTCATAACGCCAGACTCCCGCAGCCGCTTGGTAAGGGCACGGGTGTCGATGCCGCAGATTCCTACAATCCCCTGTGCCTTGAGAAAGGCATTGAGGTCACCTTCCGAGCGAAAGTTACTGGGCTCATCGCAGAGTTCCCGCACGATGTAGCCGCGTACAAAGGATTTTCGGCTTTCCCAGTCGGCACTTTCTACGCCGTAGTTTCCAATCAGGGGAAATGTCTGGGTGACAATCTGCCCAAAGTAACTGGGGTCGGTCAGGGTTTCCATGTAGCCGGTCATGCCAGTGGTAAAGACCGTTTCGCCGATTGCCTTTCCCTCCGCTCCAATGGCTGAGCCTTCAAAAAGGCTTCCGTCTGCAAGAATGAGGTATGCCCTGCTGTTATTTGTAAGAATCATTATGCACTCCGTTTATGGCACGGCCTGAGGGTTCGTCCATGTTTTTCCAGGCGGCATCCCATTCCAGGGCTTTTGCGGTGGAGCAGGCAACACCGGCTTCGTGCGGAACGCATTTTGCCGCGCTGTCGCTGGGAAAGAGACGGCTGTATATTTCACGGTAGAAGTATTCTTCTTTTGTCTTGGGTGGATTTACCGGAAAGCGGTTTTCCCGACGGGCAAATTCTGCATCGCTTACCTTTTCTTCGGTGATTTTTTTTAGGGTGTCAATCCAGTTGTAGCCTACGCCGTCGGAAAACTGTTCTTTTTGCCGCCAGCAGATAGATTCGGGGAGCAGGTCTTCAAAGGCCTTGCGCAAAATCCATTTTTCGATTCTTTGCTTTCCGTCGCCCAGACGGATGCTCATTTTGTCTGCCGGGTTCAGGTTCATGGCTATGTCGATAAAGTCCTTGTCCAAAAAAGGCACTCGACCTTCAACACCCCATGCCATAAGCGACTTGTTGGCTCGCAGACAGTCGTAGAGGTGGAGTTTGCTCATCTTGCGCACCAGTTCTTCGTGAAATTCCTGGGCGTTTGGTGCCTTGTGGAAATAGAGGTAGCCGCCAAAAAGTTCATCACTGCCTTCACCGCTCAAAACCATCTTGATACCCATGGATTTGATGACTCGTGCAAGCAGGTACATGGGAGTGGATGCACGTACCGTGGTAATGTCGTAGGTTTCGATGTGGTAGATTACATCAGGCAGGGCATCCAGGGCTTCCTGAATGGTAAAGTGCACTTCGTGATGCACGGTGCCGATGTAGTCTGCGGCTTTCTGTGCGGCAATAAGGTCGGGGCTGCCTTCCAGACCTATCGCAAAGGAGTGGAGACGGGGCCACCAGGCACTTTCCCGACTGCCGCTTTCCACACGCTTTTTGCTGTACTTTTGGGTGACTGCCGCGATAATGGAGGAGTCTAAACCGCCGCTTAAAAGCACTCCGTAGGGAACGTCGCTCATAAGCTGGGCTTTTACCGCGCTTTCAAGACCGTTGCGCACTTTTTCGATGACGCTAGGATTTATGACATCGCCCCGATTGTCTGTTGCCCTGGGATTGTTCCTGACGCTGTCGTAGGATTCCCAGGGGCGGTGATACCATTTTACTGGCTTGACCAGTGAGCAGGCGTTGCGGGCGGCGTCTGAGCCCGCAGAGGGGGTAGGCGGAAACGCAGTTGAAGCCGAGGGGGAAACTTCCCCCGACCACAAGTAGCTGCCGTTTGGGAATTCTTCGATGGTGACGCATTCTCCTTCCAGAGCCTTGAGTTCGCTTGCAACATAGTAGCGGCCGTTTTTGTCCCAGCCTTGGTAGAGGGGAATGACACCGATTTCGTCACGGGCAACAAGGTAGGCATTCCGCTCGCTGTCGTAGAGGGCAAAGGCAAAGATGCCGGAAAGGGATTCTATCATGGAGGAAAAATCGCCGTCTCCTTGAACACAGGCTATGTAGAGGGGGATGATGACTTCGCAATCGCTTCCCGTGCGGAAATGGTAACTGTCCTTAAAACGCTCCCTCAATTCCTTGTGGTTGTAGATTTCACCGTTTGCAGCAAGGATGATTTTGCCGTCATCGCTTATCAGGGGCTGCTTACCAGAAAGTGGATCAACAATGGAAAGACGTTCGTGACTGAGGATTGCATTTTCGCCCGTGTATACGCCGCTCCAGTCCGGCCCCCGGTGGCGAATCTTCTTTGACATTTCAAGAACCTGTGCACGGAGTTCTTCCCGCAGACCTTCTTCCAGAGGCTTTCCCCCAGTGGTCAAATCAAATGCTCCCACAAATCCACACATATTATTCCTCCAAAAAAATGCGTCTCGTGAAGTCTGCCTTTTGGGCAAAAAAAATAGCGACCTCGTTTACACGAAGTCGCCATTGACTGCATGAACTATAGCACTTTGCATGACTTTTGGGAAGTAGGAAAAAGTCAGTTTTTTATCAACTCTTTCAGCACTTGCCAGATGTCTGAATTTATGCAAATTGAGTTATCGGCTATTTCCCGTGGAACTGCCGCCTCGCCAAAATTGATGCAGGCATAGGTGGCATTGGGATTTTGCGCCGTCATTTGCCAGAAAGGATACTTGATGATGCCCGGGGTGTTTGAGCCCACGCCCAGTTCCAGAAAGAGCACCTTCCCGTCGTCTGCCGCCTTCCGCGTGGTCAGAAAATTTTCGTACCTTTCCGCCGCCTTGTACCAGCCTTCGTCCTGCACAAAAGTGTCGTCCGAGCGAAGATTCATGCTCATGGGCTTACCGCAGACCGGGCAGTGAGGAATGAGGCTTGCAGGAACGCTCATGGCGGAATCCCTTCTTACCGCGAAATCTTCTCCCAAATGCTGGGATTCGCACATGGCGCGGACAGTCTCTTCGTTGTCGTATGTCTTTTGGTGGCAAGGCTCGGAGCACTGGAAAAGTCCGTAGTCGCCCTGAGTGTAGTAAAGGCGTTTTTTGTCAAAGCCCGCTTTCTGAAAGCAATGGTCAACATTGGTGGTAATCACAAAATAGTCCTTGCTCCTCACAAGGGAAAGCAAGTCCTTGTAAACTGGCTTGGGTGCCTTCATGTAGCGGTTAATCATAATGTAGCGGCTCCAGTAAGCCCAATGTTCTTCAAGGCTATCGTAAGGGTAAAATCCCCCGGCGTACATATCCGTAAAGCCATAGCGGGCGGCAAAGTCAGAAAAATATGTTTCAAATCGCCTGCCAGAGTAGGTGAAGCCCGCCGAAGTGGAAAGCCCGGCTCCCGCCCCGATGATAAGGGCATCCGCAGAATCAAGGGCCTTTTTCAGTCGTTTCATTTCTTCTGTCATGATTTTCTCCCATAAAAACTTCGTGTTAGCAGAATTGCTTATGTACTTTTATCCCATCAGCCATTCCGCAATATCCCACACCGCAATTCCTTCATACTGATAGGCCGGGTGCTTTGTCCGTGCGATTATCATTTTAGGATACGCGTCTTTTATGCTCAAAAGCGGGGAACTTTCCCTTTCCATTGTTTCCGCTCGGGAAATGTCATCGCTCACCTGAATGTAGATTTTTTCATTGCGTTTTACGGCTACAAAATCAATTTCTTTCTGGTAAAGCACTCCCGTGTAAACTTCATAGCCTCTGCGTAAAAGTTCAATGCAGACAATGTTTTCATAAATCCGCCCGTAGTCATAGTTCTTAGTTCCGAGTTTTGCATATTTGAAAGAATGATCTGCAAGATAATATTTGTCCTGACTTACAAGATATTTTTTTCCTTTTATATCGTAGCGGCGGATTTTGTAAAAGGCAAAGGATGCACAAAGATATTTGATGTATGAAGAAACCGTTTTATCATCAACCTTGCTGCCTTTTGAAGTCAGTGCATTTGCGACGCTTCTTGCAGAAATTTCAGAGGAAATGTTATCAACAAGAAAATCGTTCAACATGTCCAAAAGGGGAAGATTTTTGATTTTGTATTTTTGCTGAATATCGCGGACTATCAGGGTTTCAAAAACTTCATTCAAATAATTATACTTATCATCAAGAGAATCATACAGATAAGACCCCGACATTCCGCCTTCCATTACAAAACGGTCAAAGGCCTGCTGCAAATCCTTGCAGTCAAAATAGGCACAGAATTCCTTAAAGCTGAAAGGAAAGACTTCTATGGAAAAAGTTCTGCCGGTGAACAGGGTGGCCAAATCATTTGAAAGCAAAAAGGCGTTGGAGCCTGTCAGATATATGTGATATTTTTCTGAGGCGTGAAAAGAATTTACAGCGTGCTCAAAATCTGCACAAAGCTGAACTTCGTCAATCAAAAGAAAATTTTCTTTTTCCGGGGAATAAAGATTTTCCACATATTCATTTAGGGCAGCAGCATTTTCAATAGTAGAGAATTGAAAAAGATTGTAATTGATGTGAATGATATTTACATCTGGAAAGTGATTTTTAAGATATGCGATAAAGATTTCCAGAAGCTTAGACTTGCCGCTTCTGCGGATTCCTGTAATCACCTTGATGTCAGGGGTGTGTATAGCGTTTATCAGTTTTTGCAAGAAATCCTGTCTTTCCAATACTTTCATAGAAGTATTATACACTTTCTATTCCGCATTTTCAAGAAAATTTTGATTTTGCGGAATGAAAATTAAATTCTATTCCGCAATTTTAAAAATTTTTCATTTTTGCGGAACAGACCGCCTCACCACTGGGAAGGAGCGTTAGTCTTTGGCTACCATTTTTTTGTCGCAGCAAGCGCCCATTCTGTCACTGGCATCAGGTCATTTTTGTTTTTCTTCAAAAAAGCCAGCCTGTAATGGGCACAGGCTTCTTCGTCAGTGATGGGAACTGTCACCGCACCCGCAGGATTCTGGGCGTGAGTGTTGGCAAGTTCTGTCACAAAGGTGAGGGGATTTTGGGAATTTATCACATTTGTGTAGACCATGATGTCGTCGTATTCAATGTATACCGCGCCGGGAATCAAGTCCCGGTGAACCTTGTGCCAGAAACCTGTTTTTGTGTACTCCCGAATTTCCTTTCCCGCAAGGTCGGCGAATTTTATGGATTTTTTCTTTGAAAGTTCGTCCGTAAGGGGAATCCTCATGCAAAGCTGTTCTTCCGTAAGGGGGAGGGTAGAGATTGCCTCGCTTTCAATTTCCTTCCGCACGATGGCTAGGTCTGCCTTTTCAGAAAGCAAAAGAGAAACAATCGTGTCCTCGTCAGGCATGGAAGGTGTGATTTTGATTTTAGGAAAAGCCGCTCCCAGCTCTGCCGACAGTTTCCACAGGGGAGCGGGGGCGCAGGTTGCAATCCTAAGGTGTTTTTCTTCGTTTTTGAGGGCATGGGCTTTTTTTAGGAGGGCATCCGCGTCAGAGAGCACTTTTTTCGCCTCTTCCACAATTGCCGCCCCCGCCTCGTTCAAGACCATGCTGTTTTTCGTCCGGTCAAAAAGAGGCAGACCCAGCTCATCTTCCAGCCGCTGAATCGAACGGCTAAGGGCAGGCTGGGAAATATTGAGCCTTTCCGCCCCGTGAGAAAGCACCTTTTCTTCCGCAATGACCACAAGTTGTTTAAGCTGTACAAGTTCCATCAGTCTATTGTACCACGGATTTTCACAATGCGCAAAAAGGAATTATTGTGGCGTATATACGCACTAATCATTTCTCCTAACACTTGTTTTTATGTGAAAAACATGTGATAATTATGTGTAATTCACATATAAGCGAGGTATATTATGGCAAATTTAACAATCACTCTGGACGATGAAGATAAAAAAGGAATCTCTGAATTCTGTGATTACATCGGCATGACGGTTTCAGGGCTTTACAATGTGTTCACAAAAACTGTTTTGCGGGAAGGACGAATTCCCTTTGAGATTGGAATTGAAAAGCCAAACCGCAAGACAATCAAGGCAATGAAAGAAGGCGACAAACTCATCGAAAAATACAGAAAAGACCCAAAGTCGGTGAAAACATATAACAATGTTGATGAATTGATGGAGGCTATGCTTAAATGATAAAACTCAATATGCCTAATACAAAGTATAACATCAATTACACGTCTGCAATGAAAAAAGACTTAAAACGAGCCGAAAAACGTGGTTACGATATGAAAGAGATTGCAGGGATAATTTTTAAACTTGCCAATGATGAAGCTCTGGAAGATCGCTACCACGACCACAATCTTGAAGGAAATTGGGCAGGGCACCGCGAACTTCACATCCGCTCCGACTGGCTTCTAATCTATCAGAAAAAAGACAATCTGCTTATCCTTGAACTTACACGAACCGGCACGCATTCGGATTTGTTTGGAAAATAAGTGCCAAAACAAAACGGCATTGACAACCCGTAGGGGTCATCCCTCTGTAAACTTCTGTTCCACAATGCACTAGACGCATACTGGCTTGCAAAAGTTATATTGTACAATTTTTCTTTTCTTTTTTAGTATAAATATATGGGTGCTACCGCCGCAAGCGGCGGTCGGGCTTTGCGCACTTCCGCTGACGCTCCATTGCCTGCCGGCAACGCCTGCGGCGGTGCTCCAATCCCTAGCACATCCCATAAGGAGACATTGTATGAAAACTCTCATCGCATATTTTTCCCATACGGGCGAAAATTACTTTGGCGGCTCAATCAAGAATATCTCAAAGGGCAACACCGAGGTCGTAGCAGAAATCATTGAAAAACTTTTAACTTGCGAGTTTGGCGAAGACAAACTCGATAACTTCGCGCCAGCGAAGTTTGAAATCCAGACCGTAAAGGACTATCCCGTAAACTACAAGGAATGTACCGAAGTTGCCGCCGCAGAAGGCAGGGCAGGGGAGCGCCCCGCGCTCAAAGGCACTCTTCCAAACATAGCCGACTACGACACAATAATCCTGGGCTATCCCTGCTGGTGGGGAACCATGCCCCAGGCAGTCTTTACTTTTTTGGAGAGCGGAGATTTTTCGGGCAAAAAAATCCTGCCATTCTGCACCCACGAGGGAAGCGGCATGGGAAGGAGCGAAAGCGATATCAAAAAACTCTGCCCCAAGGCGATTGTTGCAAAAGGACTGGCGGTCAGCGGTTCCAGCTGCCATAGCGCGGAAGCCAGCGTGAGAAAATGGCTTGAAGCAAATTGAAAGTTGAAAAGCGCAAGGGATAGTAGCCGCGCGAAGCGTTCCGAACAAGGTGAGGAATGAAGCGATAGCGGAACGGCGGATAGCCCGACCCTTGCTTGGTGAGCGAAGTCGAACCAGGCAGGGGATGCGCCCAAAATAGCAGGAGGAATTTTTATGAAAATCAAATCACTTTTTATGGCGGCTTTGGTCGGATTTTTGGCTTTGAGCACAGCTTCGGCAAAATCTCTGGTGGTCTATTTTTCCCACACGGGAGAAAATTATGCCGTCGGAAATATCAGCGAGGGAAACACGGCCATTGTCGCAAAGATGATTGCCGCAAAGACTGGCTCGGACATTTTTGAAATCATTCCTGAAAAGGATTATCCCGCCGCCTACAAGGCCTGCATCGAAGTGGCAAAAGACGAACAGAAGCAAAAGGCCCGCCCGGCCTACAAGGGGGAAGTGGACACGAGCGGCTACGATACAATCTACATCGGCTACCCCATCTGGTGGGGAGACCTGCCCATGGTGGTCTACACCTTCCTTGAAAAGCACGACCTGAGCGGAAAGACAATCCTGCCATTCTGCACCCACGAGGGAAGCGGAGTGAGCGGCACCGACGGAAAAATCAAGCGGCTCTACAAAAACGCCACGGTAAAACAAGCCCTTGCCGTCCGTGGAGCCACCGCCCAGAATGAGCGTGAGGAAGCAGAAAAAGTCGTGGACGAATGGATTAAAAAGAGCGGGAAGTAGAACCTAAAGAGTTTAAGGAGCAAGCAAATGGACTACGAAAAAGGATATGTCTACAATCTGATGGACGAAGGCGGCCCCACCGATGTGAGGGAGCCGTATTTCAAGGAAGCCGTGGACGAGATGATGAGGGCACGCGTTCTCTGTGCCAAGGCCAACGCCAAGATGCCCGATGACCCCAGCCACATCGCGGACTTGGAGGAACTTTTTGGCCGCAAACTGGACGATGTGAGGATTCTCACTCCCTTTATCTGCGACTTCGGAAACCGGGTCAAGTTCGGGAAGAATGTATTCGTAAACCATTCGGCCATTTTGAGCGCGTCTGGTGGCATTGAGTTTTGTGACGGAGTGAGCCTAGCTCCGGGTGTGCGCATCGCCACAATCAACCACGACTTCAACGAGCGGCATACAAAATACACCTACGGCAAGGTGACGATAAAAAAGAACGCATGGATTGGAATGAACGTGACGATTTGCCCCGGCGTGACGATTGGAGCGTATGCTGTAGTCGCTGCTGGCGCGGTGGTGACGAAAGATGTGCCTGACTATGCGGTTGTGGGTGGATGCCCTGCCAAGGTGATAAAAATGCAGGATCCAGCTGAGCAGAAGGAATAGCTTGTATTATGCGCAAGGGATGCGCCCAAAACAATAGGAGGAATTTTTATGGAATCAATCTCATTGAACAACAAAGAGACCTGCCCTGTGCTGGGAATCGGAACTTTTATGCTGACCCCCGCCGAGGCGGAAAATAGCGTGCGGGAGGCTCTGAAAATGGGCTACCGTCTTATCGACACGGCAAACGCCTATGTGAACGAGCGGGCTGTAGGGCGGGGAATGAAAAAAAGTGGCGTTGAGAGGGAAGAAATCTATCTTTCCACAAAACTTTGGCCGTCGGAATTTGAAAACCCCAAGGCGGTGGAGGAGACTCTGGAGCGGCTTGGCGTGGACTATGTGGATTTGCTCTACATTCATCAGCCGGCGGGAAATTGGCTGAGCGGCTACCGTCAGCTTGAAAAGGCATTGCGGGATGGAAAGACGCGCTCAATCGGCATTTCCAATTTTGAAGGCAAATATATAGAAGAACTTGAAAAAAAATGGGAAATAGTGCCTCAGTTCATTCAGGTGGAAGCCCATCCTTATTTTACCCAGAAAGATTTGCGGGTCACTCTGGACAAGTACGGCATCCGCCTTATGAGCTGGTACCCCCTCGGTCACGGCGACAAGACGCTGATTGAAGAGCCGATTTTTGCGGAGCTTGGCAAAAAATACGGAAAGTCTCCTGCCCAGGTGATTTTGCGCTGGCACATTCAGATGGGATTTGTTGTCATTCCCGGAAGCAAGAATGTAGACCACATCAGGGACAATCTTGCCATCATGGACTTTGAGCTGACCGCCGACGAAATGGCAAAAATCGCAATGCTTGATAAAGGCGAGCGTTACTACCACCGCACCGATGAGCAGTTGATTCAGTTTGCCGCCTGGAAGCCGGAGTTTGAGAAGGCGTAAGGGGAATGTCAGATGAATTTTTTGCCCGCTACAACAGCAACCATTTTGCGGATGTACTGTCGCCTGCCTTCTCTTTTCCTCCATCCCCTTCTGTTTGAATAATCTCTTATGCTATTCCTGCCGATAATCAATAGATGAAAAAGTCTTTTTTTCTCTTGACGGCAGTTTTTTTCTCATGTATGGCAGTGCTTCCTGTTTGTGCGCAAGCCTCGGCTCTTGAAGTGCAGACACCTGTAGAGCTGGAGGTTCGGGAGGACATTCCTGACTTGCTTGCTGGCGTGTGGCAGGGAAAAGACCGGCTGGTGCTTTTTGGAAAAGACGGCAATGAGTATGCGGCGGTTTTGCGGGTTTTCTATGCCTGGTACAATGACCGTGCCGCTGAGCCTGCCTCATACGCTGAATATGCAAGTCGCGACAGAAACAATGCTGGCAGTGGCAGGGCAGAGCATATTGAAATCAAATACATCACTCTTGCGGAAAATGAATCCCGCACGGCGGGAGCCTATGAACTACAGGTTTTGTACCCCGGGGAAAAATCCTATGTGTATGTGCCCCTTGCGGTCATTGGGAAACATATCTACTTGGATTTTCTGGTGAAGGGGAGTGCGGCGCAGGTTGATGTAAATCCTGTGCTTTCAAGTATTTCCCGAACCACTGATGCACAGGGCAGGGTGACGGAATCTCTTGACCTTGAAGGTTTTTGGCGTGACTGTGGGGCATCCAGCGGTCTTTTGGTGTCTCCGCCGTATATCGACAAGGAACGCACAGGCTATTATTTTTACGATAATGCCTTCTACCATATCCGCTACTGGGAGACTGACATGCCTTATTCCTATGCCAAGGCGGGTTTTACTGACGGCGACAAGTCTTTTGTGGTAGATAAGTATGTCCGCTCGGCGGGAAAAGTCTATACCTGCTGCACAGGACGGCGCACGCAAATCCGCAACATCCAAAAATCATCTGAACTTTCGGGAACATATCTTTTTGACAGCGACGGCGTTATCTGCGCATTCGGTTCTCCCTATCTTGTCCGCATGGATGGCAAGGAAAATCGCGATGACCTGCAAGGCATAATTGAGGAAACGAATGCAAGGCACAAGCCTCCCCAAAAGCCACCTTTCCCGGTGACCTTTCCCAATGTACGCTGGCCAAAGATTGATGAGCTGGAACTGTACAATCCGGACACTTGGAACAGACGCAACGTAGATGTAGGTAAGTGATTGTAGAAACCGATTTTTTAAGGTAGGATAAAAAAGATGAGCACAGAAGATTCTTTTACATACGGTTCTTTTGAAGCCCCAGAAACGCCCGTCCGCAAGCATCGCATGGGGGCGCTGGTAAAACGTATTGTCATTGTTCGTCCTGACGGCTCAAAATATGTGGTCATCAAGCGGGTCGCCCAGAACTTGATTCCTGAGTCGCCCTCCGTACAGGCACAAAATCTTTCCTCTGGCCAGCATCCTGCTCCTGATTTTTCTCTTGGCGAAAGCGGTTCTTTTGAATCTGTACGCATGACCATGCCTGAGCCTGATTTTGGCGATGAAGTGGAGGAGCATGTGCTTGCAGCGGAGACTGAAGCGGATGCGGACTCTGCTGCCGCTGGCGAGCCTCCTTCTCCTGATGAAAAGCCCCTGACCTCTGAGCCCGAAACGGAAGTCTCTCTGGACGATTTTCTTTCCGATGCAGGCGGTGGTGAATCTGATCATGCCGCGTACGTGAAGGAAAGAATCAAGGCGGAGCGAATTGCGCTGGAAAAAGAAAAGGAAAGGCTCAAGGCTCGTGCCGCCGAAGAGAAAAAAGCGGAGAAAGAACGCCTCAAGGCTGAACGAAAGGCAAACCGTATTCCTCATCCCATCGGCGCAAAACTCATTGCCATTATTTCAGCCATGGTCGTTATTGCCTTAGGTGGCGTTACCTATCTGGTGTCCTACTTTATTTCTCAGGATGTGCGTACCAGCGCGGAAGAAAACAACCTTGCAATCAACAGCCGCACGGCCTCAGACACTGAAAACCGCATCAACACGGCGGTGTCTTCGGTGGGCATGTTCCTGGACTTGCTGACTGCCGCCGGTGAAAACGAAACGGAAGTGCGCTCGATAGAAAATATGTTCTTTGACCGCAATAAATCGGTGGCGGCGGTCTATCTACCGGTGACAAACCGTCTCTTTGTAAATACAGCCTACTTTATTTCCCGGGAACTGGAGCGTGAGTCGGCGCTTTCCTATTTCATGCAGGAAAACGAAGCGGTTTCCCGTGCGCAGGACGGTTCTTTTGAGCTTTTGAATGCATCCATGTTCTTTAACGTGCCCCTCATCGCCCTCATGTATCCTTTTTCCCTGGCGGGTTCTAGTGACAATGCGGCTGCGGTACTCTTTTCTACGGAAGAATTGAGCGAGAGTTTTTCAGCGGGGAGCGTAAACCAGTCATTCTTTGTGAATAACGAAGGCATTGTGCTGGTGCACAGCGACATGGAACTGATGATGCAGGCGGCGGATGTGGATAAAATGACCATCGTCAGAACCATGCTGGAAAGTCCGTCAAGCAATGCCCAGATTACCTACATGGATGAAAAGGGTGAGGAACACATCGGCGCATTCCGCAAACTGAGCATGGGAAACGGCGGCATCATCACTACGGTAAAGACTGCAATCATTCTGGAAGGCGTACAGGCAACCACACGGCGGAACGTCTACATCACCATTGCCATTCTTGCCCTTGCCATTATGATTATCTACTTCTTTGCAAAATCATTGAGCGTACCGCTAAAGCAGTTGACGGCAGTCGTAAACGAAATCAACAGCGGAAACTTCAATACGGAACTTTTTGGAGAACTCAAGCACAAGTCAAAGGACGAAATCGGTGTCCTTATCAAGAGTACGCAGAACGAACGCCAAATCCTCAACACCTTTACCAAACTCACCAACAAGGGCGTTACCCAGGCTATCATCAAAAAGGCTATCGACTTTGAACCCCACCTGAAGGACGTAACGATTTTCTTTAGCGACATTCGTGGCTTTACGGCGATTTCCGATGGATTTAAGAACCGCTTTGGCGAAAAATCTGCGGCGGAAATCATCAGCTTTCTGAACGACTACATGAGCCGCATGGTTACCTGTATCACCAAAACAGGCGGCACGGTGGATAAATTTGAAGGCGACGCAATCATGGCGGCATGGGGCGTGCTCAGAAATGACAGCCTGGACTGGGAGCAGATGAGCGAGACTTCCGTTACCCGAGCCCTGGCAAAAGAAGCCCATGACAAGTATGTGCGGGATGATGCCCTGAGTGCCATTACCTGCTGTATCGCCATGCGCTATTCGCTGATGAAGTACAACAAGGACGCGGAAGCATTCTCCCAGGCCCACAAGGACGAGCCGCTTGCCCAGTACAAGCCCCATATCAGAATCGGTGCCGGCTTAAACTCAGGTCGTGCAACGGTTGGCTTTATGGGAAGTTACGACAAGATGGAATTTACCTCAATCGGAGATGCGGTGAACTTTGCAAGCCGTACTGAAGCGTCAAACAAGCCGTGTGGTACCGATACGCTGATTACCCAGGACACCTACGACATTTTGAAGCATGATTTTATCCGCTGTGAGGAAAACAATTTTACCCTTACGGCAGAAAATGAAAAGAATGAAATCATCGTGGAACAGATTCCGGTAGATTTTGAAGTTAAGGGAAAGGGTAAGCAGCATTTCTACGGTGTGGTCAATATGCCGAATTTCAGCATATCAGAATTCTTTGCGGATGATCCCACTTTTGAACTGGACGAAGATTGCGAAAAATGTGTCGGGCCAAATGGACCGCGGACGCTCAGTGAGATGCGGAAACTGCTTGGCATAGCGGAACCGGATTTCGGGCAGGTGAACCTGGATGCAGAAGAGAACAAGATTCAAGTCGCCGCTCCGTGATTTTCTGGTCGTCCTTATCTGTCTGGGAACGACAGCATTTTTCACTTACCTCTTCTGGAGGGATTTGAATCACTCATCTTCCCGTAGCGACAAGGACACCATTGCGACTATCTCATTTAAGAATAAGATTGCTCAGCGAAAATATTCTGACCGTGTTGTTTGGGAACGTGTCAATCAGAATGCGCCCCTGTATGACGGCGACATTATCCGTACTGCTGACCTGTCTTCTGCGGTCATCTACTTTAATGACGGAACTACGATTGATTTGTCAGAAAACACCATGGTTCAGATTTACTACAGCGAAAACGGCTTGCAGGTTGCCGTGGGTGGCGGAGACATTCAGGTGGATTCTTCTGCTGAGTCCAAAGTTGCCCTCAAACTGGACGACGGCTCTACGGTCAACGTGGACGCAGGCGCAAGCCTAGCCGCAAAATCTGACGCAAGCGGTGCAAAGAGTCTGGAAGTCAAGAGCGGTTCTGCTCAGATTACCACGGAAACAGGGGCAACGGCAGAAATTGCCTCCGGCGAATCGGTCAGCGTGGAAAAAGGCGGCGAAATCACCAAAAAGCCCCTTACCATTACCTCGCTGCCCAAGGAATTGCGTCTCCTGAACATCAAGCACGAGCCAATCCCCGTTAAACTGGAATGGAAACGGTCTGACGAATCAAATGCAAAAGTGGTGGTGCAGACATCGCGCACCAAAGATTTTTCCCGTCTGGAAAGCGAGGGGAAATTTACGACAAATGGAACGGAACTCAATCTTGAAAGCGGGGTAGTCTATTGGCGTGCCTTCTCCGAGGATGCAAAGGAAATGGCTGTGGACGGAAAAATCACGGTGGAATCCATTGACCGCGTACTGGCTCAGTCTCCTGCAGAGGGCGGCGAATACCGTTACCGTTCCGCAAGACCCCGCATCAATTTCCGCTGGTCAGGCAATGATTATGTTGACCACTACCGATTTGTTGTGTCCACCACACCGGATATGCGGGGCTCTCCCTTGGAAATGGACGTGCAGGACACCTTTGTTTCCCTGGATACGCTGGAGGCTGGAAACTATTACTGGCAGGTTACACCTTTCTACACCCTCAACAACATTGGCTATGAGGGTGCCAGCAAGCCGCGGGGATTTTCAGTCATCAAAAACGAGCAGATTCGCGCACCAGAACTTTCCGTGCCTGCCGCAAACACTCAGGTGACCTACCGCACCACGCCGACGGTTAATTTTGCATGGAAGAGCGAACTGAAAGACGCTTCCTATATGCTTACTGTGGCAAAGGATGCAAACTTTAATCAGCTGGTCTTGCAAAAAGAAACCAAAGACCTTCGTTTTACGTATGATTTTGCAGCAAGTGCAGGGGATGGCACCTATTATTGGAAGATTCTCCGCACTTCTTCCGACCCCGATGACCTTACGCCCGAAAGTGCCGTCCGTTCCTTTACGCTGGCAAAATATCTTCCGCAGGAAAACAAGCTTTTGTATCCGCCGGAAAATTTCAGCGCGGAACAGGCAAAGATGGCGGCCACGCAATTCATGTGGAAACTGGGTGATGACTACAGGAATGGTGAAAAATCCCTGCTCCAGATTTCCAAGCGGTCAGACTTTGCCACTGTGGAAAAAGAAAGCGAAATAACTGGCGCAAGTGCCGGAAACATTATTTTGGAAGAAGGCAAGTATTACTGGCGTGTGGCTGCCCGCCTTGCCGATGGTACGACGGAAGGCTTTACCTCACCCCGCAGTTTTACTGTTTTGCGGGAATTGGGCCTGCCCCAGTATCTTTCGCCCCAGGCTGGTGCGGAAATCATTGCCCACAGCAATTCACCCCTAGTGATTACCTGGCGGGAAGTGGCGGGGGCAGACTATTACAATGTGCGCATCTATAATCAGAAAGATGAACTGGTAGCCCAGAATCCTGCCGTAAAGGGCGTTCGGGCTAGTTTCGTCCTGCCGCCAGATGCCTATACCTGCCGCATTCAGGCTGTTGCCGCAGAGTCTGAATTTTCTGCCCAGCGCGCGGGTGCGTCAAACGCTCTGGTCTTTAGCGTTCGCGAGCCTACGCCTGTCATACAGCATATTCCCCTTGCAAATGCCAGGATAGACGGACTTACCGCCCTGAGAAAGCCTGTCACTTTCAGCTGGCAGAGCGGCAGGGACAAGGCGCTTTCCTACGAATTTGTGCTGAGCAAAAAACAGGCAGACGGCACGAGCCGCCTTGTGGAGCGCATTTCCACTGGCACGAAACTTGCCGCATCGGTGGAACGGCTTACGCCTGGCAACTACACATGGCAGGTTCTGGCAAGCACGGCTCAAGGCTTCCCTGTCGATTCCGTCCTCCGTGACTTTACCGTTGAGGCGGTGCCGGAACTGAGCCGGGCAAATCTTCTTGCGCCTGCAAACCGTCTGGTAATGGACAGCCAGTATCTGCGCAAAAACCGCACCATTGTCTTTACCTGGCAGGCGGTGGAGGGGGCAACCGAATACCAGTTTGCGCTCTACCGCAAGGGCTCTGGAAAATCCCTCATCCCGGTGATGACGGAGCGCAGCGTAAAAGGAACAAGCGTTCGCCTGAAAGACTTGTCTGTACTTGATGTGGGCGACTTTGTGTGGAATGTCACAGCCTACTGCTATGCAAAGGACGGCTACGAGGAACAGCACAGCCGCGTTGCCAGCAGCGAATTTAAGATTTCATTTGATGAGCCGGATAAAATTCAGACGATAAAACCCGGAAGGATGTATGCCGAGTAAAAAGAGTATTTTTTCTACAATAAAATATTCTCTTTTTTGCGCGATTTTTGCCGTGTGCGTCCTTCCTTTGTCCTCAGCGGATTTTTCCCAGCGGCTTGAATGGAAGGCGGATAAAAACGTACTTGAATACAAAGTGGAAGTCCAGCCGTCCTCTGGCAACCTCAAGACTTTTACCACGGAAAAAAATTATGTCGAACTTTCCCTTCCTGCGGGCAAGTACCGCTACCGTATTCATGCCTATGACTTTTTGGGCAGGGAAGCCCGTGTCAGCGAGTGGGCAGATTTTGAAATCCTCAAGGCCAGCACCCCGGAGATAAAGTTGCCGCAAAAAAGCGTAGACCTGGGTTCTGACAGTAAGACGCTGGAAATGCCTGTTACCATCTCTGACGTTACGGGTGCTACTTCCGTTGAGCTGGTGAACGAAGAAACAGGCAAGGTGATAAAGGGAGTTCTGGTGGGCGTTGGCTCTACGGCAATCGGTTCAGAAGTGGCGCGGGCAAGCATGGCGCAGTTTAAGAACGTGCCCGAAGGCTCATGGAAACTGCGCGTAACAAATCCCTCTGGACTGGCAAGCGAGTCTCCCGCCTTTAGCGTTGTAGACCGCCCGCGCATTGTTAGGGCAGAGGAGGCTGCTACAAAAAAGGCAGAAAAAGAAAGACAGGCTGAAGAAAAGGCTGCCGCAAAAGAAGCGGAAAAGGAGCAGAAGGCCGCAGAAAAAGAACGACTCGCCGCGGAAAAAGAAGCGGAGCGTCAGGCAAAAGAAGAAGAAAAACAGCGTCTTGCCGAAGAAAAAAAGATAGAAGAAGAGAAGAAATCTGCTGAAAAAGCCCAGAAAAAGGCTGAAAACTTGGCAAAAAGAATATATAATGATACTAAGCATCTTACTGTTGCCGGTGGAGCGGGGCTTTCAGGAATCATTTCTGGGGAACTGCAGGATTACAGCGACAGTCGCTTTGCAATTCCTGCCTTTAACGCAAGGATTACGCTTCTTCCCATTCAGTGGAATGAGAGGAATCACTTTGGATTTGAACTTTCTGCCCAGCATGAAAGATTCAAGATGTCGGAAGACTTCTATGATACAGAACTGATGCTGGTTGGCGGCGATTTTTCTCTGGTCTACCGCAGGAATTTTACCGCGACAAAACGATGGTTCTGGCAGATGAAGGCGGGTGGTGGCCTCACTTTTGTGCACAAGAAAGTGGAATATACGAAGGACGGAGGACAACGGTCAGAGGGAAGCGACACGCTTTTCTTCTATCCGAATGTGGCGGGCGGACTTTCTTTTGGGTATATTCCCATAAGTTTCCTTTCGCTGGAAGCAGGTCTTGACCTTTCACTGATTATGATACCGGATATGACGAGTACGCTCTTCATGCCGTATATCAGTCTAGGCTTCAGACTATAGGGTACCATATGAAGAAATCTTTTTCTTTGTTTACAGCGTTAGTATTCCTCACTTCACTTTTTGCTGGGTGTGATGCACTCCTTAACGGTGACCTCAAGGAAGCCCTTGAAGATGACCTTAGCACCAAGTATACCTTCTATTATGATGATCCTGACACAAACGACAGTGCTGAAAACGCCATACAGTCATATAAAATCGGTTCTACAAAATCGTCAAAAGAATTTCCTTCCCTTACGCGCCATGGCTATCATATTGACGGCTGGAATTTCTTGCGAAATCCCCTGACAAAAAGTGCTGAACGGCCGGAAAGCCTTTCTGTTGATGAAAATGGCTATGTCACTTCCTTTACGGTAACGCCTCAGCCTGCCTATCTCCTTGCCGTGTGGAAGTCTGGTGACCCTGAGCCTGAAGTTGACCCGACAAAATCCTACGTAACGGTGACCTACATCGGTCGTGATGGCACAAGCCTGCTGGGAAGTCGGACTGTTGAAGTCGGCACTACGCCAGGACAGCCGGGCTTTGAACAGACGGACGGAGACTATTCCTTTGTCGGCTGGTATTTGGAGCCTGAATGCCAGTCAGTCTTTGACGTATATACACAGACCGTTGACCAAGACCTTACGCTTTACTCAAAATGGTCGGTCATGCGAACGATTACCTTCCATAAGAATGACGGCTCTGGCCAAAAGGCGACGCAGAAGACGGCGGATGGCGAATCCTACACGCTGCCCTCATATACAAGTCTTTTTGCAGACAGCCCTGATGGCTACTACTTCCTTGGCTGGGCGCTTTCCGCAGATGCAAAGGAAGCCGCTTATCTTGCGGGAGAACAGTATGCTGCGGTTGGTGCAGACATGGATTTCTATGCGGTCTGGACGGACAGTTATTGCACCATTACCTTTGTGAACACCAATGCCGCCGTTTTCGAGCAGTCGGCGGTGCGTATTGCAAAAGGCGCTCGCATAAATCTCCAGTCCCTCTACAACGAAAAGGTCACCTTTACCGCTCCTGACGGCTACGAATTCTACGGCTTTGCCACGAGTGCGGACGCAGCAGCCCCTGACAGCAGCCTGTCTGGTGACATAACCTTTGATGGCGACAGCACTTTCTACGTCCTGTGGAAAGAAATTGCCGTTGAATACACCGTCACCTTTATCGGACGTGACGGCACTACAGTAGTCAACACGCAAAAAGTTAAGCAGGGCGAGTACGCCCAGTGGTTTGACTACAACTATACTGACGGCGAATACGAGCATCGGGGCTGGTACAAAGACTACGGCACTTGGAACGAATGGTTTAGCATAGGCGACACGCCGATTACAGAAGACGTCACGGTATACGGATACTGGCCGCGCGTCCGCTACATCACCTACCATCGCAACGACGGTACGGCGGAAACTGATGAAAACTACTGGCAGACAAGAAATCGTTATTCATACATCTACAACGAAAGCGCATGGATTTACGATGTCAGCACCATGTTCTCCGACCTGCCTGAAAGCCAGTACTTCCTCAAATGGAACACCAGGGCGGACGGATCTGGCACGGACTATTTTACGGACGACAGGATTGAAAACTTTACGGAAAATCTGGACCT
Source organism: uncultured Treponema sp. (assembly GCA_937885175.1). Lineage (GTDB taxonomy): Bacteria > Spirochaetota > Spirochaetia > Treponematales > Treponemataceae > Treponema_D. The sequence continues at coordinate 3,661 of CAKZZO010000091.1, read as the reverse complement.
CTATGCCTTCTGGACAAGCGACTATTGTACTGTCACCCTGATTAACTCGGCAAACCTATCGGAAAAACTTGAAAAGAAAGTGGGCAAAGGCTCAAAACAGCGTCTGAACGACATTTATTGGCAGGCGACTGAATATGGAAGCAAGGAAATCTTTACCACACCCGCATATTATCATAGGGAGGGCTTTGCAAAAACGGCAGATGCCACTGAAAACGATTCCGCCTCATGGTCGGCCATTGCTATCACCGAAGACCAGACCTGGTATCAACTTTGGTCGATTCAAGTTATCGGTCATTACGGCTGGTACTGGGATGATGCAAAGACCAATGAATCACAGAATTACTGTACCTACTTCTACGGACAGGCGATTACCGACCCGTCAGAAAAATACGGCACACCATGGCGCGACCATTACACCTTTACTCGGTGGTATAGTGACCGCGAATGTACTACGCCTGCAACATTCCCGCTTTCTGTTTCTGATGCGGTCAAAGATGACGGCGACTACTATCGGCTTCACCTCTATGCGGGCTGGGAAATTGAAAAATATACGGTACGCTTTATATACAATGTCTCTGGCACTGAAGTCACCTACCAGACGCAGGAAGTGGCTTACGGCGAAAAAGTCACCAAGCCCGCTGCCCCAGAGATTGAAGGCTATGTATTTGGCGGCTGGTATAATGACTGGGCATATACGGATTCCTTTGACTTTGAGAACGATAGCGTTGAATGGGAAATGCAGATTATTGGGAAACTCACCCTTGAGCCCCATATCTATGTGGCGGAAACAGGTGATGACCGAACAGGCGAATTCATAGGCAATATTGTCGGCACACAGAGCCAGCCCTTTGCAAGCCTTTCTCGGGCACTGGAAAAAATCTCTTTCCACAATTACAGCGACTACAATTGGACGATTCATGTGGATGGCACATTGCGCGGTATATATGACATAAATCTGTCTGATACGGCCGCTGCTTCAGTCACCATTGTGGGTGAGGGCGGGGCAGTCCTCTCTGGTGACACTGACAATGACGGCACGGGAGATGACACGGTACTTTCTGTAACGTCAAATGTTCCCCTTACGCTCAAACATATAACCCTCACCAAAGGTAACGGTATCGGTGCAGGCGCCCTCTATGTGGGTAGCAGCGCAAATGTTACTCTGGGTGAGGGGGTCGTGATTACAGCAAACAGCACACGGGATGTTGCCTATAACGGCGGCGGGGTCTACAATGACGGAACGCTTACCCTTGCAGGGGCAGTCATATCAAACAATACGGCAAAGAAGGGCGGAGGTATCTACAATACCGATAGACTCACCATGACAGACGGCAGTATAAGCGGAAATACGGCAAGTGATAATGCAGGCGGAGTCTACAATGCAGGTGTCTTTAGCATGAGCAATAGCGCAAAGGTTGCTGCGGATAATGATGTGTACGTCGCGGCAGATACATGCATTACGGTGGACGGAACTTTGACCGCCACATCACCCGTAGCCACTATTACACCGGCAAACTATGCTACCACCGTTCAGGTCCTTTCAGGCGCAGGCATCTTGGACGCATACGAAAAATTTGCTGTCACTCCGAATGGAACAGACGAGTGGGTAGTCGGCAGCACGGGCTATCTTGCACGTCAGACGGCAAAAATTGATTTTGACGTAAGCCTTCCTGTTTACAGTCAGATTCCCGTGACGGTGACAAAGGCAGAAACAAGCGTCACCTTTACCGTGGACACCAGCGAGGAGAACTGGTGGGAATTTGAATGGTTCTTTGACGGCGAAAAGGTAACTGCATGGAACGGAACTTCGGGTGCACAGCTAATCGGTACATTAGGGGCGCAGCTTACCGTATATTTGGACACGCTTTCCAAGGGAAGTTATGATGTGGAACTGCATGCGACCCACCTTGACTCCGCCAGCAATAATGAAGTCGTGTCTTACTTTGCGCAGGTAGAGGTGAAATAAGGAAGATGAGAAAAAAAATGTCTATGCAAAAAGCCCCTTTCAGCCTGATTTTTTCTTTTTTGCTTGTCCTTTTGCTGCTCTTTGTCTCTGTCTCCTGTGGGGCAGATGATGATGACGATGTGCAGGAAGCGGGTAAGGCATATCTTTCCCTTTCGCTCACATCTTCGGACGAAAACCTTTCCCGCGCTCTTTCCGAAAATCCTTCTGCCCGAGACATTGTTCCAGAGGAGGAACTTCCTTCCCTTACCAATCTGACGCTAAAAGGAACCTATGCTAGTAGCGGCATTGAAGAGACACTGGCCGCTGAGGACAGCCTTCTTGCGCTCAAAAATGCCCTTGCCACAAAAGAATTGCCCATAGGTGTCTGGACTTTTGCGCTGACGGTGGAAATAAACGGCATCCTTTACAGCGGCACAAGCGAGCCCATCACCCTAAAAGCGGGCAGCAACTCCATCAGCATTCTTCTGGAAGAACCAACGTCAGACACCTATTACGGCGGATTTTCCCTGACTATTTCCTACAGCGGAAATGCCAGCAGGGTGACTGCAATGGTTACTTCAATAGACGGCACTGCAACGATATGTGGGGAAGAAGACCTTTCCCTTGCCGAAAGCGGAAAAGTCACCTATGCCAAAGCCCGGGACAATGACAGCGAAAAAATTGCTTCCGGCCGCTATCTGGTAACCGTCATCTTTTACGGCGGAGACGACCAGTCGCTTCTCTTGAACACCTACCGCGAATATGTGCGCATTGTTCCCGGCAGAACAAGCCTTGCTTCCCGTGAACTGGACTTAAACGAAGTCTTTACCATGAGCTACTATGACGTAGGCACGGATGGCAGTGCAAGCATTATTGACGGCAGCACCGTCACCTTTTCTACCAGCGCACCCACTCAGTTTTCCCGCAGGAGTGCCTTCACCCTTCCGCTTGCCAGCAAGACTGGCTGCCAGTTTTTGGGCTGGTACACCGATGCCGCCTGCACTGCCGGAAATGAAATTACGGAAGTCACCAGGGGCAGGGCAGAGAATCTTTCAGTGTATGCCAAGTGGAAGAAAGTTCGCTACGCAGCAATTACCGATGGTGCGGGGGTAACGACATCTTACAGTGACCTTTTGTCCACGGTAACGGCAATTACCAATGCCAGCGGTGACATTACCCTGACGCTCTACGAGGACGTGACGGCGGCGGACATAAGCCAGTCAAGTACAAGTGGAAAAATTGCCAATGCGATAAAATCTACTGGAGCTGACAGCATATCGCTTGTAATTGACGAAGACGCTGGCATTGTTTGTGCTTCCAGTACTTCTAGTGTGTTTATGAACTGTACGAAACTGATTTCGGCAGATTTGCGTGGCTTAGACACGAGCAACGTAACGAATATGTCCGGCACGTTCAGCATGTGCACAAAACTAAAATCAGTTGATCTGAGGGGTCTTGATACCTCCCATGTAACTGGCATGTCTAGTCTATTCTATAACTGTTCTTCTCTTACTGAACTTGACTTAACCATGCTCAATACTGCAAGCGTAACGAGTATGACCAGAATGTTCTCTGGCTGTAGTGGGCTAACTTCACTCGATTTACATGGGCTTGATACGAGTAACGTAACGAGTATGTCAAATATGTTCTATAACTGTAGCGGGCTGACTTCCCTAGATGTGAGCGGCTTTGACACGTCCGCCGTAACGGATATGG
>CAKZZO010000090.1 GCA_937885175.1 uncultured Treponema sp. | reverse complement strand
TTCAGAATGCCTATGACGACTGGGAGCGCGACCAACTCAGCTTTAAGAATTATCTTGCAGAACTAGAGGCAAACGTCAAGCAGCTGCAACGCGATGTCAAACAGCAACAGCGCGACGTGCAGCAGCAACAGCGTGAAGTGGAGCAGCAACAGCGTGAAGTGGAGCAGCAACAGCGTGACGTAGAACAGAAACAGCGTGACGTAGAACAGAAACAGCGTGATGTCGAACAGAAACAACACGATGTCGAACAGAAACAGCGTGACGTGCAGCAGCAACAACAAAAACTGGCGCAAGCAGAGCAGGAACTTGTTTCTGACGGAGAACATCAACGTGCCGTAGCCATCGCACAAAATCTTATTCGTAACGGCAAACTTTCCACAGCAGAGATTGCCGATATCACCCAACTTTCCGCCGAGGAAGTCCAGCAGCTACAGGAAAACCAATCCCAATAGCGGACAAGGTATCCTACTCCCAAGCAAAAAAATCTACCTAAACATTTTACACAAAACAAAAAAGCCGCCCCGTAACGGAGCGGCTTTCGCCTTTACAAAACAGCCTTGCGGCCGTTTTGTGCCGGATTAGAACTTAACGCGGAGGATAACAGGAATGCCCCATGTCCAGTATGAAGCCTTTCCGTCTGCGTCCTTGTAGTTTGTGGCATCGTTGATAGCACAAACAAGACCGGTCGTGATGGCCGCGTTTCCTGAAGCGAAGAGCTGTGCGTAGCCGCAGAAGCGGAGCTGTACGAATGCACCGGCATCGCCGTCGCCCTTAGCGTTCTTTACGTCCTTACCGCCAGACTTGCCGAAGCCAATCATGTCAGCAGCAATACCAATCAGAGTCAGGGTGTCGTTGACCTTGTAGCGAACCATGATGTTGTTTGACATAATCTTGTCGCGCTGAACTGCAGCAGTACCAAGTTTACCGATGTTCGTGCCAGTTTCAACTGCTGCAGTTGCGATACCCTTTGTACTCTTTACGGCACCAAGGAGATCCTCGCCGTCGCTTGTGAGTGCGCTGAAAGCGTGGAATGAAGAAATGCTCAGCTTGTTGGGGATGATTGAGTAGCGTGCGCGCAAGTCCAAAGACCAGTCGGTGAACTTGCTGTCGATGACTGAACCTGCACCACCGAGGGTAAGAATCAGCTGGTTCAGAATCTTGGGCTGTACATATGCACCGAATGCCATTGCAGTAGCCTTGCGTCCGTCAACAGCAACCTTTGACTCACCAACCTTGAACACCAATTCTCCCTGTCCGACATCATCCTGGCGGGCATCAACTCTGAATGACAGTGCGTGACCCTGCCATGAACCGTCACCAGTTGCATCACCATTCTTAGTGCTAGATGTTTCGTTAGAAATGTAGAATGCCGTAGCCTTTACAGCACCGGAGCTGAACTTGAAGTTGTAGTCCAGGCCAGCCGCATAGTTTTCACCACCGTTGTTGGGGTGGTTTACCGGGTTGTCAACGAAGATGGACGGTGAGGTTCCGAAGATAGAACCAAGCTTCTTGTACTCAAAGTCAATGCCTTCCAGGTTACCGGCATCGCCGTCAGCCTTTGTGCGGTAAGCACCGTTTGCAAGACCGTCTGACCAGGTACCTGCATACAGGGTAAGGTTACCCAGGAAGAGGGATGCTGCCAGTTTCTTTGCGCGAATCTTAGCAGTTGCAGCCTCATCGCTTACGAACTGTGACTCAAATGCAGCGATGTCTCCGGACAGGTTAAAGTTCAGGTTATCGCTACCGTTTCCGTTATAAATATCCGTTGCGAACAGACCCTTTTTCTCACCTTCATATGCGGTAAAGAGGTTTGCGCGCTGGCGGAAGTTCAAGCTTACTTCAACGTCAGCAAACGCTGCCGTTCCAATCAATGCACCTAATGTAAGTGCAGTCATAATTTTTTTCATCTAATTCCTCCAAAGAATTATTACTTCTACAACCCACCAACAGATTAGAGTGAGAAATTAAAATACATCGGGATTCTGATATCAGCAGTTCCAGCATACGGCGTTACGCCTGCCCAGCGAAGGTCAAACGCAGCGGTAAACTTTGATCTTTCGCTGACCTTGATTTCACAGGCCGGTGTGATAGAGAATGTGTTCGCATCCGGATTTGAAGCATTCCAGCTTACGTTCTTGTTCTGAACGGTGGCCAGGAAGCGGATGTTGTCTCCAGCCTTTACGGATGCTGAAATCATGTTCCACATGGCCTTGTCGTCTTCTGACGAGCCGTTGGTCGGAGACAGCTTGTAGCCGGAAATGTTGTGCATGGTCGTGACTGCAACCCTGTCAGTGATTGCATAGCGCAGGCGCAGGTCTACGCCCCATTCAGTGCGGTCGGTGCGGTTTGCCTCAGCAATCTTGTCGCCCGGTCTGTAGAGACCCATTGAGAAGCCGACTGTAGCAGACAACTTTTCAACCATGAGCGGGCTCAGGAAGATGCCGAATGCATAGGCGTTCTGCTTGAGGGTCTTGAAGTCCACGTTGAACTTGAGCAGATCGTCCAAGCGCAATGCAATCTGTCCAACAAAGCCGGAACGGATGTCCGTTGCATCGCTTGAACCTTCGTTGTAAAGGGTCGTGTCATCGAAAGGTTTGTCCTGCAGACCCACGAGACCAAACTTGAACATCAGGCTGCCAGGCAGCACGTCGTTGAGCGTGTATGCCAGGACGGTAGACATGTTGTCGGCACCGGTCAGGTTGTCAATGTCACCGGCGATTGTACCATTCATTACGCCCGGCTTGTATGCTTCGTAGTATTTGCCGTCCAATTCGCCAGCGTCACCCTTTACGCGGCTTACCCAGCGGGCATCCCACTTACCGGAAGTAATCTGCAGGTTTCCCACCGGCAGACCGAATGTCAGGTATCCATAGAAATGGTCAAGCTTGATTGACGGCTTAGCAATGTTATCAGGGTCACCGGTCGGAATGTCGAACTCGATTTCCACACCAGCGACTTCATTTTTTGCACCAAGAGTAAAAGCATCTTTACGGTAAACCGAATCCAATGATTTTGTGGTGCTTCCGAGTATTGCAGTGCCTTTGTACTCAAAACTTACTTCAGCAAATGCAATCCCTGCAATCAATGCCCCAACGAGCATTGTGCTTAAGATTTTTTTCATAAAAATCCTCCTATTTTGTGGGGTATTTAAACCAACGGTTTTTTTGAGTCGGGAGAAAGGAGACGGGGGGGGGAGGAATCTTATGGAGGGGTGATGAAATGTCGCTTTTGTACAAAAAAAAGGCATTCTGCCGAAGCGGAATGCCTTTGTATGCGTATGGCAAAAAAGGGAGCGGAAGGGGTTAGTTTTCTATGATTTTTGCGCCCTTTGAGGAGAAGGCGTTTCTGTCAGTTTCGTAAAAGGTGGTGTTGCCGCGGCTGTAAATGCTTCCTCCGGAAAGTGTGATGCTGTGGCTTTCGCCCGGGGTGTCTTCCACGGTATCCGTTTTTAGCGCAATGTTGTTGTCGTACAGGTGGAGAGTTCCAGAAGCGATGCTGATGGAATTATCCGCTTTTATGCCGTTTTTGCTGTTTATGAGATAGGCGGTAAAGTTTTTATCCTTTTCTGCGAGCAGAGAGTGGCAATTGATGGCGGAGCCTTTTTTTGTGCCTTGGGCATAGAGGGTGCCGCTTCCTTTGAGTTTTATGTCATCGGCTTTTATAGCATGGTAGACATCGCCTTTGATGTAGAGGGTGCCGCTTCCGCCGATTTCCAGATTTTTCTTGCAGTGGACGGCTCCTATTTTGGCAACGCTTGTACCGCGGGAGACGATATAGTTTGCGGTGCCGTTTACAGAAGAAATCTCGGTCTTTGCCTCACCAAAAATGGCTGGCTCGCCGTGAGTGGCTTCCAAGTAGGCATTTTTGAGCTTAATGACGGTGTTTTTTGTTTTGTTTACAATCTGTCCGCTAAAGTAACCTGATATGACATATTCGGTTTTTTCTCGTTTTGGTGCAAGGATAATGACGTTATCCGTGATTTTTACGGAAGAATCTTTTGGCGAAATGATGAACTTGTCGCTATAGGATTTTTTTGCATGTACGTCATCAATGGTGACTTTCTGTGCGCAGACAAGACTTGCCAGCAGTGTGGACAGGGCTGCTATGGTGATAATTCTTTTCATACAGTTCTCCTATTTCCTGTAAAAGGTAAGGCAGTGCCTTAGATGTCGCTTTCCTCTGCAAAGGTCGCACCAATGTTATTGTATGCTCCTTGCTCGGTGATGAACAGAATGGTGTTCTTGTAGGTGTGGAATTTTCCACCTGTTATGGTGATGCCATGATTTCTATCCGGGGCTTCCATATTGAGGTCTGTTTTGAGGGCAATCTCATTGTTATAGAGGTAAAAATTGCCGGATGCGATGTTCATGGTTTCGTCTGCCTTGATGCCGTTCTTTGCATTCAAAAAGTATGCGGAGAATGACTTGTCGGCTTCTACGGTAAAATTGTCACAGCAGAGGGCAGAACCCCGTTTAGTGCCTTGCACATAGAGCGTTCCCGTTCCCTTGATTTTGACGTTCTCGGCTTCTATGCCATGGCAGATTTTGCCGTTTACATACAAGGTGCCGCTTCCACCCAGAATCAGTCCGCCCAGACTCAAGAGCGCCGCATTTTTTGCCCAGCCCCTGCCACGGGAAACGATGTAGTTTGTAGTACCGTTTGTACTGGAAACTTCGGTTTTTGCCTTGCAGCGGAGTGCGGGTTTTCCAGAAGTGTTTTCCAGATAGGCGTTATGCAACTTAATCACGGTATTTTTTGTGGAGGTCACAATCTGTCCGTCAAAGTAGCCGGAAATAGTGTAGGTGGTATTTTCATCCTGAGGAGAAATGGTGACGAGGTGGCTTCCAATCGTCACATTGTCCATGGGGCTGATGATGATTTCTTTGCCGAAGTTTTCCCGTGCTTCGCTCCCGTCAATGCGTAGTTTTTCTGGCGCACTTTTTTTGATGCATGAGGTGAGAAGCGGAAAAATCAGCAGTAGCAGTAAAAAGTTTTTCATGGCAAGTCCTAGAGAACGGGCACCAACTGGTCATCTGGGTTTTCCAGAATGATGTTCAAGTTACCGTTGCGGGTGCGCAGTTCGTCAATAAATACTTTGGTGTCGCAGTCTTTTTTGGGCTGCACCCAGTATGAAATCGTAAAAAGTGTTCCCATGTTGCTGGTCTTTACGTTTTTCACTCCATATTTTACCAGATATTTTTCAAAAATGTCAGTAAAGACATCCTTATAGTTCATGTCTTCGGGAATGGTGATTTTGAGAATCTGTTTGTTTTCAACTTTCCACATGCGGGTCAGCAGGATGTAGAGGATGCTCACCACAATTACCAGCACAAAGCCGATAAAATAACTGTTCAGACCGATAACCAGACCTGCCGCTGCGGCAAAAAAGGTGTAGAGAATGTCCTTTGAGTCGCCAGGAATGCTGCGGAAGCGGACGAGGGCGAATACACCTGCGAGGGAAAGGGTTTTCTTTAGGTCTGTTGCGATGAAGGGAATGATAATCGCCATAATCACTGGCAGGAGCAGTACGGTAATCACAAAATTTTTTGAGTACTTTCTGCCAGTGTTTGCCACGATGTAACCGCAGGCGATAATCCCGCCGGCAATCAATCCCATTACCATGCTGAACAAAATGCTCATGCTCTCAGCATTTACCAAAAATCCATCTGTAATATTCATAATCATAACTCCTTACAAAGCCTTGGCATCACGCCTTCTTGCTTTAGTGACTTTTATATCGCTTGTATTCCGTTCCGTATTTTGAGAACGATGTGTTGTAAATTCTGCGGCTTGAAAGAAAGCGGACGAACCACAGGGGGAAGGCCTTAAAGGCTTTTGCTTCCATAAGCCACTGCCCCGGCTGCAAAAGTTGCGTGCCGTAAGCGGGTGAATCCAGACGCAAATCCGTGCGGCGTGTCTGAATGTTTGTGTCTATCGTCAGGCGAAAATCTGAGTTTCCCTTTTCAAAAAATGCCCAACGGTCGTAGGAGATAAAGACCCGGGGTTTAAGCGGATAGAAGTGCATGATGTAGTCAATTTCCTTCATGACCTGCCTGTTCATCTTGACGGGTTTTCCATCGCTTGCCACGGCATTTTGAGGAATGGTGCCTTTTTCAAAGTAGTCGTACACGTCACCCAGTAGGAAATTAGTACGCCTTTTGTTTACCACGCCGTTGAACTTTTTCTTGCTTTCCAAAAAAACTTTGTCCTGCAAGCCCACCTGTCCGTAACTGCGCAGACGGATTTTTTCCTTAAAAACGGGCTTTTCCAGTGACTTCCGAATCAACTCATCGGCATCCGTGTCCAAATACAGATTGCAGATGGAATAGGTTTTGCCGCCTTTGTTGAAGGGGTCAGAGTCCATATAGTCACCGATGATGTCCAAAAGAGCCGCCTTGTCGTCATCAGTGAGCATGTACTTTATTTCCCGTCGATTAAATACTTCAATTGCCATGCTACGCCTCTAAAACTTCTTCTTAAACTTGTAGGTGTAGGTAAGTGGCACTGAGATACTGGAGAAGCCGTCGGTATAGCGGGTACGATTCATGTCCAAGCGCAGACCAGCGGTAATGTCACCCAGTTTGCTTGGCAGACTGAATTTTACCTTAGGGTAAAAAGTGAACCATGTTTGCGAAGCATCACGAATCATGGTGCGCACTTTGAAATTGAAAGAAGTCTGTACGTTTGGGTTTATATCGTAGACGAGGCGTAACTGACTGTAGAGGGGCACGGCTTCTGCGGTGTATTCATCGGTACGCTTGGGATTGTTGTTCTTGTATTTGACAGGTGTTGCGCCACGGACAATGGTTGTGGTTTTTGTGGAAATCAGGTTGCCGTTATCGTCATAGTATTTTATGGTGCCGATATATTCATTGGTAAGGCCTGAAATCACGTCGCCGTAGATACCCAGACCGATGCCGTTAAAATAGTAACCGCCACTCACACCCACTGCATATTTAGTGGACTGCTTTTTGAACTCGTCCACATCGTTTCGCTCAACACGGGCTTCGGGCAAAAAACTGCTGGGCGTAAAATTGTAGTAAAATCCGAAATTCAAGATGACATTCTGGAAGGAGGTAAGTCCGGCAAATACACCGAATTTACGGTCGTCAGAATTGATTTCATGGGCCGTAAAACCGATGTCAAAGGCATTTGCCACACCCGCATTCAGGCCAAAGTCAAAGGTCTTGTCCGTATCATCGCTGAAATTTGTGTAGACTGAACCGCCAGCCGCCGCTTTTAAATAAACCTGGTCTTCATCACCCCAGTTCCAGAAACTGGTCAAGCCACCGGCAAAACCGTTTCCGTACAAAGACGCAGAATCCGAGCCGATGTAGGCTTCTCTGTCAACTGAGTTTATCAGCATACGGCCATATTTTGTTGTGTCGTTTGCTGCGGCAAGATAGGCAGAGGGAATGGCAAAGTATTTGTAAAAATTGTTGCCCGCTACAATGCCAATCTGCGGAATCGGCGTTACGTGAACGAATCCTGACGGAGCAAAGACGAATTTGTGGTCTTGTCCGCTTACGTTCTGGTAGACTGCCTCAAGCCGAAGCCGCGCATGAATGTATTGGTTTTCCAAATCCGCCTGAAGCTGGTCGCCTATAGCGAAGTTGCTGCTGGTCTTTGTGTCACCGTTGATGTCGGTTTCGTTGGTACGGGAATACAAATCGTATTCGCCCAAGTCGTCCAAATCGCTTCCCAGTGTGTTTTTTATCGTCAGTTTAGTGTTCTCTGCAAACCCCAGCCCCGCAAGCAGGGTGAGGGCAGTAGCAATGGTCAACAGTCGTTTCATGCATGTCTCCTATAGTCTAGTTGTATTTTAGTCTGGCGACTGCTAAAATCTTCCGCCAGGACCGAAGCCACCGCTTCCACCGGGACCGCTGCTGCCGCCAGGGGTAGTAGAACTTGAGGAGCTTGACGTCGTTGCCGTGCAAGAAACGCTCGTGCCGCCGGAAACCGTGGCAGGGAAGTACACGCCCGCGTCAGAATTGTAGACCGTGCCGCCGAGAGTACCGTCTTTTATGAAACTGTAAGAATTTCCGCTTGTGAGGCTTGGACTTACGAGCAGTGCCGCACCGTAACTTTGGGGAGAAGCGAGGGCGATGATGCCGTTTACCCCTAAAGAAGTGGAACCGCTGCAACTCGTTGAATAAATCATTGGAATTGTCGTGCTGGAAGGAATGCTTTCTGAGAACATGCCGTTTCCGCCCATGGCAAAGACTGTCGCGCTTGTGCCAGTTACCGTGAATTTATAGCTGTTGTCTCCACAGTCAATGGGTGAGTTTCCGTTTCCTGTCTGGCTTACAACTGTGATACCGCCAGAAATCGTAATGTTTCCGTTTGAGTCAAGTCCGTCTCCCTTAGCCTTTACATAGAGGAAGCCGTCTGAGATTGCAAGAGTTCCGCCCGTGTTAGACACGTTGATGCCATCATCCGGTGCTGAAACAATTGTAGTACCGCCTGAAATGGTGATTGAACTTGCTCCTTCGATTCCTTCGGGAGCGAATTTTACGGTGCCTGTTTCTTTTACACCGTCAGCATCATACCAAGAGCCAGTTCTTGTGCTTTCTGAATAACTTGTTGTTCCTGTAACGGTGAATGTGTTTGTTCCTCCAGAGATTGCCACAACAGGTGCATTGATGCCTTTACCGTTGTAGGTGGTGACTTTCACCGTGCCGCCGTTGAGTTTTACATAGCTTGAAGCATAAGATTCGTCATCGGTTTTGAATCCGTTTGCCTTGCGCATGTCGCTGGTTGTGATAATTCCGTAGCCGTCAAAAGTGATGTTTCCGTCATTTACCACAATTCCTTGTCCGCCAAAGAGACCGTTTTTGCCGGTGTTGCTGTTTGATTTGTAGTTTTTCAGCGTGAGTGTGCCACCGTTAATCGTAAGAATGCCGTCTTTTGAAGCGATACAGTTTTTGTAGGCCTGTGTAATGGAAAGCGAACCGCTACCGGTAATGGTCAGATTTCCTTTGTTGTAGACTGTACCCTTGTTATCGCTGCCCTCGCTGATTACTGATTTTGAAACCGTGCAACTGACTGTGTTGCCGTCATCGTCTGTGTAAGTAGCTCCGCTTGTAGTCGAGTATTCCTCGCCGTAGCCCGTGCCGTAAACACGACCATCTATGAATGTATTCGTTCCGCTCAATGTAATGGTCGCTGGAGAGCCCTTGGTAATGTCAAGACAGGGGTAGTTTGATGATGTGATAGAAGCATCAGTCAGATACACGTTTACCATGTCGCTGCCGTTTGTTTGAATCTTTACTCCGCCTGTTGTCGTTGTTCCAGTGATGTACACATGCAGTTCCCCGCTAAAGTCGGTGGCGTTGACTTTTATCATGCTGGTGGAATTGTTGCTTTCATCTTCCGTATACTTGATTTTGATATTGTTTGCAGGTTTTATGGCACTGGTTGAAATATTCGTCCAGTTTACGTTGTCTGCAGAAGCCGTTCCATTGGTCAAGTTCAAGTAAATTTTGTCAGAGTCAATGCTGGGCTGTGCAATGGAAATCGTAATTGTGTTATCGCAAGTGTTTGTTCCGTCTGAGGCTGTTATCCGAACGGTTACGCTTTGTGCGTCCTGTGAGGTATTGCTTGCGGTAAGCGTAACCGAACTGCCGCTTGTTGCGGAAAGACTTGCATAAGTGCCGCTGGTGATTTCCCAAGTGTAGGAGATGTTGGGGTTTCCTGTGTAGGTAGGCTTTGCGCTCAATGTAGCACTACCGTCTGCGGAAAGACTGGTGGAACCTGATATTGCAACCGCAGTTATTTCATCGGCAATAGCGATGCCGTTTGCTGTAACGGTTAGACTGAAAGTGTCTTCGCAAGATGATTTTCCGCTTGTTGCGGAAACCTTTACCTTTATAGTCTGCTCTTCTTCCGATGTATTGTTTGCTGTCAACGTTATTGAACTGCCACTTGTAGCAGAAAGACTTGCATAGTTTGACCCCTGGGTGATTGACCATTCGTAAGTAATGTCTGCATTTTCATCTCCTTCTGTTGTGGCGATGAGGCTTGTTGTATCGTTGTATGAGATGGCACTTGAGCCGCTAATGCTTACAGAAGTAATCTGGGCACTTGCGCCGCTTACCGTAAGGGTCACATTTTCCTTGTAAGTGTAGGTTCCATCGCTTGCTGTTACTTTTACTTTAACTGACTGGTCACTGGAAGTGCTGTTTTTTCCAGTTAGTGTTACTGAACTTCCGCTTGTGGCAGACAGGCTTGCATAGCTGGAGCCAGAACTGGTGATTGACCATGTGTATGAAATATTTGGGGAGCCTGTTGAAGTGCTTTTTGCCGTAAGTGTTGCGCTTCCCGTAGCATCAATGGTGGTGGCAGAAGTGGAAATGGAAATGCCTGTCAGAACATTTGAGTCCGCATCCACCACGCACCCCGCCAAAAGGAATGCTCCCATCAAAAATGGAATGAATCTTGCAAATAGTTTCATGAAATCCTCCTGATGTCGATTTGCATATGCAATTCTAATGCAATTTTAAACTATTTTCAGATTTTTTCCATTTTCTAACAGAATGTTATGGAGGAAACAGGGGGGAGATAACAGAAATTTATTGTGAAATAGTACTTGACGCTTTAGGCTCGCGTGCGGTCGCGGAATTTCTTGCCCAGTTCGCTTGCAACATCAAAACAGCGGTCGCTGAATTTTTCTATCTGGCGCACCATGTCGATGTAGAGAAGCTCAGTGCGTACATCACCGCCTTTTTCCATGCGGTCGCGGCCTAAGCGGCGCAAATTACGGCGTTCTTCGTCAATCTGTTCTTCAAGTTCGCTTGCAAACTGAAACTGCTCGGCGGTGAGCGTCTGCATGTTGGCGATGTTTTTCTGAATGAAGTAGAGGAACTGGCGCGCGAGTTCAAAGTAGGGAAGCAGGCGGTCAACATCTTCTGCGGGGAAATTCATTTCACGCTCAAAGGCTTTTTTGATTTGATTGGCAATGTTCAGACAGCCGTCAGCCATGCTTTCCATTTCGCCGGCAATCTGCATCATCAGGGAGACATTGTCTTTTGACTCGTCGCTCAAGTGCAAGTGGGTACATCGCACGAGGTAATGCACGATTTCGTCCTGCATCTGATCGGTGTAGTTCTCCAGCTGCTCAATGCGGGGGAACTGGTTTTCTACAAATTCCTTACTGGGGGTACGCAGCCCTTCCTGCAGGCTGTCAAACATCTCCACAACCACGTCGGCAAAGGAGGCCATTTCTTTCTGTACGCGGAATACACAGCCTTCGGGAGATTCCGCCGCCATGCGCTCGTTGAATTCCAGATGATATTCAGTGGGAACGCCGTTGGGGTCATCCTTGATGAGTTTGTTCATCAGCCATACAATCTGCTTGGTAAAGGGCAGAAAAATAATCGCACCCAGCAGTTTTTCAACAGTATGCAACATGGTGATATGGTAAATAATCTGCTGAATGGCATTTCCAGGGGTAATAAAGTCAATAAAGGCAAGGAAAGGATGGAAGAAAAGCAATACGATAGCGGCAGTTGCAAGGCTGAAAGTCACATGCACCAGCGCAACCCGCTTTGCATCCGACCGCGCGCCGAATGATGCCATGATTGCATCTATGGTGCTGCCAATGGTACTGCCAATAATCATCGCCGCACTGAACTCCCAGTTCACCAGATTATTGTATGCCATGGTGATGATTATGGCACTCATCGCACTGGATGAATGAAGCAGTGCCGTAATTGCCGCACCGACCACCACACCGATTACGATGCTCACCGCGCCGTAGCCCTGCACAGTCACCAGGAATTGCGCAAACGCTCCGCCTTCTTCCATCTGAAAGGCACTGGAAAGCCAGCCCAAGCCGATAAAGAGCAGGGCAAATCCCATGATTGCGTGCCCCACATTTTCCTTGTGGATGCGCTTGATAATCGTCAGCAGATAGCCCAGACCAAAAATCGGAATGGCCAGCATCTCTATTTTAAAATTAAAGCCGAACAGAGCGACAATCCAGCCCGTAATCGTAGTTCCGATGTTTGCACCGAAAATAACTCCGATTGACTGCTGCAATGTCATCAGTCCGGCATTGACAAAGGTGACGACCATAACGGTAGTTGCACCTGAAGATTGAATAATCATCGTCAGAACCATGCCTGTCAGCAAGCCGACCAGTCGGTTTCCCGTGACGAATGCGAGCGCCTTCTGAAGTTTCTGCCCTGCGCCCTTTTGAATTCCGTCGCTCATCAGCTTCATTCCATATAGAAGGAAACATAAGCTGCCTGCGAAATTTATTAGTTTCAGCACCATGATTGCCTTAGTATATAAAAAAAAAGGCGGTATGAATAGATATAATTAAAAAGAACCGTAAGAAAAAACATTTGCCATAGTAACTTCTTTCATATATAATGGAAATAATACTAATTTTTAGAGGTACTTTTGTATTCACGTGAGGTGTCTGAACCGCCAAAACATATTGTTCAGAACGGAAAGTGTACGTTTGGCACGTTTTCTGGATATACGGAAATGCTTGATATCCGCAATGTCAGAGCACCCTTTGGCGTACCCTTTCCTCATTTTCTAACGAATTTCCGCATAAAAAGTTCCCTGATGTATATGTTCAAGATTGGACCTTATATAGGACTGGTGGAATTTTTTGACCAGAAGATTTTTGGCTATGCAGAGGTCTTGTTCTGGAACAGGGAAAACGGACGAAAATATGCCTACCGCTCTTTTATGGGGCCGCGGCGACGATTCATTCCCCATAATATGATTGCTGGCTATTGTTCCAGTTTCCGCAAAAAACGCTACATCAGAATCAGTTGGGATCATGAGAGAGACCGCATTTCCCTGATTTTTAACATGAATGGCGATTCTGCCCGACCTTCGGCAAATGCGGCTTTTCTGGCAAACTACAGCAATCCCAATGCCTGCGAGATGACGGCCGTTGTGCCTGCACCTACAAAGAGCCGCTGCAACGCAAGTTATGCCTGTACCGCCACCATTCACGGCAGCCTTTCCCTGGATAAGACAAAACGCAGTGAAGCCATGCCCATGGAAAAGACTGACGGCTCCATGCTGCTGAACATCAACCGGACATACTACAATTTTGTCTCGGCGTGCGAGATTGTTCTTGCAACGGGGCTTGTTGACGGCAGGCAGGTAGCCTATAAAATCGTCATGCAGCAGGAAGAGTCTGTCGATATTGAAAATGTCAACGAAAACTTTTTATTTGTAGACGGTCACTGTACGCCGCTTC
This sequence comes from uncultured Treponema sp., assembly GCA_937885175.1. GTDB lineage: Bacteria > Spirochaetota > Spirochaetia > Treponematales > Treponemataceae > Treponema_D. The sequence goes on along the minus strand of CAKZZO010000090.1, from coordinate 8,802 downwards.
CTCCCGTTGTGATAACCCATTCTTTCGGCTTGCATGAAAATTGGGTCATTCAGGACACGGAGAACATGGTAGATTTGACATTCACGCCAAAGTCTGACCATTTCCGCGATAACAGTTTTTTTGTTGCCCGGACACAAGTGCACACAATATTCGGCACATTTGAAGGAGTCCTCAAAACAAAAGATAATGAATCTGTTGTCCTGCACAACTTTGAAGGAATCGTCCGTAAGCAAATGCTTCGTCTGTAAAGTGGGGAACTGATATGAGTGATGGAAGACCACAGGCCAAATGGGAACCGGGAACACTGGACAAAACTCGTCAGAACATCGGCACTATTTCCAAGGAAGAAGCCGCACGCATGACAAAAGTGCTTGGCGGTGAAATCTTTGTAGAAAAATCCAAGCCGATTAACTATGATTCGCTTCCAAAAAAGGCACCGTCCTATGCACATCGTTCTTCTGGACGCTCTGCAACAGATGTGGCTGCCATGGCTTCCCGCTCCCGTTCATCCGGCGGCAGTTCAGGCGGCAGTGCCAGCGGCGAACAGGAAGATGCTCCCGCAAAGAAAAAATCGACCTCCGACGGTCTTCCCAGCATTCCCGCAAAAGAAGCCGCGCTCATGGACAAACTGATGATGAGCGATGACTATAAAATCAAGCAGAATTACGGTATTTTCAATTTTGTCCGCAAGTTCAGAAAAAACGGCACGGAACTAGTCAGCAAGGGTTTTATTGAATACAACATCAAGGTGCATGTTGACCATATGCAGGCTTTTATGACCACGATAAAGTCAATCATGCAGGTTTCGCCCGATTCCTACAAGTCACGCATTGCAGAAGACGAACAGGATAAATTCCGTTTCTTGCGTGCCGTCAGCGGATGGTCAATCGGAACGATTAAGACGACTTCCATGGATTTGCAGGGGCACCCCGACAGCGTGACGGTGGGTATGATGACTCCCTTTATTAAGGCCGTCTACCGCGATGTGCTTAAAATTTACTATCTTGGTGAGCAGACTGTTTCCAGCATCTTTAAGGATATCTACACCGATTTGATGAAATATCCCAAGGCAGACAAGGAAGCATTGGTAAAACTCTCCAAGGACGGGCTCACGGAATGGATTTATGTGTACACGCAGGTGATAAAAGGACTCTATCCGCTTTTAATGCGCATGTGTTCTCCAAAATACGACACCTTTCCCCATTTCTTTACGAGCCAGACGGCAAATATTTTTTCATTCCTGGGAATCACTAAGTTTGATTTGATTCTTCCGCAGAAGAAAGAGGCTGCAAAGCGGGAGGAAGAAAATTCCTCTCAGGAAGAAAAAAAGGGCGAAGAAGAAAAGAAAGAAGGGGAGGAAAAGAAAAATCCTGACTCGGAAGAAGAAAAGGATGATATCGTTCGCACGGGACTGAGCCTTTTGAACACCCTCTTTCCCCAGGCGGGATTTGACCGTTTGGAGACCATGCCTGATATGTTCCCCTACTTTGAGCCGCTGTATGATTTTGAGGACGGCTACAACGTCCTTTCGCCCCAGAATCCCATGATGATTACCATGGTGCTTTTGCGCATTTCAGAGGATATTTTTCAGGGGCTGCGCAACGTGCAGTTTACCGAAGATATTGATGCGGCTGGCTCTGGCAAAGAGACGCTTTCTGCCGTACTGAACGACTGGTCATCCTATCGGGAAACGCTGTTTGAAAAGCATTATCTTGATGAACTTCTGGAGCTGGTAAACAAGCAGTACAGCCAGTCTGATTTTAAGATGAGCAACTTTGGCAAGAAATTGATTACTTCCCTTTTGTGGCGCACCCGCTATGACTTTTTGCCCCACTATGAATTTGAACAGTTGCTGCTGGAAAAGCCCATGCGAGACACGCAGTTCCGCCCCCTCTGTCTGCGCACAACTTTCCTAAAGAACACCTTTGCCACCATATGCCGAAGCGCAGATGCAGCCGCTAAAGAGCGGGGCACGGTACACGGTATTGCAAACCCCTGGGCAAAATATGAATTTGACATTCCGAACATTGTTTCCAAGCGCATGGACGTGCTTTTGGGTGCAAAGAGGCCTGCAAAAGACACCGCCGCCACAAATGCCAATCTGATTAAATATGCCTTGTGCCTTGTGGCTGTGTTGGATTGGTGGCTCAACAGCAAGAGTAGCCCTGCCTACGCAACGGATTCTTCTCAGATTTACCGCATCAATGAACGTGACGGCGGCCCTGCCTTTAGTGTGCCCCTGCGCAACGACCAGAACAAACTCTTTGCCGATGCCGTAAAGGCTGCCGTGCAAAAGCAAAAGGATGCCGCTGCGAGAGCCGCTTCTGCCCAAAGTCAGGCTTCATCAGCCGCAAAGCCTGCCGCTCCCAGCGCAAAAGCCAATCCTGCCGCCTCGCCAAAGGCAAAATAATTGCCGCTCTGCTCTGCGGGGCGGATGCTTAGATGTCTTTTAGACCCAGTGATTCTTCGCTCAAGCCAGTCAGTTCGCAGAAATGCGGCATGGCAAAACAGGCGCGGATAAAGGCATTCCAGTCTTCCCGCTGGCGGTGATTTGTGCGCTGAATGCAAATGGTTTTAAGCTGCAGGTAATTGGTGGTGATTGTCTCCCACATTTCAAAGCCGCCGGGAATGTTGTGGCGCAGGCGCATAAAGGCTTCGTAATTTTCCCGCCGTTTTTTTGCCAGCACTGCCCCGTCCGCGGCAGGTACATCTGCTTTCTTTAGTTCTTCCTGAGTTCTGTCAAAGGCTTCGTAAAGGCGGCGCACCTGGTCTTTGCTTTCCTGCGTAACATAGGGACTGTAGGGGTCAAGTCCGTTTTCCATGAATTTTTTGAGCGAATGCATGGTGGACTGGCTCATCACGATTTCAAGAAAATGATAGCGTTGCAGTTCAGGCGTAAAGGCCTGGGAATACTTTAGGTCAAAAGAAACGAGAATCCCCTTGAGAAAGGCATCATGGCTCTGGTGGGGCTCTTTGTTTCCTCCTAAGATTTTTGCCACTTTCCACTGTTTGTTTTCATCGGTCTTTTCAAAGGCAACCGTGGTATCAATATCGCCCACATTAAAAGAATTGCCTTTTGCATTCAGCGCGCGGTCAAGACCATAGACTTCAATATTTTTTACCTCAACCATTGTTAGACATCCTGTGAAGTTTCAGTGGCCTTGGCTTCAGCAGCAGATTCTTCCTCGAATTCTGCTGCCTCTGTTTCGTCCAGGTCTTCAATGCTGTCTGGCTGAATGATAATGGGCTTGAGCTTCCACTGTACCAGTGCAAAAATTGCTCCCGTTGCAATCAGAACGACACCGAATACGCGGACGAGGGCATTTCCCAGCAGTTGCGAGGGAAGAATGAAAAGCATAATGGCTAAAATCACGCAGATAATCACTTCAAAAATTGATTTTTTGGTGGAAATGCCATTGCGGCTCAGCATATTGATTGCGTATATTTCCATGCCTGCCGCTGTCAGAAGATAGACGGCCAGCGTATAGGCCATAATTGTCCAGAAGGCTTCCGCAAAAATCATTGGCAGGAGTACGGCAAGCAGACCTACGGCAATGCTGAGCCAGCCGTGTACCGCCATGACAAATCCATAGTTTTTATCTACTATCAGATTGCGCACGGTGACCAGAATGAAAATACCGTCAAAAATCAATGCAATGCCTAAGATGATGACGGCAAACTTTATGAAGGAATCAGGTGAGATAAGCATGAACAATCCCACAACGGCAATCATAAGTCCCAGAAAAAATTTGTTCTTATCCATAGGAAAAAGTATAGCGGACTGCGGTGGAAAAGTCTACGAAAAAATGGAGTGCAAAAGGAAGAAGCGTACAAGCCTGCTGGCGTAAAAAAGAGACCAGATAATCTACGGCACAGCTCAATTCGCATACCGTTGCTGGATTCCTCCTCTGGCGGAGTTTTGCGAAAGACACTTGCGTAGCATCTGGTCTCATATACGGAAAGAGGGGGATTCGAACCCCCGGTACCTTTTGGGTACACGCGCCTTCCAAGCGCGCACCTTAAACCACTCGGACATCTTTCCAAAGGTTTTGTACTGTAAAAAGGATTTTGTGGTTTGGCAGGGTAAAAGTACGAGGCTAACACGATTCGAACGTGCGACCTCCACCTCCGCAGGGTGGCGCTCTAATCCAGCTGAGCTATAGCCTCAGAAACGAACGGAAGCGACAGGAGTTGAACCTGCCCAGCCCGTAAGGAACTGACGGATTAGCAATCCGTTGTATTACCGCTCTACCACGCTTCCTTATTGGCGTAAAAACGGAGCGGGAGGGATTCGAACCCCCGGTAAGTTGCCCTACAACGGTTTTCAAGACCGCCGCCTTCGACCGCTCGGCCACCGCTCCAAAATTGACGCTCTAAAACTATATCTTAAAAAGGCTCACAATGTCAAGCGGTGGAGCGGGATTTTTTTGTATTTGGACCGTCAATCTGTAACGGCGCGGATGCGTTCTATAAGCGGCGGATGGCTGTAATTAAAAACGCTGTAGATTTTCGGCTCGGTCAGTTCGGACAGGTTTTCCTTGTTCAGTTTTATCAGGGAAGATGCCAGTGTCTTTCCAGTACCGCACAATTGCTTTGCAAAGGCATCCGCCTGAAATTCATCCTTGCGGCTAAAGTGATTGGAAATCGGGCTGAACAGGGTGGAAAATCCGCCGAAGACCATGCCGATGAGGAATATGCCCAAAAATTGCAGTTGAGGAAGAACAAGAGCAGATGCACTGTCAGCCGTCATGGTCAGGTCAGCAGGAGTAAGGGCAAAGCCAAAGGTTGTGTACAGGTCAGGATTGCTGATAAAAAGGCTCACGAAAAAGAGGGCGACAAAAATAAGGGGAATGGAGACGCAGAGTTTTTTTATGATGTGGTGATGCTTGTAGTGTCCCAGTTCATGCCCCAGAACGGCTTTGATTTCTTCCGGGGAAAGTTGGGCAAGCAAAGTGTCGTAAAGGACAACGCGTTTTGTTTTTCCAAAGCCAGTAAAGTAGGCATTGGAATGTTTGCTGCGTTTTGAGGCATCCATGACAAAGAGACCGCTTGCCTTGAATCCTGTTTCAGTCAGTTCCTGAGTGAGTATGTCTTTGAGTTCGCCGTCTTCCAGAGGAGTGAATTTGTTAAAGAGCGGGGCAATGAATGTCGGGTACAAAAGGGAAATCAGCAGGCTAAAGGCAACATAGATGCCGCCAAGCAAAAGCCACCACCAGGAGTTTGCATGTTCCAGCACAAAAGTCATGGCAAAAAGCAAGGGCACAAGGAGCACCGCATTGACCAAAAAACCTTTAAGTCCGTCCAGTATCCACAGTTTGAGCGTCATCGTGCTGAATCCAAAGCGCTTTTCAATGCTGAACTCACGGTAAAGGCGGAAGGGCAGGAAAATAATTGTTTCAGGCAAGCCGGCCAGCACGATAAAGCAGAGTGCCGTTAAAAAAGAATTTTGCGTAAAAGTGCGTACCAAATAGAAGATACGGGGATAAAACCCGGAAAAAATCAGGGCTAGGCCGACAAAAAGAGACAGGATGTTTTTGGGAATCCAATATTTGTATTTTGCGTCCTCGTACTGGCAGGTTTTTTCCACTGTGGCGGCATCAATGTATTCTGCAAACTCTGGCGGAATCTCTCGGCCGTGCTTCTGGCGGTGGCGAAAGTCAATGTATTCCAGCCACTGGTTTATGGCAAAGTCAATGAACGTGCCGACGAGAAAGAGAATGAAAAAAATATGCGTATAGTTGAGGTGAATCTGTATATCATTCCAACCCATGCTGAGAATCTCCTTATAAAAACATCGCGTTAGCAGTCGTGCAGGCATTCGTAGCACCGCTTCGAGCGGGCACGAAACCGCAGTTTTCCAACGGCAAAATCTGCTATTTCAGTTCAAAGACTTTTTGCCCGCGGAAGTAGGTTGCATGCACCCGTCCAAACAGACTTGCACCGTTCTGAGGAGTGGATTTTCCCTTGCTGAAAAACTGTGCTGCATCTACCGTCCACTGTTCATCAGGGTTTACCAGAACCAAGTCTGCGCTGTAACCGATGGCAAGGCGGCCTGTCTGAATGTTCAGAAGCTGGGCGGGCTTGTCGCTCATCAGCTCAGAAAGTTTGGTCAACGGCAGGTGTTCGTTTTTGACAAGCACCGTGTTGCAGACGGCAAATGATGTTTCCAGTCCAGTAAAACCAGGACTTCCTGCAGCCTTGTCTTCTGCGGTGTGCGGAGCGTGGTCTGTGGAGATGACATCTACGGTTCCGTCCTTAATTGCCTTGATAAGTGCACGGCGGTCGTGTTCGCTGCGAAGCGGCGGATTTACCAAGGCCCGCAGGAAGGGGGCTTCTACACCGCTTAAACTCAAATGGTGGGGCGTTACCTCCACGGAAACGGAAAATCCTGCGGGTGCAGTGCCGGCGGCTATCTGTGCTTTGGCCCGGCGGACGGCATCAATGCTTACTGCGGTGCTGCAATGGGCGATGTGTACGTGGCAGCCGGCAATTTTTGCAATTTCAATATTGCGCTCGGTAGCGGTGTCTTCTGCAAGGGCAAGCAGACGGTTTGCGGCAGTGAGGTTGCCGTCAATTTCAAAATCCACCGATGAGGGTACATTTTTAATGGCCACATTGTATTTGTCCGCTGGAATGCCATATTTTTTCATAAAGCCCAGGGCACGTTCACGGAAGGGCCGCGCCGCCTTTGCCAGAGAGACATCCTCACAATGGCAGCTGACAATAACATCCTGCTTGCCGGCCTTTTGCATGGCTTCCAGCATGATGGCGGCGCTTTCTACATCGTGTCCGTCCTCGGTAATGACGGGAATTTTTGCGGAGTTCATGGTATCCAGCTCACTGGTATCTGTGCCCGCAAAGTCTTTGGTAATGCTTATGGTCTGGAAGACGCGGGCGCACTGTTTTTGCTCGGCTTCTTCCATTATGTCCTGTGCCATTTTTTGCGTGGAAACCACAGGATTTGTGTTTGGCATGAGTACGACAGTTCCAATACCGCCTGCCATGGCCGCCTGGAGCCCGCTGTCCAAATCTTCTTTTTGCGTCTGACCGGGGTAGCGGAAGTGCACATGCATGTCCACAAAGGAGGGCATGAGGGTTAGCCCCTGAGCGTCAATAAATTCCGGCTTTTCCAAAAGGCTGTGCTCATCAAGGGTAGAGCCTGCAAACATTGCGGCAGATTTGGAGTCAGTACATTCGCCCAAGAAAATGCTGTGGATTTTATTGTTTACAACGACAATGCTTCCGGGGCTGTCCAGACGGCTGTCAACGAGACGGGCATTGTAAATAATCAGAACTTTTGCCATAGTTTATCCTTCAATTGTTCCCGCAGAGTAGAGGGCATCGCAATATTCACAGCGATACTGTGCTTTTTCTCGGTCTGCCAACTTGAATACCTGTGGAACATATTTTTCTGTTGCCGTAATGCAGCGGGGATTCTTGCAGTGAATCACTTTTTCTACTCGCTCCGGCAGTTCCATGCGGATTTTCTTGACGATTTTTTCATCCTTGATGATATTCACCGTGATGTTAGGGTCAATGTAGCCCAGCACGGAATAGTCAATATTGATAATATTGTCGATTTTGATGATGTCCTTGCGCTCGCTTTTTTTTGACTGTACGTTCATAATGAGTGCGCTTGTGAAGCTGGCATTGTCCAAGCCCAACCAATGAAAAATCTGGGGGCCGCAGCCAGCCTTGATATGGTCGATTACCAGACCGTTTTTAATGGTATCTACGTTCAGCATTTTCTATACTACCTCACTCTATTTTGCATACTCCTCTAGCGTATGCTACAGTACCCCCACCAGTTTTGCAATGAGAGCCATGCGCACATACATGCCGTACTTTACCTGCTTAAAGTATGCCGCGCGGGGGTCGTCGTCTACTTCCGGGGCGATTTCGTTTACACGGGGAAGGGGGTGGAGTACAATCATATTCTGCTTGGCGAGACGCATTTTTGCCTTGTCCAGAATGTAGCTGTCCTTGAGGCGAATATAGTCCTGCTCGTTAAAGAAGCGTTCCTTTTGTACGCGGGTCATGTAGAGAATGTCCACGTCGCCAATCACGCTTTCCAGCCTTTCCGCCGTCGTATACTGAATGTCCGCCTTGTCCAGCATCTGCGTGATGTATTCAGGTACCTGCAATTCTGCGGGGCTGATGAAGATGAATTTGTTTCTTGGATAGCGGCTCATGGCTTCTGCCAGGGAATGTACCGTGCGACCGAATTTCAGGTCTCCGCAAAAGCCGATGGTGTGTCCTTCAAAGCCACCCTGCAGTGCACGAATCGTCAGCATGTCGGTAAGCGTTTGCGTAGGGTGAAAGTGGCCGCCGTCGCCCGCATTGATTACAGGGCAATTGGAGTAACGGCTTGCTAAAAGTGCCGCGCCTTCCTTGGGGTTTCGCATGGCAATGACATCAACGTAACTGGACACCGTGCGGATTGTATCTGCAAGAGACTCTCCCTTTGTTGTGGATGAATTTGCCGCGTCAGAAAAACCTTCCACCGCCCCGCCTAAGTGGAGCATTGCCGCCTCAAAAGAAAGCCTGGTTCTTGTACTGGGCTCAAAAAAAAGTGTCGCAAGAATTTTCCCACGACACACATCTTGAAAATCAGAAGCATTGACAATAATTTGCTCAGCCAGTGCACAAATCTCATCGATTTCGCCCACGGTTAAATCACTCGGCTGGATTAGATTACGACCTTTTAGCATAAGGATAGTTTACTGCAATTGCATAACTTCTTCAATACAGGGCAAACGCATTATAGATATCGTGCTTGCATATCGGCTGGACAAATGAAAA
>CAKZZO010000089.1 GCA_937885175.1 uncultured Treponema sp. | reverse complement strand
GCAACGGTAGCCTTTTTGCTGCACATCCATTTCATTTGTCCAGCCGATATGCAAGTACGATATGTATAATGCGTTTGCCCTGTGCCTGCTTTCTTTTATGATATTTTCCTGCTATACTTTTGGCATGGCTTCTTTTAGAATTCCGCGGATTTTAGTTTCTTCGCCGGGGTCATCGGCGGGAAAGACGATGGTGACTTGTGCGCTTTTGGGACTCTTGCCTAATGCGGCGGGGATAAAATGCGGACCGGATTTTATTGATCCGCTCTTTCATGCCCAGGTATTGAAAAAAAAGACGGGCAATGTGGACTTGTTTTTTACCGATGCAGATAGGGTACGGAGCATATTTGTCCATGACACAAAGAATGCGGATTTTGTCGTTTGCGAGGGATCCATGGGGTTTTATGACGGCGCAGGGGGCGGACAGGCGGCGAGTGCCTATGAATGTGCCTGCGCTCTGGACTGTCCGGTGATTTTTGTGGTGGATGTGAAGGGAAAAAGCCTTTCGGTCTGTGCGGAAATCAAAGGCTATGTTGCTTTTAGGGAAAGGAATGGCGACCACAGCGGAATCTGCGGCGTGATTTTAAACCGATGTTCCAAGGCCTTGTACGAGTCTCTGGCTCCTGTAATTGAAAAAGAATGTGGCATACGGCCGCTGGGTTTTTTGGAGGAGCATGAGGATTTTGCTTTGGAGAGCCGCTACTTGGGGCTGGTGACTCCCGACAGCGTTTGTGATTTGCAGAAAAAAATGGATGCGCTCTTTAGGGCTACTGAAAAAAGTATCGCCATAGAGGAAATCAAAGAAATTGCAAGGAGTGCAGCCCCCCTTGAAGCGGATGACAGTCTTTTTGGTGAGGGGCAGGCAGACAGTGATGATGGGAAGGCAGTGAGGCCCCGTATTGCGGTGGCGAAAGACGAGGCTTTTTGTTTTTATTACCGTGAAAACCTTGATTTATTGGAAGCCTTTGGTGCAGAACTGGTCTTTTTTTCGCCCCTGCGTGACAGGTTGATTCCGGCAGGCTGTCAGGGACTTTATATTGGCGGCGGCTACCCGGAACTCTTTCCTATGCAACTGGCTGAAAATACAACAATGCTGGAAAGCCTGCGGACTTTTTGCAGGCGGGGTGCTCTGGTGCTTGCCGAATGCGGTGGTTTTTTGTACCTGCAATTGGCGGGGGTTTTAAAGGGAACTTTTGAAAACAAGAAAAAACTGATTCGCTTTGGCTATGTGAACTTAACGGCTCAGACTGATACCTTTTTGTGCAAGGCGGGAGAAGAAATCCGCGGCCATGAGTTTCATTATTTTGACACGACGGAAAACGGAAATGCTTTTGCCGCCCGCAAGGTGAACGGAAAGGAATGGCTTTGCATGCAGTCGGTGGCGGCAGTGGCAAACATGCATCCTGCCCGCTGTCAAAAGGCAAAAGAAGAAAATGCGTCAATTGTGGCGGGTTTTCCCCACTTGTATTTCCCTTCAAATCCTGCTTTTGCCGCGCATTTTGTGGATGCTGCAAGAGAGTACGGAAAAGAAAAAAGAGGCTGCGGTGGAGGCTGTACTGCCTGTGCTTCCTGCAACTCCTGTGCTTCATGTGCTGAAAAGGGAGTCTGCTAGCGATGGGAGCCGCGCGTAAGCGTACCAGAGGGCGAAGCCCGGCGGTATGGAGCGGACAGCGGAACGGCGGACGTAGCGACCTGAGCCTTGGCGAGGGTAGCAGCCAAAAAGGAAAAGAAAAATGAAAACAGACATGCCGAAAAAAATACAGGAACTCATTGCAAAAATCGACCCGATTGACGAAAGTTTTGGAAAAATGGCGCAAAAACGATGGAACAGCATTGCAAAACCCCTTCATGGGCTGGGACTTTTGGAGGATGCGGTCTGTCAGCTTGCGGCGATACAGAGGACGGAAAACCCCTGCATGAAAAAGCGGGCTCTGGCGGTCTTTTGTGCTGACAATGGTATTGTGGCGGAGGGGGTAAGCCAGACTGATTCCCATGTGACGGCAGTGGTGGCGAAAAATCTGTGCAGGGGAGATACTTCGGTTTGTAAGATGGCTTGCGTGGCATCCTGTCATGTGTTTCCCGTGGACATGGGAATGCAGGAAGCGGTGATTGATGAGAAAATGCTGGACATGCATGTGGCACGGGGAACGAAAAATTTTCTTTACGAAAATGCTATGACGAAAGAGCAGGCGGAAGAAGCCTTGCTGCGTGGCTTTGAACTTGCGGAAAAACTGGCGGACGAGGGCTATCAACTTTTGGCAACTGGTGAAATGGGAATTGGAAATACGACCACTTCCAGTGCTCTGGCTTCTCTCCTGCTTGGACTTCCTGCTGAGGAGGTGACTGGCGTGGGGGCGGGATTAAGTGCAGAAGGGCTGGCTCATAAAATTGCTGTGATAAAGGAAGGCATTGTGCGTCGTAAGCCTGAGAAAGACGACTTTGTGGATATGCTTTGCAAAGTGGGCGGCTTTGACATTGGGGGCATGGCGGGCTATATGCTGGGGGCGGCTGCCAAGCGGATTCCAGTGATTCTTGACGGCATGATTTCTCAGGTGGCGGCTCTGCTTGCGGTGCGCTTGTGTCCTTTGGTGCAGGGCTATCTTTTGGCAAGTCATAAGGGAAGTGAAAAGGCAAGCGGTCTTTTGCTTGCTGAATTGGGTAAAAAAGCCCTGGTGGACGCAGGAATGCATTTGGGGGAAGGAACGGGAGCCATGACGGTACTGCCGCTTTTGGACATGGCCTTACGTGTGTATGGCGAAATGGCAACTTTTGATGACATTCAGATTGAGGCCTATAAGCCGCTGTAGGCAGACATGGCGAAAGACAGGAGAAATGGGCAGAATATGAAGATGCTGATTCTGGGAGGAGCGGCCAGCGGAAAAAGTGCTTTTGCCGAAAAAAGGGCAGTTGAGCGGGCAAAAGAACAGGAGGAAAGTCTGACCTATCTTGCAACCCTGCATCCCCAAAGCGGGGGCGACACGGCGGAACGCATAAAAAAACATGTGGCTGCACGGGCGGGAAAAGGCTTTGCAACGGTGGAATGGACTGACTGCCAGACTTTACCGCAGGTAAAAGGCGTGGTGCTCTTGGAAGACTTGGGAAACCTTGTGGCAAATTATCTGTATCCCCTGGACGCTGAGGCTTCCTGCGAAAGGGAAAAAAATGGGAAAGCGTGCAGTGCTGACGAGGCTCTATCTTTTCTTTTGGACAAACTGCAATCTCTTTCCGCTCAGGCAAGCGACCTTATCTGCGTTTCAAATGAGATTAGTCTGGGCGGAAATCTTCCCCAAGCCATGCGCTTGTACGGCGAGGTGCTTGCCCGATTAAACGCAGCCTGGGCAGCGGCGAGTGAGAAAGCCTATGCGGTGGTGGCGGGAATTGAGATTGCCCTGAAATCATAACATATGCTACACTGATTCCATGGCTTTTTTTAAATCACTCTTGCTTGCATTCAGTATGTTTTCTACTATTCCCATGCCCAAGGTGGACTGGAATGAAAAGAATATGCGCTATCTGATGTGCGCCTTTCCTCTGGTGGGGCTGGTGATTGGCGCACTTTTCTGGCTTGCATGGCATCTTGTAGGCTTTCTTCCTGAGGAAAGCGAAGGGGGCATGATGGCAAGGAGAATCCTTCCGCTCGTGCTTCTGCTGATTCCTCTGGCGGTGACGGGCGGCATTCATATGGACGGATTTATGGACACTTGCGATGCTTTGGCAAGTCATGCTGACCGTGAGAAAAAACTTGCGATTATGAAAGATTCCCATGCGGGTGCCTTTGCGGTGATGGGGGCGGTCTTGTATTTTCTTTGTGACTTTGTGCTTTTGGGCGAATGGTGCCGCTTTTCGCTGGGGGTGCTGCCCCTTGTCTTTGTCTTTTCCCGCCTTTTGAGTGCCTTTTCTGTGGCTGTTTTTTCCCCCGCAAAGGAGAGCGGACTGGTGCGTACCTTTGCTGATGCAGGGGCAAGGCGTTTTACCGCGGTCTGGTCTGTCTTCTGGTTTTTGCTGGCGGCTTTTAGTGCGGTATGGTTTTTCCGCTTGCAGGCTCTTGCGGTGATTGGGGCACAGCTTCTTGTCTTTGTCTGCTATTTTCTGCTGACTCGCCGTCACTTTGGGGGCATAACGGGGGATACGGCGGGCTGGTTTGTGCAGGTGGCGGAAATCATTTCCTTTGCGGCGGCTTTTGTTCTTAGGCTCTGCCAATGTGGATAGGAAAAATATGCAGTTCCTGTGCTGAAAAATCCCTTGCCGATTTTAAAATTCGTGAGTATCTTCCTATTGAAAAGAACGTGCCGTACATTTTCTGCGGCAATGTAAAAATAGGGAGGTAGAAAATGAATTACGATCAGTTTACCTTAAAGACTCAGGATGCGCTGCAGTCGGCTTCTGCGCTGGCTCAGCAGAATGACCATAGTGAAATTGGCCTGCCTCACATCCTTGTGGCCATGCTGGAGCAAAAAGAAGGCATTACCCTGCCCATTATCGAAAGGATTGGCGTTCAGGCGGGAGACCTGCTTTCTGCCGCAAAAAATCTTATGAATGGCTATCCCACGGTGCGGGGAAACGTGCAGATGCAGCTTTCGGGGGAGGCGCAGAAAGTGCTTGCAAAAGCAGAAAAGGAAATGGCCGATTTAAAAGACCAGTTTCTTTCTGTAGAGCATATACTGCTTGCCATGGCGGAAAGCGATGGAAAAACGGGCGACATGCTCAGAACCTATGGAATCACCAGACAGACGATTCTGGAGGCATTGAAGTCCGTGCGGGGAAATCAGCGGGTGGATTCGCAGGATCCTGAAAGCAGGATGCAGTCTCTGGAAAAATACTGCACGGATTTGACTGCCCGTGCCCGTCAGGACAAAATTGACCCGGTTATCGGCCGTGATGAGGAAATCCGCCGCGTCATGCAGGTGCTTGTGCGCCGTACAAAGAACAATCCCGTGCTGATTGGTGAACCGGGCGTTGGAAAGACGGCAATTGTAGAAGGTCTTGCACGACGTATCGCAAGCGGAGATGTGCCGGAATCCCTCAAAGACAAGCGTCTTCTTTCTCTTGATATGGGAAGTCTTGTTGCGGGTGCGAAATTCCGTGGTGAGTTTGAGGAACGTCTCAAGGCAGTCATTACCGAAGTCGTAAAAAGCCAGGGGCAGATTATTCTCTTTATTGATGAGCTGCACACCATTGTGGGCGCGGGGGCAAGTGAAGGCAGTATGGATGCAAGCAATTTGCTGAAGCCGGCCCTTGCCCGTGGAGAACTGAAAGCCATTGGTGCAACCACACTGAATGAATACCGCAAGTACATTGAAAAGGATGCGGCTCTGGAACGCCGTTTTCAGCAGGTCTACTGTGCCGAACCTAATGTGGAAGATACCATTGCGATTTTGCGTGGACTGAGGGATAAGTATGAGATTCATCACGGCGTAAAAATCAACGATGAGGCTCTGGTTGCCGCCGCCACGCTTTCCAACCGCTACATTACCAATCGTTTTTTGCCTGATAAGGCAATAGACCTTGTGGATGAGGCTGCCAGCCGCTTGAAGATGGAGATTGAAAGCGAGCCAACGGAACTTGACCAGCTTGAGCGAAAAATCCTCCAGTTGCAGATAGAAAAGCAGTCTCTTTCTAAGGAGGATGATACTGCGTCAAAGGAACGTCTCGCCAAGCTTGAAAAGGAACTTGCCGAAGTGACTGCAAGCCGCGATGCCATGAAGTTACAGTGGCAGAACGAAAAAGCGGACATTGACAGGAGCCGCAAACTCAAAGAAGAGTTGGAGCAGGCGCATTTTGAGGAAGAAAAATATACCCGGGAAGGTGACTTTAACAAGGCGGCGGAATTAAAGTACGGTAAAATTCCTGCTCTTGAAAAGGAACTTGCCGCCGCCCAAAAGGCCGATGAGGAGCGTCATGCGGAAGAAGACAAGGGGCTTTCCAATTCCCTTTTGCGGCAGGAAGTTACCGAGGAAGACATTGCCCGCGTGGTAAGCGCATGGACGGGTATTCCCATTGCAAAGATGCTCACCAGTGAGAAGCAAAAGTACGTGCAGTTGGAAAGCGTCCTGCATAAGCGGGTCATCGGTCAGGACGAAGCCGTTTCTGTGGTGAGCGATGCAATCCGCCGTAACCGCGCGGGCTTGAACGATCCCAACCGTCCTCTTGGCTCCTTTATGTTTATTGGTCCAACTGGCGTGGGAAAGACTGAACTTGCAAAGACGCTGGCGGACTTCCTCTTTAACGATGAAAAGGCTTTGACCCGCATTGATATGTCCGAGTACATGGAAAAATTTTCCGTGACCCGCCTGATTGGAGCGCCTCCGGGATATGTGGGATATGACGAGGGCGGGCAGCTGACTGAAGCCGTGCGCCGCAGACCCTATAGCGTCATTCTTTTTGATGAGGTGGAAAAGGCACACCCCGATGTGTTCAATGTGCTTCTGCAGGTGCTTGATGACGGCCGTCTGACGGACGGACAGGGCAGGGTTGTGGACTTTAAGAACACGATTATCATAATGACCAGCAATCTGGGAAGCGATTTGATTCTGGATGCGGATAGCGATGAAAAACTAAAGGCTCTGCGTCCCTCTGTGGACGGACTTTTAAAGCAAACCTTCCGACCGGAGTTTTTGAACCGCATTGATGAAATCGTCATGTTCGGTCGTCTTTCAAAGGACTGCATCGGCGGCATTGTCAAGAATCAACTGGAGCGGGTAAAGACTCGCCTTGCCGACCGCCGCATTACCTTGGACTTTGACCAGAGCGCAATTGATTTTCTCTGTGATGTGGGCTACGACCCCGCATTTGGTGCACGCCCGGTAAAACGTGCCGTGCAGACATACGTTGAAAATCCCCTGGCAAAGCAAATCCTAGGCGGCCGCTTTGGCGAAGACTGCACAATCCGTGTAAGGGCGGGCGAGGGCGGACTGGACTTTGAGTAAGGGTTAGATTTTCTGTCAGCATATCAGAAGCGCGGGGGCTATCGTGTTTTCTGGTGCGTTGACAGAAATTCAATGTTGAACACATCGCCTGCTGTCTGGTGGCCTTTGTTGCCCGAGACTAGGGGAAGATGATTTGATTAAAACAGAAAATAATGTGCTTTTACAACTGCAAAAGCCTTGTCTAATTCCTCAGAAAAACTTTTCAGCGTGGGATTTTCTTCCGGCTTATAGTCTACTGGCAGTAAAAACTGATAAGGCTCGACTTTTAGAAAGGTCGTGATTTTTGCTATAGTCTCAGGAGATACCCATTTTTTTCCATTTTCGATGTCACTTATAAAGGTGAAATGCATATCCAGACTGTTTGCAAGTTCCATCTGGGAAAGTTTCTGCTGCTTTCGTATCCGTTTTAAATTATAACCGAATAATTCTCTCACTTCCTGTTCTGTCATACATTCTGCTCTCAGACTAAAATTTATACTAATGGCTTGATTATAAATCAAAAGTCTGATAGTCTTACATTTAGTCTATAAGACTAAATGGTGTAGTTTTGAGCAAGTATGCAATCCTCTGCGGCTCTGCCCCAAAAGGCTCCCGTCAGAAAAAGATAGAAGACAAATACGATTTTCTCATGAGCATTGCCGGTGGAAAGTGCCAGCCGGGGAGCATTGTCGTCTTTCCGAACGGAGTGAACGAGCTTTTTCTGGAAGGTGTATTGAACGAAGCTCTGGAAAAGGCCTCTGACGCGGAAGAGAAAGGGCTGGCGGGGCAGGTGCGGCTTTACCTGTGTGCCCGGACTCAGACTGATTTGCGCGCGGAATTGTCGGATTGCGCCGTGCCGGGTGTGGAAGTAGTTCGCCTTGGAGAAGATGAAGTGCGGAAGGAAGTGATTGCCTATTACGCAGATCTGGCTGAGAAGATGGGCGTGGACTTCCGGGTGGAGTATGACTGGGACGGGGAGTTGGTGAGGGAAGAAGAACTTGGGTGGGAGAGGGGTGTTTAGTTTTTATGTATGTTCAAAGATCTCTTAAAAAGAATGCCCTTCTCAATATGATTCGGACTGCTATGGGCTTGATTTTTC
>CAKZZO010000088.1 GCA_937885175.1 uncultured Treponema sp. | reverse complement strand
TGCGGAATAAAAAGGATTCGCTCTTTGCCCAAATGCTCCGCCTCCAGACGGCAGAGGCGGCCTGGAGCGTGTAATCAAACAGAAAAATAAATGGAGTGAAAAATGTCAGAAAAAATCAAAATCGAAAAGAACACGGTGGCAGAAACACTGGTAATGCCGCTTTACGGACGGGCGGACTGCTCAAAAAAATATCCCGCAGTTTTCAAGGATAGGGAGGCGGAGAGAATAATCGATTCAATCGACTACGATTTTTCCCGGCTCTCCTACACATCTTTCGTGGTGCTTTCATGGGCAATCAGGAAAAAGTTTCTGCTGGACTCGGCCCGTGCCTACTTAAAGGAACATCCTAAAGCCACAATCGTGAACCTCGGCTGCGGAGCCGACACCTGCTACGAGGAACTTGACAACGGTCTCTGCCGCTTCATAAACCTTGACCTGCCAGAAGTGATTGCCGCCCGCGAGCAGTTTACAAAATGCCATGAGCGGGAAAAAAATGTGGCGGCCTCGGCCTTTGACCTTTCATGGCTCTCTCAGATTGAAACGAAAGCTGAGGACGGACTTTTCGTCATGAGCGGCGGAGTCCTCTTTTATTTTGAGGCAGAAAAAATCCGCTCCCTTTTTACCAGTCTTGCGGAAAACTTCCCCAACGGCGGAATCTGCTTCGACGCGGTGAATTCCAGCGGCCTCAAAAAATCGAACAAGGTCGTGGAAAAATCAGGCAACAAGGGGGCACGGCTTGCCTTTTCCCTTGACGACGCGAAAAAAGAGCTTTCTTCATGGTCTCCTCATTTTGATGTAAAAGTCGCCCGCTCCCTTGACAAGTCAATCAAAAAGGAAAAATCCATTCCCTTCGGCACCCGCTTTGCGGTGAACATGGGCATGAAGATGGGATTCATGCAGTTCGTGGAAATTCGATTCAGATAAGAGGAATAAAAAATGACGAAATACGATTCAAATGCACCTGTTCAATTCAGCCGCGGCACATACCGTATTGTTGACGACGCGAATTTTAATTTTCAGCTTAACCGCGTGATTTTCTGGGACGGCGGAGACGGGGATGAAGTGTGTCGGGAATGTGGCGGAATAAAGACAAGCGAAGACTGGATCCGCACCCTTACAGCCCTTGAAGAAAAGGCTCATTCGGAAGGACGCACTCAAAACGAAATTGCCTATGCCCGCATGGCAGAATTTTTCATGTATGATTCTGATCCAAAGAAAAAGATTCAGTACGAAAAAGCGGCAGAACTCTTCTACGAGTATTACGCAGATTATTTTGAAAGCGGCAGGGTAAGGCGGGAAAGAGTTCCCTTCGACCACAATGGAAAAAAGATACAGCTTCCTGTCATGGTGGCAAAATCAGAAGCAAATGGCGGAGGAAAAGCCAGCTGCTCTCTTTTGCTTCACGGAGGAAATGACAGTTATTTTGAGGAATTATTTTTTCCCATGCTCTACCTTTCTCAGGCAGGATTTGATGTCTATCTTTTTGAAGGACCGGGGCAGGGCGGAGTGCTTCGAGTGCAGGACGCAAAATTTTCTCACGAATGGGAAAAGCCTGTGAGCACGATTCTGGATTTTTTTCACCTTGAAAATGCAGCCATAATCGGAGTGTCTTTGGGCGGTTATCTAGCTCCCCGTGCGGCGGCTTTTGAAAAACGAATCACAAAAGTCATAGCATGGTCAATTTTTCCGGATTTCTTTCATGTGGTACTTTCCGACCATCCGGGGAATGTGGCTTCTTTTATAGAAAAAATTCTTTCATCTCCTGTAAAAGGAATCATGAACGGCTTTTACAAAAAGATGATGAAGGATAACGAGCTTGTGCGCTGGAATCTGCTCCACGGCATGTATGCATACGATGCAAAAACTCCCATGGAATACATCGACAGAATCAGAAAATTCACCTTGCATGGAATCGCCGACAAAATTACTCAGGATGTGCTTGTCCTCGGCGCAAAGGAAGACCATTTCATCAATCCGCGGCTTTTCCACGAAGAATACGACCTGCTTACCAACGCAAAAAGCCTCACTCTCCGCCTTTTTTCAGAAAAAGATGACGCGGGTGGACATTGTAATGTGGGAAACAGCAAGAAAGTCTTGGACGCTATGATTTCATGGCTCATGGAGGAATAAATATGTCAAAAAACTCACCAAAACAAAAATCTCCACTTAGTCGTCTTTTGGACTTCGCAGGGGCTTACCGGTCGCTCACATTCGTTGGGCTTTTTCTCTCGGCGGTGGCGCAAATCTGCGGCATGGTTCCATATCTGTGCGTTTATCTCGTGCTGAAAGATTTGATTTTTGCCGCTCCCCATTTTTCCGATGCCGCAAATATCGCGCGCTACGTCTGGATTGCCTTTGCTTTTGCCGGCATTTTTTGCATGGAAAAAAAATCCGCGGAGAAGATGCATGAGTTTTAGCTACAAAATAATTCACTCGCTTTTTAAGATTCTTCGCGTAAACAAAATGCTGGACAAAGAGGGGGAAGAGTTCAAAAAGCTTCTTGAAGAATACAACAAAAAGCAGAAAAAGCCCTTGAAGATTCCCCTCGGCAAGCTGAAAAAAAACTTTTTTGTTGAAGAAAAAACTGTAGGCGAAACGAAAGTCTATTCTGTGATTGAAAAAATCATAGTCCAAAAAAGGCTGTCCTTTACCTTTTTGGCGGAGGCTACATTCTGCCGCCGGATTCAGGAGACTTGGTTTTATGCTCCCAGATTGCAAAAAACTGCGATGCGGAAGTTTATTTTCCCCTTTATCCCATGGTGCCATCCCATAGCCTAAAAGAGACTGTCATGGCGGTGGCTTCGGTGTATGAGGAAATCTTGAAAGCCTATTCCAGTGAAAACATCCGCTTTTTCGGTACTTCCTCTGGAGGAGGGCTTGCCCTTTCTCTCTGCATGTATGTCCGGCATGAAGGATTGAACCTTCCGCTGCCAAAAAAACTTGTTTTGCAATCCCCCGGTCTTCAGGTTCCGCCAAGCGAAAAGCAAAAGGAAGAAATGGCGAGGCTTGCACCGCTTGATGTGATGATTCCTCCCGGATTTTTTGACAGCATCGCGCCAGTTCTTGCGCAAGGAGAGGATGAATATCTTTTGAGTCCGATTCTTTTTGATTTGACGGGCTTCCCTGCAATGGACATTTTCTACGGCACCCACGAGGTTATGTTTGCCTATCTTGAGGATTTTAGGGCTGCTTCCAAAAAATACGGCGTTACGCTGAATGTCCATATCGGAAAGGGCATGATGCACTGTTGGGGCGCGATGGATTTTGTGCCTGAGGCAAAGAAAGTGCGGAAAGAATATTTTGAAGCGTTGAAATGAGGTTACTCAAAAGGAAGGAAAGTAAAAAATGAGTGTCTGGGATATTTTTGCTCCCATTTACGAGCGGGCGATGAAAAGCCAGAAGCACATTTACGACTTTATGTATGAAGAAATTTCTTCTGCTGTAAAAGGAAAGAGCGTTCTGGAGCTTGCTACAGGACCTGGAATGATTGCCCGGCATATCGCCCAAAGTGCAAAAGCTGTCATCGCCACGGATTTTTCCCCAAAGATGATAGAGACGGCTCAAAAGAAAACCGTTCCCGAAAATGTCAGTTTTGAGCTTGCGGATGCGGCGGACTTACGCTTTTCTGACAAATCCTTTGACGCGGTAATTATTGCAAACGCCCTTCATGTCATGCCGAATCCAGAGAAAGCCCTGTCAGAAATCAAGCGGGTCTTAAAAGACGGCGGAATCCTGATTGCTCCGAATTTTATCCTTCGGGAACACGCAAAGAAAAACGCCTGGCAGAAACTGCTTTCCCTTGCGGGCATAAAATTCAATCACGACTGGACGGCAGAGGAATACAAAGCCTTTCTTCTGGAAAACGGCTGGCGGGTCACAAAAAGCCGGATTGTGTCCGGGCGCATTGATTTGTTCTATGCGGAATTAGAAATGATTTACTCAAACTTCCCACATGAAAAAAGTGGATTGAGCCATAAAAAATAAGGCAGAAT
>CAKZZO010000087.1 GCA_937885175.1 uncultured Treponema sp. | reverse complement strand
TGTGGAGGAGGATCTCAAGGAGCCTGCGGCAGGTGTCCTTGTCGGACAGTATCTTACCGAAGAGGAAGTCGTCCATGAAGGTGAGCTCCTCGTACCTCTTTGGCCTCCTGTCGCCGCCCACGACGGCGAGGGTGACGGACTGGGGAACGTTGTCGTTGTCTTTGATTTTCATGCTGATGCCTCGAAAATGTAGATTTTGCAGGACGCTGCTTTTCGTTTTTCACCCTGCATATAGTTATAGGCATCAAAATGCAAAAATATACAAAAAATTCTGAAAAAAGTTCAAAAAAATGTCGTTTTTGGGCGTAATCCAGAAATCTATGTGCTTACAAGAACTTGCCGTGTCAGAAAGATTCTCCACGGTGAACTTCTGCGGCAATGCCATGTGACTTGTGGCAGTGTTGCTCTCTGTTTAGGCGAACGTTTTGCACACGTCTTGTACGGCTGCAAGCAAGTCCTGCATGCCCTGTTCGCTGGTAAGCGGGCCAAAACTGAAGCGAACGGCGGTGTCCTGGATGTCGCGGGAGAGACCCATGGCTTGCAGAATGGGGTGGCTCTGCTTTTTGGCTGAGCATGCGCTTCCAGTGGAGATGCAGAATCCTTTTGCATCGAGGGCGCGTACCATCACCTTGCCGGGAATGCCTTTAAAAGCCGCCTGTACTACGTAGGGCGAAAACTTGTCTGCAAAGACTTGGTCGATGCGGCAGGAAGGAACAAGGCTGGCACCTTTGATCTGGGCAAGGGCTTTTACAAAATCGCCTGTCCACTGCTTTTGAGAGGTGAATGTTTTGTCATCTGATTTCTTTATAAAATAACGATTTAGACACCCTGCAAAAGCGAGTGCCCCAAAGACGTTTTCGGTGCCGCTCCGAATATTCTGCTCCTGCCCGCCGCCAACCAGAAAGGACTGAAGGGGTTTTGCAAGGTAGAGAAGGCCTATGCCTCGGGGACCGCAGATTTTGTGGGCACTGAATGCGGCACTGTCGATTCCCTTGTGGGTGATGTCCAGCGGAATTTTTCCTGCTGCCTGCACGCAGTCCACATGAAAATGGGGCTTCCGCTTTCCTGCACTGGCGGCAGTGATGGCATCTGCGATGGCCTGTATGTCCTGAATGCAGCCCGTCTCGTTGTTCACTGCCATGACGGTGACAAATTGCGTGTCTGACGTGATTTTTTCTGCAAGGGCTGCGGGCTGGACGAATCCGTTTTTGTCGGGAGAAATCTGCTCCACGGTGTATCCCAGGCGAGCCAGCATGGCACATTCTTCCCTCAGGGCGGGATGTTCGATTGCACTTACGAGGATTTTTCCTTTTGCGGGTTTTGTCAGCACCGAAAGCAGGGGAATATGGTCAGATTCAGTTCCACCGCTAGTAAAGATAAGCTGACCGGGCTCTACCCCCAGACTTTTTGCGCATGATGTGCGGGCTTCTTCCAGAAGTTTCTTTGCTTTCTGGCCTGCAGCATGTACGCTGGAGGGGTTTCCGAAGGCATCTAGCGTTTTTTCCAGTGAGGTGCGGAGAATGTCGCCGTCAGCGGGACTGGTTGCCGCCCAGTCAAAATAATGGGTGATTTCTGCGCTGCTTTTTTCCTGTACCATTGCTGTGTCCTAGTCTTCTTCAAGCACGGCAAGCAGGTCATCGGCTTCTGCTTCGGTGATTAGGGTGTCGCCAGCATTGCGCTGCAAGACAAAGCGTACTTTGCTTGAGGAATTCTTCTTGTCCTTTTTCATTGCCTCGTAAAGGGAACGGGCGGCTTCCTTTTTGTCTGTAAAAATGCCCTCCAGCGCACTGTGCATGGCTCCTGTTTCCCAGCCAAATGAGGCAAGCAGGTTCTTTACGCGCTCAACAAATGCCTTGTCGCAGAGGTGCAGTCGTTCGCTTAAGACTGCAGCGCGGGACATGCCCCAGGCAACTGCGTCTCCGTGGCTCACCTTTCCCAGTCCTGCGCGACTTTCCAGTGCGTGTCCGAAGGTGTGTCCCAGATTCAACTGCATGCGGATGTTCTTTTCCGTCAGGTCTTCTTCCACAACGCGGGCCTTTGCGCTCACGCAAATTTGAATCATTTCATGCACGAGCGGACTGGTGCGGTCTTTTAATACAGATGGCGTATTTTCAAGCTTTGTAACGAGTTCCGAATTGTAGAGCAGGGCTGTCTTGACTACTTCCGCTAGGCCGCTTCGGTATTCTGACTGGGGCAAACTCTGCACGAAGGCCGGGCAGATATGGATTTTCTGCGCGGGAAAAAAGGAGCCAATCATGTTCTTGTAGCTGGAAAAATCACAGCCGGTCTTTCCGCCAACGGAAGCGTCAACCATGCAGAGGAGTGTTGTGGGCACCAGTTCGCAATGGGCTCCCCGCTTAAAGATGGATGCGGCAAAGGCCGTCATGTCGGTAATCACGCCTCCTCCGATTCCCACGAACACGGCAGAGCGCTGGGCATTGTGGTCAAGGGCGGCGGAAACAATCTGCAGTACGCTTTCTATTGTCTTGTAGGGTTCGCCGCTTCCCAAGATGACGAGGACATCCTTTCCCCGCACGCCTACGAATCCACGCTTAAAGTCTTTTCCGCCGTCGTGAGCGTGAAAGAGGTGGGTAAAGGGGCGGACGGAATCCAGTGCGCAAATCGTCTCGTCGGTGACAAAAATGCGCTGGGGAAGGTCAGCATTGCTTGACGCATAAAAAATGCTGTTTAAGTCGGGTTCTCCTTGGTAAAAGCGGATGAAAGTGCGGTCTGTTCCCGGATGCACTGGCGGATATTCCACGATTTTTTCTTCGTACTGCATGGAAATAGTGTAGTGAGAATGGGGATTTTTTTCAATCTGCCTGAGGGGGGCGTTACGGGGGCTCCCCCCGTTAGAGTGGGGTATGGCGAAGACTGGCGCAAAGCGTCGGGCTGAGCCTAGGGGCGAGACTTCGCCCCTCTAGTATTTTTTGCCTTCCATTCCCTTGAATGTGTCGATTACCCCCTGCACGCGGGTGATTTCCCTGGTCAGAATTTTTTCGTAGTTGAGTTCACCGGTGGAGATTCGCTCTTTTTCGTCTTCCCAGGCCTGGATGTCTGCGAGCCAGAGAAAATTGAATTTGCTGACGTTGGCCTTTTCTGCCCAGAGTTTTGCCTCCCGCCAATAGTAGAGTCCGCTTTCATAGCAGGATTTTGTTTTTGCCAGGTTGTCCAGATACATGTCTTTCCAGGGGGCATCGTAGAAGTGGGCAAGGGAATGGTCGTAGATGCGGCCCAGGCGCATGTACTGCTCAATCATCTTGAGATTTATATGCATCATAAAGAGATAGCGGTATTTTTCCCAGTCGCGCTCATCGTTGATTTTTGCGTCTGCATACAGGGGATTGGCAAAGTCAGCCTTTACTGCCTGCTCCAGCCAGTAGATGTTTTCCATCACGTCATCGGGGTACTGCTGGTAATGTACGTGAAAAAGCCTGTAGTAGTCCTCCTTGTATTTTGCCACGTATGCAAAGGATGACCAGGGCATAAGGGTAAAGACGAGAAAAATCAGGCTGAGGACGGAAAAAAACTTTTTCACGCCTTGAGTATCGGCAGTTTTTTTCTTGCGGATTAGCAATCTAATGCCGCAATTTCTTCTGCGATGCGTTTTGCCACAGTCTCTACACTCTGGCTTGCGTCCAGTCGGACAATCTTCATGCCTTGGCCTTTGGAAGTGCCGTCGTATTCTGCAATGACGGACTGGTAGCGGCGGGCAGTGGCTTTTTGGAAATCTATTTTTTCGTAGATTTCAGTTTCGCCGCGGTCGAGGACTCTCTTGAGTGAAATTGCAGGGTCAATTTCAAAAAAGAAAAGCAGTTGGGGCAGGGGAAATGGCTCGTTCAGCATGCGGGGAAGCTGGTCTCCGCAGGTGACCGACTGGTAGGCCAGACTTGAAAACAGATAGCGGTCGCTTACGACAATTTTGCCCTCTGAACATTTTTTTACCACACTTCCGTTTAGTGCGCTTTTTCCCCACAGGTGTTCGGCACGGTCGGCGGCAAAAAGATATGCTGCGGTGCGGGGGTCCAGGCCTAGGTCACCTTTGAGCATGGAGCGCAGGAATTTTCCTGTGGGGCCGTCTGTAGGCTCGGTGGTGAAGAAAAATCTGTCCGCATCAGGGCGATTTTTGAGCACTGCAATCTGGGTGGAGGTGCCTGCTCCGTCTATGCCTTCAAACACTATAAAATTCTGTAATATCATACGCAAAACCCGAAAAACTGCCGATAATATCAAAGAAGATAATTGCTATGAAATCCCGTAGGCAAAGCGTTGGAATCGGCAGTACACTTTTTATCCTCATGCTTGTTGCGGCGGTAGCAATTCTCCGACCGGTCTATATCCGCGTGGGAGAAGCATTATCTTCGCTGGAAAAACAACTGGTGGAAAAGGCAGAAAACAGTATCGGCCTTTCCTTTTCGTATCAGTCGCTTTCACCGTCTATTTTATCAGCAATCAACGTAAAAGGTATAGAGGTTTCGGACAAGGCATCGGGAAGAAAATTGCTTGACGTACGTAAAGTAACGGTTTCCTATAACTTCCTTGACTTTTTTTCATCCCATCCCACCTATGCAATTCGTTCCGTGACGATTAATGGTGTGACGGTGGAATATGATTTGTTTCTTGACCGCGCCCTGACGGAGAAGTGGATTGGTCTTGCCAGGAGCCATGCAAAAATAGATTTGAATGAGCATAAGAAAATTGACCTTTCGCTTTTGAATATTGACCTTCCCTTTGCGGTGCAGTTGAAAAACGTAAACCTGCATTATTCGGACAAATGGAACGATGCCAGGGGTACTGTCCGTTCGCTGACCCTGCGCAATAACTTTAATTCCACGGGCATTGTGGTGAAGGGAAGCGGCAAGGCGACCTATTCAAACATCTATGTTTCCCATGAGAATAAGCGCATTCAAATGGCGGTTAATTTTGACTTGACGGGTACCCTCGTGCCGGAATTGGACGGCAGTTCTGCTTCTGTTCATTTTTCCAACGCAGGCGGTGCAGACTTTACCGTGACGCATCTGGACGCACTGGTAAATTACAGCGACAGGAAATTTACCATCCGCACCATGAGGTCTGCCCTGCCTTTTTCTGTTTTTATGACGGCAGATATTGCGGACAAGTCATTTCGCCTTGACGGTGAGTTTGACGGCTTTGAGCCATTCAAACTGGTTCGCGTGCGCCGTGCCCCCGGATATTTTGCACTCTTTGACGGCATTTCGGTGAGCGGCAAGGGAAATCTCTTTGCCAAGAAGGGGTCGGGGGTACAGTATGCGGCGGATTTTGAAACAGAATGGACAAAGCGGCTTTTAGGGCATCCCTTCCATGGCTCAATCAATGTGGAAGGCGACAAGCGTCATCTGGTGGCGCATAAACTGCTTGCTAGGGGTAAGGGAGTGTCCGCAGATTTCTCCGGTGATTTTGTCTACAAGCCCAAGCAGCTTTCGGGCATCCTGTCCTGCCAGAAGTATGCCCTGCCCAATGGCAATAGCCTTTCTGGCGAAGTCTACATCGACCCCCTGGATACGGGTTTTATGATGGTTGCTTCCCAGATTTTTTTGGGGGAGGAACGTGCCCTTACGGCGGTGGAAGCATCGGTCATTCCAGGAAATCATTCTGTAGACTTTAGCCTTGCATGGGATGACTACGCTCATGCTGACTACGAGGCTACAGGCCATGTGCAGGTGGACGGCAGTTATCTCGGTGGCTCAGACCGATACGTGCAGGCTCGTGCGGAAGTGCAGAACGTGTTCTTGGACAGTGCGGCACTTTTGGGCGCATTCTTTGTCAAGGAAAAGCCTGCCGCAAGGCTTACGAAACTAGCGGAAACGCTGCATCCATACATCACCAGTGACGAAGTATATTTTTCCAGTGACTTTAAGGACTTTTCGTTTAACGCGCCGGTATGTCTTGTGGCAAATACAACAAAAGACCGTGAGATGCTGTGGTTTGCGGTGGACGGGTCAAATCAGACGGTGCAAATCAGCCGCTTTGACCTGCTTTTTGGCAGCCTGAATACGACAGCAACGGCTTCCGCGGACTTTTCCAACGGATTTGACAACTTTACCTTCTTTGGCGACTACACGGTAAATTCGCTGCCCTATCAGTTGAGCGGCACCTATGCGTCTAAATGGCTGAACATTGCCGGTGACTACGGTTTTTCAGCGGTGGCAAGTTTTGGCGACGAAGTGACAGGCTCTTTCAGCTTTGCTTCCCTGCCCATTGCCTTGGGAAAAATCATTCCCTCGGTGTCTGTTGACGCAGCCTTTAATTTCCGCTCGGCAGAAAATTTTTCAGTGGACTTGCATAATTTTCAGGTGGAAGACTTGTCGGGTACTTTTGCGGTACATCCAAAACTGACGCTTTCTGGAAACATCAATCAGTACGGTTTTTTGGTTGATTCCATAGGCTATTCCGACAATGTTTCTGCCCTCAAAGGTAGCGGTAACCTCATGTGGAACGTCAATAACCGTATTTTTGACTCAATCCATGTGGGGCTTCAGGCAGAGAGTGAAACGGGAACGGAAAGCCTGTCGCTCAATGCTGATTTTGTCAATCCGTCTCAGTTGCCTTTTTCAGTAGATGCGCTTAAAAACGAATTTTATTTTAACGGACAGGCGGAAGTGAATGCCTTTCCCATCGTGCGCTTTCTGAATGAGCAGAATGCAGACAATGTTGTTACGGCAAGCGCATCGGCCAGCGGCACCTTGAGCAATCCCTTTGTGTCTCTGGACGTAAAGAATTTTGCCATGGGACTCTATGGTTCTTCGCTGGTGGCTCACGGTTCTTTTGTTCTGGATGAAAGCGGTGTGAGTGCGGAAAATTTTGGCGGTACCTGGTCAAACTTTACGGTATCAAATGGCAGCCTCTTTTTTAATCCCAATGACTTTTCCGGAGACCTCTCCCTGAATCTGGAAGGCTATCTGCTGAATGAATCTTTCCAAATGCCCCTTTCCCTGAGCCTGAGCAGTGCGCCCCCAGTGCAAAAATGGCGTCTTCCCCAAAATTATACGGCAGTCCTAAAAGTGCCGGGCATCAAGGGTACGCTCTTTCCAAAGTCTCTTGCATTTGAAGTCTCCATGCTGAGGATGCCGGGAAGATATGATTTGTTCTCAAAGGATTCCCAGGGGCTTTTGGCTACGTTGCTGGATGACGGTTCCCTAACGGCTCGCCTGGGGAACGCGCTTCCCCTGCAATTGGAAGCAAGGGGACAGGTGAGCAAGGAAACCATGCATCTGGAATTTACCGAGGTGCAGTCAAACCTTGCGGAACTTACGTCCTTTATCGCCCTGCCTTTCCTTCATGTGGCGAGCGGACAACTAAAAGGAGCCCTTCGCATAACAGGACTGATTGCCGACCCTGAATTTTCTGGCGCGCTTTCCATCGAAAAGCCGGAATTTACGGTGCCCATGGTGTCGAAAACTGCTTTCAAAACGGAGAAAATGCTCGCCAGCATAAGTCAAAGCGCATTGGTTATGCCCCAGACCATACTGCGTGCAGGAAAAACCAGCCTGCTTGCTGATGCCCGCATAGACTTTAACCGCTGGCGAATCGGCCTTCTGGACGTGAATCTTCTTACGCCTAAGGACAATTATATTCCGGTGAATATGACGCTCCCCCTGATTCATTATAAGGGAGAGGCGGGCATAGACTTGAACCTGACGCTGGAGGACAATGAATTTGGCGTGACGGGATTGGTTGAAGCCCAGAATGCTGACGTTTCGATTGTCATTTCTTCCCTGCAAACCAGCCTTATGTCTGGAAATATCTTCTCCCTCTTTTCGCCAAAGGGTGATAAGAACGGAGAATCGCCGCCGCAAAGGGAAAAATCCTCGCCCCTTGCCATAAAAGCTGACCTGAATTTGCTTGTGGGTCAGCGAGTTCAGATTTTATTTGATCCGCTCCTGCGCGGCGCTGTTGCTCCTAACACGCCGCTTTCAGTGTATTTTGACAGCGTGACTGGAAACTTCAGCCTGAAGGGTGAGGCGGCGCTTCGTGGCGGTCAGATTGTCTGGCTCAACCGCAATTTCTACATGAAGGAGGGTAGGATTGTCTTTAATGAGACTCAGGATTTGATTGATCCCCGCCTTACCGTCCGTGCAGAAACCCGTGAGCAAGACTCAAACGGCGGGCAGGTGACGATTACGCTCAGTGCCTTGAACCAGCCGGTCAGTTCCCTAAATCCTCAGTTCTCCGCAAGTCCGGCAAAATCGGAAAGGGAAATCATGGAGCTCTTGGGACAGGTTATCAGTGCGGATTCAGAAAACGCTACCTCCCTCTTCCTTGCGGGCGGTGACTATCTGGTTCAGTCTGTTGTCATACGCAATATAGAAAACGCATTGCGTGAACTCTTGAAGTTTGATATATTTTCTGTACGAACCAATGTGCTTCAGAACACGGTGAAGTACGGACTCGGCAACAATTCTACTGGTAAACAGATGAAGTTCAGTAACTTTTTTGATAACTCAACTGTTTATATAGGAAAGTACTTCGGCAGTTCAATCTATGCGGATGCAATGATGAACTGGGTGTATGACGAGTCAAAGGTTGATAGCGCAACGTCAGTGGGAGGTCTTGTCTTCCAGCCTGCAGTGGGTCTGGAAATGGCTTCTCCTTTCGTAAATATCCGTTTGGGTGTCGCTCCCGATTTGGAAGCCCTCCGCAATAATATGTGGGTTTCTTCTGCATCGATGACCCTGTCATGGAAATTTGCGCTGTAAATTAAAAAAAAGAAAGTAGGAGTTTCTATGCGTCGTTCTGTTGTTTTTATGCTGATGGCAGCACTCTTTTTGTGTACAGCAACGAGCAGTCTGATTGCCCAGAGTTCAGAGCCTGGAGAAGTTGTTTCTGACCCCAACTGGTACTATGGCAAACTGATTAAGAATGTTTCTTTTAAAGGACTTAAACACGTCGGAAACAAGGAAGTTGATGGCGTTACCAGCGGCTTTATCGGCAAGCGTTTTTCCGATGAACTTTTTGCGGACATGATGGACCGCATCTATGCACTGGAACTTTTTGATGACGTTGAACCGGAAGCCCTGCCTGGTGATTCAAAGCGCAATACGGTTTCCATCGTGTTTACGGTAACTGAACGCCCCATTGTTTCCCGCCTGATTTTCCGTGGCAACAAGGCGGTGCGCACGACGGAACTTAAAGAAGCGATTTCCATAAAGGAAAAAGATGTTTTTGTCGAGTCAAAAATGCTGGGCGATGAGAGAGCCATCCGCTCACTGTATCTGGAAAAAGGCTACACCAATGTGACGGTTTCTTCCCAGACGCGGCAGGCATCCAAAGGCTTTGAAGTAACATATATAATAGAAGAAGGACGCTCAACGGTTGTTGGACACCTTGAATTCCGAGGCAATAAGGTCTTTTCGTCTAAGACTTTGCGGGGAAAACTCAAGCTAAAAGAAGTCGGTCTCTTCAACAAGGGGGCCTTTCAGGAAGCTACGCTGGAGGCCGATAAACAGGCAATCGTGGCATACTATCAGAACAACGGTTATATTGATGCAAGCATTGTAGACGTGACCCGTGAA
Source organism: uncultured Treponema sp. (assembly GCA_937885175.1). Classification (GTDB taxonomy): domain Bacteria; phylum Spirochaetota; class Spirochaetia; order Treponematales; family Treponemataceae; genus Treponema_D. The sequence continues at coordinate 29,326 of CAKZZO010000087.1, read as the reverse complement.
ATTGCGATAAACGAAAAGAAAAACCGTGATGAGATGACGATAACCTTTGTGGTGCAGGAAGGCTCTCAGTACACCTTTAACGGCATCACCTATGTGGGAAACACGATTTTTACGGATGACAGGCTGAACTCACTGGTCAAGCAGCAGTCGGGAAAAATGTTCAATCAGACAAAGTTCCAGGAAAGCCTGATGGCCATTGCTGACCTCTACTACGAAAACGGCTATACGTCCAACCGCTTTCAGCCGATTCCCACCAAAGATTCAGAAAACAAGACGATTTCCTATGTCCTGCAGATAACGGAAAATGTTCGCAGCCACGTTGAGCATGTGATTATCAAGGGCAATAACCGTACCAAGGAGCACGTCATCCGCCGCGAAATTCCCGTAGAAAGCGGTGATATTTTCTCCAAGGCAAAAGTAACCACGGGTTTGCGAAACCTTTACAACCTGCAGTATTTCAGCGCGGTTGTTCCCGATGTCGTTCCTGGTTCGGAAGAAAACCTTGTTGACCTCGTTTTTACCGTGGATGAGCAGTCCACCACATCAATTGAATTTGGCGTTACCTTTAGCGGTGTTTCTGACCCCAATGATTTGCCCTTTGCCCTCTTTGTCAAATGGCAGGACAGCAACGTAAAGGGCAGCGGAAAATCCCTGAGTGCAGGTTCTACTATTTCAACGGACGAGCAGTCTGTTACACTGGCATATGGCGAAAACTGGCTGTGGGGACGTCCTATCAGCCGTTCAATCAGTACGACTTTTTCTCACGCCAGCGTACACGCTCTGCGCCTCAAGTGGCTTTCCAACGGTACTGTTGACAACACCAACTATTACATGCGCTACGAACAGTGGAAGTGGTCTTTGAGTTATTCAATGGGACACCGCTGGACTCCAGACTGGGCAATACTTTCGCTTACCGGCGGCATTACGGGCAGTCTCTTGAACAACCGCTATGACAAGGAACTGTATACGCCGGTTGATACTACGGTCAGTGAGTTTGCGAACCGTTGGGGCTGGCAGAATTCTATTTGGACTGCTTTTTCTATTGACGGGCGTGACGTAAACTATGACCCGTCAAGCGGTTGGTTTGCCAGTCAGCGTCTTACCTGGTTTGGTCTGACTCCGATTGAAAGCGAATACTTTTTGCGCACGGATACAAAACTGGAAAAATACTTTACGCTCTTGAACTGGCGCATTACCGAAAAATGGGCGTTTAAGCTGGTGCTTGCAGGCTACACGGGTCTTTCTATGATTTTCCCTGCGGCAAATACGGGCGTGGGTGACTCCAGCAAACTCTATATTGACGGTATGTTCAACGGACGCGGATGGACAAGCATCTACAATAAGGTTCGTGGCAAGGCCCTGTGGAATTCCAATGTTGAACTGCGTATGCCGGTTGTTCCTGGTGTGCTTGCCTTGGACGGCTTTGCGGACGCTGCGGTCATTACAAAGGAAGTCTATCAGCTTGGCAGCATCGGCTGGGGAGACTGGTACTTTAGCGTTGGACCGGGTGTGCGCTTTACCATTCCTCAGTTCCCCCTGCGTCTTCTGTTTGCCCATACATTCCGCATAGAAGACGGTTCAGTGGTTTGGAATGACCATTGGAAGTTCGTCCTTTCATTCAACCTCATAAACAAGTAGATTTAATTTCGTATTTTTGGTAGAGTTTGTGCTATGAAAAAGATTGGACTTTTATTTTTTCTTGCTTTGTTTGCCTGCGGGGGACTTTTTGCCCAGCAGATTACCCGCTTTGGCGTAGTGGACACCGCTCGTGTCTATGCGGCTTATTTCCGTAATTCTGCACCAGTGCGCAACTATGAGTCCAAAAAAGCCGACTTCCAGAATGAAATCAACAAGCGTACTGACGAGATTCAAAAGCTCCAGCAGCAAAAGGTTGACTATCAGAACAGCGGAAATGAATCTGCCGCTATGAGGATTGAGGCGGAAATTACCAAAAAGACTGACTATCTTACCCAATATACCAGTGCAAAAAACATTGAATTGGAATCGCTAAAGAATTCACTGCAAAATTCAGATGCATTCTATAAAAAACTTTACAGCACCTTGGAGCGCGTTGCCGAACATGAAGGATTCAGCCTTATTTTGAGCCTTCAGCAGGCAAATGCAGTGCTCTGGTACTCTTCTTCTGTTGACGTGACGGACAAAGTAATCTCTGAATTGGGTTTGTAGTTCATGGCACGGAAGCATGACGAAGTAGTTGCCGGGGCAGTAAAGAATTACACAAATAATGAAACGACTCCCCTGATGGTACAGTATCAAACCATCAAAGACCAGTACAAGGACGAAATCCTTTTTTTCCGTCTGGGTGATTTTTATGAGATGTTCAACGAGGAGGCAGTGGAGGTTTCCCGCCTGCTGAATCTGACCCTGACCCACCGCGGAGAGCAGCCCATGTGCGGTATTCCCTATCATGCGGCAAAGGTCTATATAGCCCGCCTCCTTCGTCTGGGAAAGAAAATCGCCATCTGTGAGCAGGTAGGGGAGATTGCCAAGGGAAAGGGGCTTACCGAGCGCAAGGTTATCGAAGTGATTACGCCCGGAACGGCTCTGGAAAGCGAGTATCTGGAAGGCGGCACCAATAACTTTTTGGCTTCCCTTTTTGTAAAAGACGGTCAGGCGGGCTTTGCCTACATTGACGTTACGACGGCTGATTTTTTTGCCACCAGTTGGAAGGCAAGCGACATGCAGGAAAATTTCCCCAAGGAATTGGGTCGCTCTCATCCCCGGGAACTCCTGCTGCCTTCGGGCTTGCGTGACAACCGTATTGTTCAGGAAACCCTTGCTTCTGCTGATTCTATTTCTGTTTCCTATTATCCTGACTGGAATTTTGATTCCACGCTTTCATTCCGTCGCCTGACAGAGCAGTTTAAGACCGTTAATTTGCGCTCCTTTTCACTAACGGAAGATTCTCCAGAAGTAGCACCGGCAGGCTTTTTGCTGGACTACCTCAAAAAAACGGCTTCCACCAATGCTCCCCATGTGAGCGGCATAAAAGTGTATAAGGACAGTGATTACGTGGTTATGGATGATGCTTCCCGCCGTAATCTGGAAATCGTAAGCAATCTGCGTGACGGAAGCGCACAGTATTCGCTTTTGGAATGTCTGTCCCACACACAGACTGCCATGGGAAAGCGGCTTTTGCGGCAGTGGCTCTTGTATCCGCTTACCGACAGCAAAAAAATTGCCCTGCGCCAAGACCATGTGGAACTCTTTACCAAAAACCGCCGCCTGCTGGATGCCGTGCGGGAGCAGTGTTCCAATGTGCTGGATATTGAACGCCTTGCGGGGCGTATTGCCATGGAGCGGGCTCACGCAAAGGATTTACAGGCCTTGCGGGCAAGTCTTGAATCCTGGCTGGAAGTGCGCAAGTTATTGGAAAACTACGGCTTTACAGCCCTTTCAGAAGATACGGCGCAGACGATTATTGACGTGATTAAAAATGCCATTCTTGATGACCCGTCCACAATTTTTACCGAGGGCAGAATCATTAAGCCGGGCTGGTCTCAGGAACTTGACCACTACCGTGATGTTCAGCAGAATTTCAACCGTATTTTGGAAGAGTATGCGGAGGAAGAGCGAAGAAATACGGGCATCGTCAATTTTAGGATTAAAAACAGTAATACCTCTGGCTATTACATCGAAATAACAAAGGGCAGGCTTTCTAAGGTTCCTGACCATTTTATACTGCGTCGTTCCCTGTTAAATGCGGAACGCTATACAACGGAGCGTTTGCAGGCTTTGGAGCGTGATTTAAAGGACGCTGCCCAAAATATCATCCAGACCGAACATGATTTGTTTCTGGAAGTCCGCAATCGTCTGGCAAAGGATGTTCCCTATCTTCTGCAGGTAGCCCGGGAAATTGCCTATGCAGATGTGACTGCCAGTTTTGCCTGGGCCGCTATTTTGTATCGCTGGGTTCGTCCTCTGGTTGATGATGGCTCGGATTTTGCCATTAGCGGCGGCCGTCATCCTGTGGTGGAAATGCATCTTCCTCAGGGGGAATTTGTTCCCAATGACATTGAGATTGCCTCATCGGCGGATGTGAATGCGCATTGCAGGACTTCTTTTGATTTGATAACCGGACCAAACATGGCAGGCAAAAGTACCTACTTGCGGCAGAATGCCTTGATTGCCCTGCTTGCCCAGACAGGTTCCTTTGTTCCCGCTGACACCGCCCATATCGGTATTGTGGATCGTATTTTCTGCCGCGTGGGTGCCAGCGACAATCTTGCCCGTGGAGAGTCTACCTTCCTTGTAGAGATGACGGAGACCGCCAATATTTTGCGCTCTGCTACCGAAAAATCCCTGGTCATTATGGATGAAGTGGGGCGGGGTACTTCGACGGAGGACGGTCTTTCCATTGCATGGGCAGTGAGCGAATATCTTTTGAACACGATAAAATGCAAGACCCTCTTTGCCACGCACTACCATGAACTGACCCGTATGGAACACGCTTCGCTCAAGTTACTGTGCATGGCAGTCAGCGAGCAGGGGGAATCGGTTGTTTTCCTGCGCAAGGTAAAAGAAGGAGCAAGTGAAAATTCCTACGGTATTCATGTGGCGCAGCTTGCGGGCGTGCCCCATTCGGTTATTGCCCGGGCAAGCCAGATTTTGGAACGCCTGCAGAATATCGCCGCAGACCGTCCTGTCTTGGACACGCCCATCGAAACCCTGAGCCTTCCCGCTGATACCGCTGTCCGACCTTCTCCCACAGCCCCCGGACTCTTTTCTGATGAGGAAATGGTGCTGGATGAAATCCTTTCTGCCGATCCTGACAACCTTACCCCTCTTGCCGCCCTGCAGATGATTTCCCGCTGGAAAAAGGCTTTAAGTGGCAGATAGCAGAAAAAGGCGGCGAAAAATCAAAAATAAATCATTTTTTTTTCACTTTTTAAAAAATTTTTTGTATATTTTTGTATTTTAAAGCATATATATATAGTGTATGAGGGATAACAAAATCTCACTGTGGCCGAAAAGGATACCTCATGGCTATATTGCATGTTTAGTCTTTCTCATTCGCCGCCTTGCTGTCTGGGTGCTGGGCGGAGAACTTTGTGTCCGCTGCGGTGAGGTCAGTGGTGTGTATCCCTTGTGTCCGTCGTGCATGAAGCAGTTTGTAGATACAGCCCTACCCGTATCTGCTGATACTGCTTCTGCACGATGTCTTGTGTGCGGCAAGGCCCTGCTTAGTGAAATTTCCCTGTGCTCTGCCTGCAGGAAAGAAGCAATACTTACCCATACGGACGGGGTCTTTCCCCTGCATGCCTATTGCCTGTGGAAAAAGACCTTGCTCTTTGCCTGGAAAAGCGAGGATAAGCGGACGCTTTCCCTGGTCTTTGCCCGCATGGTCTACAAGGCTTATGAGGATTTGTGCATCCGTTTTGGAGACAGGCTTCCCCTTGTGCCCGTGCCGCCCCGTCCGGGAAAAATCAAGGAGAGAGGCTGGGATCAGGTTGATGAATTGTGTTGCTTTCTGCACAGGCTTTGGCGTGTGCCCGTGCTTAAACTGCTGGTGAGGAAGACTCAGGTGCAGCAGAAAAAATTGGGACGGCTTGCACGGCGTAGGCTTTCTGCCCATTCCTATGCGCTGGCATCTGAGCGAAAATTACATGCCTATGCGCCGCTTCCGCCCAAAGCGGTTGTGCTTGTGGATGATGTGCTTACAACGGGGTCTACGCTGGATGCCTGTGCTGCTCAGTTAAAATCCTATGGAATAGAGAAAGTGTATGCGATTACGCTTTTTTCCGTAGCGTAAAATTTTAATTTGCTTTTTATGCAATCGTCTTGTATACTAGAATATATATATTTTTTTGAGGTACGTAAATTATGGCTGATACACAAAAAACAGAAGATGTTCCCGCATTCACTTTGGAAGAGGCTATTGCAGAAGCGCAGCGTTGCTTAAAATGTCCAAAACCCATGTGCCGCACGGGGTGCCCCATAGAAAATGATATTCCGGCATTCAACCGCGAGCTTTCAAACGGCAATATTGGTGCGGCCTACGCAATCATCGCAGAGCGCAGTAATCTGCCGGCAATTTGTGGACATGTCTGCCCCCATGAAAATCAGTGCGAAGGTCACTGTATCATGAACCGTGCCAAAAAGCCGCCGATTCGTATCGGTCAGATTGAACGCTTTATTGCGGACTTTGAATATGAGTTCCAGCTGAACAAAATCAGAAAGAATGTCAAGCCTGTGGGCAAGGTTGCCGTTGTCGGTTCAGGCCCGGCCGGTTTGAGCGCGGCATTTGAGTTTGTTCGTGCCGGGTATGAAGTAAACGTGTATGAAAAAGACAGCGAACCGGGCGGTGTATTGATTTACGGTATTCCTGAATTCCGTCTGCCAAAAGAAAATGTTCACCGCTATATTCAGCGGCTGACGGATTTGGGCGTCACCTTTACTACGAATACATGGGTTGGAAAAGACATCACCCTTGATCAGATTCTTGGCGAAGGCTACGAGGCTGTGCTTGTTGCTTCCGGTTCAATTGCTCCAAAATGGCTTGATTTACCGGGCAAGGAATTGACTGGCGTCCTTGACTCCCTCAAGCTGCTTCACGATGTGCGTGACTTTAACGCCGGCAAACTGGAGCGGGATAAGATTGAGGTAAAGGATGGAGACGATGTGGTGGTTATCGGTGCAGGTAACGTGGCTATGGATGCCTGCCGCACCGCAGTACGAATGGGTGCAAAGCACACCTATGTCTGCTATCGCCGTACCATTGAATTTATGAAGGCGGCAAAGGCCGAATACGATGAGGCCCTTGCTGACGGCGTTATCTTTAAGTGGGAGCATGTTCCTGTCTCCTTTGAGGGAAAGGACGGCAAGGTTTGCGGCTTTAAGGCCAAGACTCCTGACGGTGAGGTGGTTATCCCCGCTACAAAAATCATCGTGGCAATCGGTTCTGAGCCAAATGAAATTACTACAAAAGATACCGAAGGCGTGGAGCTTGCAGAAGACCGCTACATCCTTACTCACGTGGAGGAGGGAGCGGAATATTATGGCATGACAGGTAAAAAGGGTGTGTTTGCCGCGGGAGACATTGTGCACCGCCCCAAGACCGTTGTCATGGCAATGCGCGAAGGCAAGAAGGTCGCCTTGAGTGCAATTTCATACATGAAGGCACATAAGCAGGCGCAATAAAAATACAAAAAACGGTCACAAAATTGACCGTTTGCATATTGTATTTTAACGCTTTTCAGTGTATTCTTATTCAAGACCTTTGGAGGCATTATGGCAGCAGAAAATACACAGATTCAACAGGTAACATTCCAGCTTGGTGAAGAAATTTACGGTGTTGACATTATGGATGTTAAGGAAATCGTAAAGGTTAGTGCCCTTCGCCCGATTCCTAATGCACCGTACTATGTTGAAGGTATTTTCAATCTTCGTAGTGAAATTATTCCCGTTATCAACCTGCACCGTCGTTTTGGCATCAAAAAACTGGTAGAAGTTGACGGTGAAGATTACGAAGGCGGCTTTGTTATTCTGGACATTGACGGCATGAAAATCGGTATTATCATTGACCGCATTGCTCGTGTTGTTTCAATTCAGCGCGAAGAAATTAAGGCTCCGCCGCAGATGATTAGTGGTATCGGTACGGAATATATTCAGGGTGTTGTCCGTCAGGACAATTCCTATCTGATTATGCTTGATATCCGTAAGATTTTCAATGCAAAAGAGCTTCAGAAAATTATGCAGGGCGACACTGCAGACTAGTAAAAAATGATTCAGACATTCAGTTCTACGATTCGCAGAAAGGAAATGGACGCCGTACTGACATGTATGGTTGACGAAAAAACCGGTCCAGGTGAGTTGAATATGCGTCTCATTCAGGCGGTAAAGGAATCTACCGGTTGTGACGGTGCCGTAGCCTTTCGCAGTGCGACAATAGCCTTATCTTATGCTCTCAAAGCCCTGGACTTGCCCGCAGAAAGCGTGATTATGATTTCTGCACTGGCTCCTTCATGGCATTACGTGGCTGTGGAGTCTCTGGGCTACAAGCCGCTTGTCTTGGACGTGAGCGAAGAAACAGGACTGGTAACGGCGGAGCTTGTTGCGGAAGGCGCCAAGGCTGGCGGAAGGCTCTTGCTTTTGCATGAAACCATGGGCATTGTTCCAGAGGTGGAAAAAATTGCCGCTTTGGGAATTCCTCTGATTGAAGATATTTCCCATTCGGTGGGTGCAGTTGTTGAGCCAAAAGAAGATGAGGAGACCGCAGAAAGGGAAGCGGGTAAAAATGTCGCTGCAAAAAATGTCGGCTCCTTTGGCGTGTATGCCATTATGGGGCTGGAAGAATTTGACACGATTACTGCTGGCGGTGGTGCTGTACTGATGGCTCCCCGCAGGCGAGAATGGTCGGCTCTTAAATCATTTACTGATGCCGCCCCCCGTACTGACATTCTGCCCGACATCAACAGTGCCCTTGCTTTTGTACAGATAAAGGAATTCCGCCGCAATGAGGATATCAGGAAGACTATTTATGCCTCATACCAGCATGCGCTTTTAAGTGGAAAAAACCGGACTTTTGCCCGTGAACACGGCGACGGTTCTACCATCTGGTCATTTCCTGTGGTCTTGTCTGGCAGTTTTAAGGATGCAAAACAGTATGCTTCCCGTAAGGATATCGAAATCCGCCCGGCATACGGAGATTCTGTCATCGCCCTAAAGGATGAGGAACTTTCTGCCACTTGCAAAAAGGCAAAAGCGCTTTTCTTGCGGACGGTACTCTTTCCCTTGTACCCCCGTTTGGGAAGCGAGGCGGTTACCAAAATTTCCAAAGTGCTGGGAACCTTGCCGTAATGTAAGGAATAAAGTTTTATAGGAGGATGCAGTGAAAGAATATAACAAAGCGCTTATCATCGTAAACACCTATAAAGACGAATCAAAAAAACTGGGTGCGACCATAAAAGCATATCTGGAATCCCTGGGAAGGCAAGGAGATATTTTCCTCTATAACGGTTTTTGTGAAGAATATCCTTTCCACGGCTATGATTTTGTCATTACGCTGGGAGGAGATGGCACTGTGCTTTTTGCGGCCAGAGGCTGTGCTCCCCTGGGTGTTCCTGTCTTTCCCATTAATTTTGGTACATTTGGCTTTATCGCCAGCGTGCAAAAACCTGAGTGGCAGCATGAACTAGACCGTTTTCTTGCAGGAAAGGCAATCATAGCGGAACGTTCCATGATAAAGGCCGCCCTTGTGCGTGGAAATGCAAACCGTTTCAGTCAGACGGGATTGAACGACATCGTAATCAGTGCAAAAAATGCTGCCCGCACCATTTCCTTTGATATTACCTACGACAATGTGTCTCTCGGCGAATTTAAGGCAGACGGACTTATCATCTCTACGGCAACGGGAAGTACGGCTTATTCTGCCAGTGCAGGCGGTCCGATAATTGACCCGGACTTGGATGCACTGGTTCTTACGCTGATGAATGCTTTTTCCCTTTCCAGCCGCCCCATTGTAGTGAGCCCCCTGGGGGAAATTGGCGTAACCATTTTGCCTTCACGAACAAGCGAGGTGACGATTACCGTGGACGGTCAGATTCCCGTGGACTTGCATGTGGGTGACATAATCAAAATCCGCAGGATAAAGGACAGGGCCCTGCTTGTGGGCTGCACCTCGGAAAAATTCTATCACGCATTGCGTACAAAACTCAACTGGTCGGGAGGTCCTTCTCTTGCTTGAAGATTTGAATATCAAGGACTTTGCCCTGATTGACAATGCAACGATTGAATTCTCAAAAGGCTTTACGGTGCTTTCAGGCGAAACTGGTGCCGGTAAGTCTCTGCTGATTGGCGCGCTTTCCTTTCTCTTGGGCGGCAAAAGCGGCACGGAGCAGATTCGGCCTGGCTCGCATGAAGCAACGGTAAGCGGAACTTTTTTGCTGGAGGATGATGCCGAGCCTTTTGCGGCGGAACATGCTGTCTCAGACAGTCAGGATGATGAGGGCGAGTGCAGAAGCGCAAGCGAATGGCTTTTCCGTCACGGCATTGAGCCAGAAAACAATCGCATTTTGCTGCGGCGTTATGTGCGTGACAACGGAAAAACCGGTGCATGGATTGGCGATACCGCAGTGACTAGGGCGGACTTGGCGACATTCAGTTCATTTTTGGTGGACATTCACGGTCAGCACGAGCATCAGTCTTTGATGAAAGTGCCGGAGCACCGCCGCTTTTTGGATTCCTTTGCAGGCCTCAATGACCGCGTGGCAGCCTTTACCGCCTTGTATGCTGATTTGGTTTCCAAGCGCAAGCGGCTTGACGAACTGAATGCAAGCGATGCGAACCGCGAACAGAAAATCGAACTGTTGAATTTCGCCATAAAAGAAATTGCGGATGCAAAACTCAAGGCGGGCGAAGACAAGGCTTTGGATGAAGAGGAGACAAAACTTTCTTCTTTTGAAAAACTGTATGCGGATATAGAAGCGGTGAACGCTGCCCTGGACGGAAGCGGTGAAGGTGCGGTGAGCCTCTTAAAGCGAATCCGCGGTACGGCACAGCATGCCTGTGATTTGGACAAATCCCTGGAATCTCTTGGCCAGCGTCTGGAAAGTGCATTCTACGAGCTTTCTGACATTGCAAGCGAATACAAAACCTATGAGCGGTCTCTGGTTTTTGATCCAGAAAGGCTTGCACAGGTGCAGGAAAGGCAGACGCTTATCTACAACCTCAAGAAAAAATATGCCTCATCTGTAGACGCACCTATAGAAGAAGTCATGCAGTATGCGGAAGCTGCCCAGGCGCAACTTGATGCTGTCGAAGGGGGGGAAGCGGGCAAGGAAGGACTAAAAAAAGAAATTGCCCTGCTGGAAAAACAGGTGTATAGCGAGGCAAAGGCAATTTCTGCCCAGCGAAAGACAGCCGTTTCTCGGATGGCAGAAGGCGTGGAGGCAGTTCTGTCTCAACTGGGCATGAAAGGAACGCGTTTCTCGGTCAGTATCATCGAAAAAATGGGTACGGAGTTGGAGCAAAAATGCGGTCCTTATGGCATGGACAATATTGAATTCCTTATCAGCGCAAATCCTGGCTCTCCCTTGCAGGGGCTTGCAAAAATTGCCAGTGGCGGTGAACTTTCCCGTGTGATGCTTGCCCTAAAGACTATCCTTGCGGCTACCGACCCCGTGCAGACGCTCATATTTGATGAAATTGACACGGGAATTGGCGGCGAAGTGGCAGTGAGTGTGGGTAGTCACCTGAAAAAACTGGCAAAGAACAGGCAGGTTTTGTGCATTACGCACCTAGCGAGCATTGCCGTGTATGCCGATAATCAAATTAAAATAGCAAAGGGCGTACATGCAGGCGCAACACAAACCCGCGTCTTTCCGATTGGGGCGGAAGAACGGGTGGCAGAGATTGCGCGTATGCTGAGCGGTGATCCTGCCAGTGCAGAGTCTTTGGAACACGCCCGCTCAATGTTGCAACGCTTTTCTGAGGGGGCATGATTATGGCGAAGATAAAAGTTGAAGACCGCGAATTGTTCAAAGAACGCTGCAAACCGTATCAGGAGCGGATAAAACAAGCCCTTGATGCCGAAAAAAAGGAACTGCTTTCAATCAATCAGGATGCGGCGCAAAAGCCCTACAAGAAATTCAAGCTCAGCGAAGACCTGCTTTCCATTGCGGCAGACTACATGCAGATAAACAATCTGTCCGTGGAGCTTATCGACACAAAAAACAACGATGCCTTGAACGATGCCCGCAAAATCATCTATAAGTCAATTATTTATCTTGAAGATATTGTTACTCCCTCAATTGACGTGGCCTATTCCGAAATTGAAGACAAGGTGGCTCAGATTGCGGAAATCGATGTGGAAAAACGCTGGTACCTCGTGCGCAAGATGGGACTGACCATTCAGCTTCTGGAAGATGCTTTTGGCGAGAATTCCAAGTGGAAGATGTCCTTTATTGAAATCCGTGGACGGGCTGTTGTTGTGGCAAAGAACCTGCTTGACTGGAAGGAGGCGATAAAAGTCTACTTTGATTCCAGCCTGCCCCATTTTGATACTACCGTCTACTATATCCGCCTGCTGAGAAAACTGCTGAGTCAGGTGGCAGTGCAGTACCGTGATAAATACGAACTTTCTTCCCGCCGTCTTGACGACATGAAGTCAGCAATCCGCTTTGTGCTTGCCGAACGCAGAATCTGTATTTTGATTGGCGAAAAAGATGACGCTGAAAAGCTCAAGAGCAATGCCCAGGTGTGGAAAGATAAACTTGACGCAGACAAGAAATCTGGCGTGGCAAAATAAGACTGCATACGGACAAAAAGGCAATGATTGACGAGAAACTCATCCTAAAAATATTTGAAGGCTTCTCAATTCAGCGGTGGAATGACTTGGTACGTCCCTTTGAGATTGTGGAGATGGATAAGGCTGGCGAAAAAATGGTCGCCGCCTATATCATCGGAAAATATGAGGAAGAACAGGGGCATGAAATCGACTGGGAATGGATGATTTATGCCTCCCTTTTTGACCTGCTCAAAAAAATCGCCCTCTGCGACATAAAAAGCCCGGTGCAGCGCATGATTCGCCAGCAGTATCCCCAGGAATACATCCGCCTGAATGAATGGGTGCTGAGCCAATACCGGCATTTGATTCACGACAAGGATTTGTTTTCACGCTTTACCATGTACATCGGTCAGACAGCGGGCTCCATAAAACTAAAGGAAAAGGCGTCTCTTTCTGCCCGGGTGCTTAGGGCGGCACACAAGTATTCTTCGCTGCGGGAACTGGAAATGCTTTCCGTAGTGAACGAAGAAGCCCGCCTTACGGAAATCCGCAAGGGATTAAACGAAGATATTCAGGAATTTTTGGACTTGCGGGGCATGCAGCTTCTTGTAACCCGTCAGCGCCCTTTTGACTTAATCATGCATGTGGAGCAGTTGCGCTTTCAGACCCGATGGAATCAGACTCCCCGCGTGCCTCATACCAGTGTGCTGGGGCATTGTTTTTTTGTGGCAATCTGTACGCTGCTTTTGGTGCGGGATGCGGGAAAGCCCTTGTGTTCCAAGCGGCTCTTTAACGATTTTTTCTGCGCCCTTTTTCATGATTTACCCGAAGCAGTTACCCGCGACATCATTTCTCCCGTCAAGCAGGCGACTGATGAACTTCCCGCCGTGGTAAAGCACATTGAAGACGAAATCGTCAAAAGCGAACTTGTTCCCCTCATGGAAGACTTTTACAAAGACGAGCTCATGTATTTTACCAGCGATGAATTCTTAAACAAGGTCATCGTGGACGGAGAAGCAAAGAGCGTGACCTGGGAAGATTTGAATGCGACCTACAACAACGATGATTTTTCTCCCGTGGACGGACGCACCGTGCGCCTTGCCGATCATCTTTCCGCCTTTATCGAAGCCGACAGTTCAATCAAATACGGTATTACCAGCAATCATCTGACCAGTGGCCGGGACAATATCCTTGCATCATATCCCGCTGGAAAAGTCATCAACGGCATTGAGATTGCAGACCTTTTGGGGCGCATTGCCTCAGCAAAATAAGAAAAGTCGTAATAATCCAAAATCTCGTTTGCAAAGTTCTTCCGTTTGTCTTTATGCTAGGATTTGAACAAAAACGTTCTGGGCACAAAAAGTCCAAAAACTCATAGCTAAAAGTTCAAAAGGAGGAACTTCTATGAAGCAATTTAAGAAAGTACTGTCACTATTAGCGTGTACAGTAGTAATGGGGGGGGGTATTATTAACCTCATGTTCTAATGATGACGATGAGTCAGCAAAGGAAGTCACGGTCAAGCTGAACACGGAGACCCTGGCACTTACGGTTGGAGGCGACACCGCCACTCTAACAGCAACCGTAGAGAATGCTGACGACAAGACCGTAACATGGTCATCAAGCGATACAACAATTGCAACCGTATCAGACAGCGGTACCGTTACCGCAGTCAAGGCAGGCACTGCCACAATCACAGCCACATCAAATGCAGACTCAACAAAGAAAGCGACCTGTGCCGTTACGGTAAGTGCTGCGCCTACAGGCTCTGCAAAATTGTGGAAGGTCAGCGATTATCTCTCAACTTTAGGTGCAGTTAGCGGAACCGCAAAGAAACTTTCTGACCTTGGCTTCACTGAGGCTCAGACTTGCGGAGCCGTGGCTATGGGGCTGAATGTAAAAATCCGTTCCGATGGAGACGGTATTTCTGGTACAATCACGGAGGGCATTACTGGGTACTGTCAGCTTTCTGCAGGAAAAGCGGGCGGTCTTTTACTGACGGTTCCTGCCGGAACGACAAAAATCACCCTTGGTGCAAAAAACACCAACAAGGCTCTTGCAATTTGTGATACGGATGGTACGACTGTACTAAAAGCATTTGATGATGTAGCGGATAGCAACTACAGCGACCATGTGTACGAGCATACATTCACGGAAGAAACGAAAGTCTACATTAATTCACCGTCTGGAACGACGAACTTCAAGGCAATCAAAATAGAGTAGTCTCATTTTCTCTCGCACTTCATGCGGACTTGCTGTCTGCATGAAGTGTGCGCGCGCCTTAATCACGGTCTGACGGCCGGGGTTTTAGGGGCTGAAAAGCAGAAAAAGCCTGCCCCTAGGCGAAGGGGTAGCGTAAGACCGCTTGTCTGCCAGAGGCAGGCGGGCGGGCTGGAGCGAGGGGAAGGCTTTCCCCCTCAAAAAAAGGAGTAAAAGTGTTATGAAAAAATTCAATAGAGTGCTTGCGACGCTGAGTGCGGTTGCAATGCTGGGGTTCGGGTGGCTTGCGGGCTGTTCGGACGACGGGGATGATTCAGGAACGCCGTTTACGAGCCAGACACAGGCTGTGGAAAATACGGCGGAGAACCTTGGGGCGGTGGCTACGAGCGTAACGTCTGCGGACACGGGCGTGGCAACTGCCGAGATTCCCTCTGAGGGCGACAATGCGGGAAAAATCGTCATCACGTCAAGGAAGACGGGAACGTCGGCCATCACGGCAAAGGCCGAAGGCTACACTGACGCATCCTTCCTGGTGACCGTCGGCGACACGGGAGCGATTACCCTGGGCACAATCACAAAATTTGCCGTGGCAGGCGAACCGGCGACAAGCACCGTCACCTTGGGAAGCGGCGACAATGCTGTTTCAATCACCGTGACCACCGCCGCTGACGGCACAAAGACTGCCACAACAACGGTGAACGGCGAGCAGGTGACTGTCACCGTGGGCACTGACGCAAGCGGCAACACCACCTATACCGTGGGAAGCGATGTCTATGCGGTAAGCGAGGACGGAAATGTTACCAAGAACGGAGAGGACTTCGGTACGGATGAGACGACCGTCATCGCAAGCGAGGCAACCGCAAAGGGAACCTATTCATTCACTATGGGCGAGGCGGAGACTACAATCATTGCCGTGGGCGGAAAAATCTACAACGTGACGGCGGGTACGGACGAGGCAGAGGAAATCGGCACCTACACAATCACTGAAGCCGGCGAAGTAAGCGGCACGTTTGACGGCGAGGCATTTACGGCAGACACCGATGACCAGACAGGACGCATTGCATCAATCACCATCGGTGATACCCCGATTGCGCTTACGTGGAAGAGCGGCGAGACGGAATTCGTGCTCCATGAAGTGGTCAAGAGTGTTAAGATTGGCTATGAGGAGAACAAGGAGAACATCCGAGACTTCAAGGTGGGACAGTCCTATAAACTCCATGCGGTCGTTGTTGCTGACGAGGGCATGGGTGAAGTGGAATGGAGCGCAGAACCAGCCGATGCTGTGGATATTATTGACGCAAGTGAAGATACTGCCCGTGCGGAAGAGAACTCACCTGTCACCATTAGCATGAAGAAAGTGACGGATGAAAACGGCGTTGTCATCACATTGAAATCAAAGAAAGACCCAAGCAAGTCTGAGTCAATCACGCTCAAAATCGCGGCTGCAACCGTGGTGGAAAAAGTGGAAGAAGATGCTACGCTTGACTGGAAGGCGAGCGACTATGAGACCGTGGACATCACAGAGACGAAAGAGCTGGGATTGGTAACGGTAATTGCAACAAGCAGCAAAAAAGTTACGCTCTCAGCCATCGCAAATGAAGCAGACTATGAAAAGTACGGAAGTACACAGACTTTCACACAGTACTTGAAATTTAATGGTCCAGGAAAGAAGACTGAGCGTGCTCTCAAAGTAACCACAAGCGGAGCCACGACAGTTAAAATCTACGCAAAGTCAGGTTCTGGAACGGAAGACCGCAATCTTATTTTTGAGAATGCAAGTGGCGATACTGTCAAGAAACCAGTCCTTGCGTCTGAAGTAACCTTGGTTGCATTTGAAGCGGCCTCTGTGGGTGACTATTGGATTTACCCGGAGAAGGATATCCGAATCTATGCAATCAGTGGCTTGTCAAAGGTAACGGCTGTCAGCATTTCTGGCGGGACAACGCTTATCGGTGCAAATGCCGAACTTTCTTTGACCGCAGTTGTGACAAAAATAGGAAATCCGGCGATTACATACGCATGGGAAATCGAAGGTGAGGGCGCAACGCTTTCTGCAACCAATACCGAAGCCGTTACCCTCCAGGCAAACAATACGGATACAGCGAGCCAGAAAACGGTGAGCGTAAAGGTGACTGTTGGCGGCGTAACGAGCGAGCCTGTTGCAGTGACGATTGAAAAGGCTGGCGTTCTCGTTGAGGATAAAATCAACAGCGTAACAATCAAGGGAAGCACAGAGACAACTCCTGCTAGCGGCGCAACACTGGCTATTGGCGATACCGTTACGCTTACAGCGGATGTCGATGCAACAGGTAATCCTGCAAAAACATATGAATGGACGGTGACAGGCGCAACGCCGACATCTACGAATGAAGAGACTGTCACATTCACTGCGGCAAACGATGACGACACCGAAAAAACAATCACGGTATCACTCAAAGTAAGCGATGTGGATGCAGGCAATACGTATACGTATACGGTACCTGTTGATACGAGTGCTTATCGACTTGGTACACTCACAGGCGATGAGGCAACAAGTGGAAAGGTGTATCTGTTTGAGTCTGGCAAGGAATATCTGACGAATACTCGTAATGGCTGGCAGTCGAAAGAGTATACTTTTGCAACTTTAAATGAAGGTAAAAAATCAAACTATAATACTTTCGACTTCAAGGCTAGCCACAGTGCTACATTTAAAGTGAAAGGTGTCAAGGCTTTGTCTGCCTTGGTCTACACAACAAAAGACTCTAGTTATAAAATTACGGCAAAAAAAGCTGATGGTTCGGTCGTATTAGATACTGAGACAATTTCAGTAACGAAGGACGGTGGATTACAGGAAAGCATTATTTTCAATACAGGAACAACTGAAGCACTTACTATCACATTGGCAGGTGTAGGAAGCGAATCAATGTACCCGATTGGCTTCAGACTGTTCGATACAGAGCAGGAAGTCATCACCATCACCAAAACTCCTACGGTTGAAGAGAGTCTTGTGAGCGCAACGGGCTTTACCTTTACCGCAAGTTCTAATATGAATGCAAGCGAGACATTCACATGGTCTTCTAGTAATACCGAGGTGGCGGAAGTAGATTCAAGCACTGGTGCACTCACAAACAAAAAAGCTGGTACCACTACCATCACCGCAACAGCAAGCACAGGAAAAACTGCAACATATTCGCTCACCGTAAATGAACTGGGCTTGACGCTTTCTCCAGCAACTGCAACCGTTGAAAATGGTGCAACTAGACAATTAGCTGAGACTATCACACCAAGTGGTCTGACGGCAACGCGTACGATTACATGGGCAAGTAGTGCTGAAAACGTTGCAACTGTGTCTAATACAGGTCTTGTTACTGCAAAAGCTGATTCTGGAACAGCTACGATTACGGCAACTATCGAGGGTACGGCAGTGAGTGCGACTTGTACGATTACGGCCGCCGCAGTAGGTAGTGGCGGTAACGGCGGTTCTGTCTACACACTGGATGCCGCTGACTTGGAGGCTGGCGAGCATGCTGCTGGTAGTGAAAATGTTGTTATTGACGGCACTACCACAATTCTGTGTACAAAAAAAGTAACTATAGTGGCTGCAGCAGATACCGTTCCAGCCTATATCAATTTGTCTGGGGGTAAAGCAACAACCTCACAAAACTCTCTCAAGCTTACGATTTCTGGTGCATGTACAATTACGGTAACAGCCCGTGGTGCAAATTCTGGTGGTTCTGTAACTAAACTGACATTGATTCCGTCGTCTGGAACGGCTATCAATTCTGATTTAGAAACAGAAGCTATTACTGGCTCATTCAAAGATATTGAAATCGATGCAACTTCTATAAGCACAGGAACATATTACCTTGGCGGTAAAGATTACGGCGTTCAGATTTCAAAACTCGTAATTACCTACAAGTAATCTTTGATGTTGCCACACGGATTCGGGAAATCTAATGATTTCCCTATCAATCGGATTTGTCCAGTCCTAACTGCTCACTCTAAAAGTGAGTACTGTTAGGCAAGAACAAATCCGTGTGGTAATCATTATTCTGTTGGTGCAGTTACTTCAATCTTGGTAACACGGAACGAACCTTTTGCAGCAGAACGGAAGAACACGATATACACATCAGAGGCTTTTGTTGTTGAGCCTGTTAATGTCGTTGTTCCACCACTTTTTGCAAGAACGGAATCTGTTTTTCCAATAAGCTTTCCGTCAGCATCATACATTGCGCCAATACAAGAATCTGTTGCGCTAGCAGATGAAGATGAGCCGACCGATGAGGTAACTGTGATTGTTCCCGCTCCGTCAACAGCGAATTTGATATAGTTTTTTATGTCGGAAATCGTTATTGAATCAAGAGTTTCAGGAATACTATTGGAAGATTTTGAGTCAGAAGAAAACTGAATATCTTTAGATTTAGATGAACTTACTTCGAGATTGAGTTTTCCTTCTGATGAAGAAACCAAAGTAACAGATTGATTTTCACCAGTTGTAACAGTGTAAGTGCCATTGAGTTTTACAATGTTAGAAAGGTCTGAAACTTCAGTACCTCCTGTTGCAACAGCGAATGCCGATGCAGACAATCCTGCAAGATTATAGGTAACCGGGGTGACAGAACCGCCGTTATAGAAAGTTGGCTGGTTGGGGAAAGAGAGATTGTGCCGTAGCGATTAACCTGCGGCAAACAATAAGCGGATTTGTTCACCGCTAACGCGGTTCACTGTGCAAAAGTGAGTGCCGTTAGGTACGAACAAATCCGCTTGTAAAGAACTGCATGGATTGGTGTTCTGCCAGTCTGCGTGGTAAAAACACAATCAGGGACGGAATAATGGGCAAGGCTTGTAGTTTGTGAGTGTGTAAGCAATGTAATGATGAGAATAGCGAAGTTAATCACCAACGAATGCATTTAGTAGGCCGTCATCCAGCCTCCTCCATACATTTATTCAAGCCCTGTTTCCAAGACTAGTTTTGTTTTTGAGACTGTTGTCATACGGAGCATCCTCGTGAGAGGACGTTAGTACGCGCAGCGTAAGCGAGCCATTCGTGTGACACAAAATTAAGCAGAAATAACCCCCGCACTGCGCTCTCCTTATATCGCGCAGTACGGGGTAGGGGACAGGAGAAAAGCAAAGGGTTCCTAAACTTTCCCTTTGTGTGCGTTCTCCTGTCCCCGTTTTTTATATATGGAAATACACTCCTGTCCAATAAACTATGGCAGGACTGTTAAAGAAATCTGACAAGCGGTACCGGCATTTTACCACCCGCACCCAATTATATGCGATGATGGCTACCCAGCTGACTGGGCAGAAAGGATTAAGGGGAATTGAGAATGCAATTGAAAGTGACAATGACCTCTATCACGCAGGAATAAAATCAAACATATCACGGACAAATCTTGCCCATGCAAATGAAAAGCCCGACCTGTAGGGATGGGCTTTTGTCTCGCCGTCATACAAGCCTTTATTAAAAACCGTGAGTTTACTCACTCTTTTTCAGTGACTTTTATTGATTGTTTGTCTTGCGCAATGTGATATACTAAGGCAAATGAAAAAGCTGATTTTAATTGACGACCACAAAATGCTCCGCAAGGGTATCTCGGCCTTTTTTACCGAGAATTCAGACTGGGAAATTTTAACCGAAGCCGAAAGCCTTGACGAGATTCCTCAAATCATAAAAATTGCCAGTGCAAGGCCTGATGATAAAATTGTTGCAATCGTAGACATGCAGTTGAAAGGAACAAGTGAAAACGAAATAAGAGACGGCTTTGAGGCAGTAAAACTTTTGGCCGGGGCAGGCATTCCAAGCTGTATCTTTTCAAGCCACGACACAGGGGCGGTTATTGAGCGGGCTATGAGTGCAGAGGTAGGCGCAAAAGGCTTTGTCTCAAAACTAAGCGACGAAAAAATGTTCCTTGACGCAGTGAACACCGTTGCCTCAGGAAAAACCTTTGTACAGCCGGATCTGGTAGCATCCTTTATGGAAATGAGCTCGCTTTTCTCAATACTCACAAAAAGAGAGCGGCAGATTGTAAAACTCATTCAGGATGGACTTACAAACGAAGAAATTGCCGCACAACTCCAAATAAAACTCACCACGCTGGAAAACTACGTCAGCATCATATACGATAAAATCGGCTGTCGCGACAGGGGCAGCCTGCTTGAAAAACTCAGGTGAGCGGTATTATACCGCCCCCACAATCCCTTGCGCAAATGAACAGAATATATAGTTTTTGTGAAGAAAAATATTCTTATATTTTATGCAGGGATTAGTTGTTTATATTCAATAATCGCAACTTCCTGACCGGAAGTAAAGCAATATTCTGCACGCTTATAAATATCTTTTGCTGTTTCTTCATCGAGATAATATTCGCCACAGTCATCGCAAAGTTGAGCCGGAACATTACGGAAAATAACAGTTGAATTTCCTCTTGTTAAGACAACCTGTGTAAAGCCATCTTTCATTTCTCCAAATTTACAAATCGGACATTTCATTTTTTATAGCTTTCCTAATCAAGCCTTTCTTGCCGCTTCTCCGCGTTCAAGAGCCGCCAAAACTGACTTGTAATGAGAATACATAACCGCGTACTGTTCCGGTGTTACGGTACATTTTGCATTGCGCATTTTTTCTTCAAAACGCCTGCCGTCTTCACCGAATAAAATTGGTGTTTCCCTGATTGGTCTGGCCATTGTCCGCCTCCTTTTGCAAGAGATGCTTATATTTTAACATAAAATATATTATTTGTGTACTGTTGAAAAGGAGCTAAAGGGGCATTCCTATAGTGCTATAAGACAACCCTTCATTTTCCATTGCTTTCTTCAAATTTTATGAATAAGGACATTGCAGACAGTGCTCGCCGGCAATGTGAACCTCAAGCCAACTCAAGGATTTCTGACATATTTACTCAATTCTTTTTTTAGATTTTATGAAATCTTAGTTTTTTATCTTTGCTAATGCAATATCTTTCCCATACGAAATTAAATCGACAATAGTTTTGATTCCAAAATTTTCCTGTGATTTTAGGATGTTAAAAATATCCTTTGAAATTTCTTTGAAATCTTTGTTTGAATTCTTTAAATCAGAAATTTTATCTTCCTCAGTTTTTCCACTGTTTACAATTTTCAAAAGTTTTTCCTTATCTAACATATTTTTAGAAAGAGCAAAACTGATGAAGCTTGCGATTTTTACTTTTACCAGTTCATTGTTAAAACTTGAATCTGTGTAAAATCCTTCGTCCTTAAGACCTTGAACAAAATCTGCTTTGATTACGGGATTTTCCTCAACAAAAACAAGATACTCGCCGTCTACAGAAACTTTTGTTTCATCAGACAGTTTTGAAAGAATGATTTTAAGATTTTCTTCTTGATTGCTTTTTCCGTATTTTGCGTTTGAGTCAATAATGAATGATTTGAGTTTTGTTTCGCTGATATTCAGATTGTATGCTTTCTGTCTGTTTGAATTGCCCTCAATAAGCTTGTATTTTTCAAATAAATGAAAGATAAGGCAATCTAAATCACGCTTTGGCATACTGCCGAAAGGAAATTTTTGAAATTCTTCAATAAAATCGGTGAAGATGTCTTTGTAAAATCGATTTGAAGTGTCTGAATTGAAATATGAATGTGAAAGTGTCATAGAGTTTTCCGTAAAAAACAGCCCACCGAGATAAATCCCGATGTGCTGATGAAAAATTAATTACTGATTTGCAAGTCCTATCATGAGTAACAAGAGGGCGATTATACCAACTGTCCATCCAACGATTTTTACAATTTTCATTATCTTTCGCTTTTTCTTTTCTTCTTTAACTTTTTTCTCGTAGAAGTCGCCTTTCATGCTGTCTGCTTTTTTCAAAGCCATAAGCCCAAGCTCAAGTTTGTCAGCAACGACTTTTTTCTGGTCTTTTTTCAAATCTTTTTTGAGCCAATATTGATAGACCGTTTCAAAATCCTGAACGATTTCTTCAGGTTCACCGCTGAATGTTAATTTTGCCATTGTAGAGGCAAACGCTGCATCTGCCGCCATTTCCTGTGCCTTTGCTGCTGCATCAGCCTGTTTTTCGATAGCTTTTGCTTGTGCCTCTGCGAGCCGCGCATTTGCCGCACTTTCTTGAGAAAGAGCTCCGTTTCCGCCGCCGCCAAAAGCTCCTGCACGCTTACAATCCGGGCAAATAGGCTTTTTCACCATGCTGGCCATAAATCGAATACCTTTATCGCTGTCGCCCAAAAGTCCACTTTGAGAATACATTCGTCCACAAATACTACATTTTGCAGTTCCCATATCTATTTTCCTCCGCGTTTACCGTCCGCCGACTTAATTTTATTTTATTCTAAGCCACTTCTTTCTTTCGCGGTAGTTTGCCCGCTCTGTAAAATTCCGTGAGTTAACTCACTGCTTTTCAGTGACTTTTTTTGATTGTCTGCAATGTTACAGGCAGCAATCTGATGCAAAATCCTCCAAAACATGCTATACTCTGATGTAGAAATAAAAGCTACCTTGCGCAAGCACAATTTTAAATGGAGGTAAAGGCTTATGTCTTATGATGCTATTGCAAATGCAATTCCTACAATGACTTATGAAGAGCAGATAAATTTGCTTTCTGCACTGATTGATGCCGTAAAAAAGGGAATCCACAGTAATGCGGAAAAAAAATCAGAAGCAAAAGACCACAGAGACTCATATCCAGAAGGATATTTTGACCTGTTTGGTTCTTGTGATGACAACTCTTTTGTTGAGCCTGAAGAACTTTCCTGGGAACTGGAAGGCAAAAAGGAGTTTTTCTGATGTATTATTTGGATTCAAATGTCATAATCGATGCCACCGCAAGAAAAACAGCGTCATTACTATTGCCATATTTTGAAAAATTGGAGCCGTCTCAAATCTGTATTCCTTCAATTGTTCTTGCTGAATTAGAATTTGGTGCCCGTCATTCCAAAGATTATGAAAAGAATCTTAAGATAGTTTCGGAATTTATAGCACCATACCGAATAATTCCATTCTCAGAAAAAGAAGCCAGTGCCTACGGAAAAATCCGGGAGCAGCTTACTAAAGACGGAAAACTGATTGGTCCGAACGACATGCTCATTGCGGCAACTGCCCTTGCAAACAAAGCGGTTCTTGTAACACACAATACAGATGAGTTTTCAAGAGTAAAAGGGCTGTCTTTGGAAGACTGGAGAAAGTGACCTTGCGTGATTTATTGACATTCTGCAAATTTCCGTGAGTTAACTCACTGTTTTTTAAACTTGACAGCAATCCATTCCATCAGCTAAAATACTTTTCGGAACTTACTCGTAAAAACAACTAACTTCCGACAATGTATAACAAAAGGCAAATATGATAAAACGAGACCGATATATTGCAAAACTGGCAAAAAAACAATGGAATGGCCGTATTAAAATCATCACAGGCATCAGAAGATGCGGAAAAAGCACGCTTCTTTTTGAGCTTTTCAGGAGCTTTCTCCTTGATTCCGGAGTGGAAGAAAAAAACATTATTTCCTTTAAGCTGGATGATGATGAATATGAAGACTTTCGTGACCCTAAAAAAATCTCTGAGCATGTCCGAAAAATTGCCGCAGATAAAAAGCAAAAATACTATGTTTTTATAGATGAGATTCAATTTGCAATTTCAAAAGAAGAGCTTAAGCAGAAAGACAGCCCTGTAAAACTTTACAGCGTACTCAACGGCCTTTTGAATCTAAAAAACATAGACTGTTATGTTACCGGCAGCAATTCAAAAATGCTTTCAAAAGATGTTTCCACAGAATTTCGCGGCAGGGGTGATGTCATTCATGTATATCCCCTTTCTTTCAGTGAGTTTTATCCTGCTTCTTCCCTTGAAAAAACAGATGCCTGCAATGAATACATGATGTTCGGCGGCATGCCCTATCTTTTGCAGCTGGATTCAGATGAGGATAAATTTAATTATCTTTCCGACTTGTTTGAAGAAATATATTTTAAGGATATTGAAGAACGATATACAATAGAACTGCCTTCTGTTTTAAGGGAACTGACCAGTGCCTTGTGCTCGTCTGTCGGCTCCCTTACAAATGCAAGCAAACTCGCAAGAACCATTCAAAGCGTAAAAAATATAAAGGCAGATTCAGAAACGCTAAGCCTTTATTTTTCATATCTTAAAGACTGCTTTTTGTTTTCTGAGGCAGAGCGCTATGATGTTAAAGGAAAGAAATATTTTGAATATCCCTCAAAATTTTACTGTACCGATATTGGGCTTAGAAATGTTCGGCTGGGACTGAGGCAGCAGGAAGAATCCCACATTCTGGAAAACTGCATTTACAACGAGCTTTTAATCCGTGATTTTTCCGTTGATGTAGGCGTTATTCCAATCGTAGAAAAAAATGCAGAGGGAAAGAGAAGCCAAAAAAACTGCGAGATAGATTTTATAGCCTCAAAAGGAAATAAAAAGTATTACATTCAGTCTGCGCTAAGCATGGATGATAAAGAAAAAGAAAAAAATGAACTCCGTCCTCTTCTTGCCGTAAACGACTCATTCAAGAAAATCGTTGTGTCAAAATCTTACGGTAAAAGCTGGACGGATGAAAATGGAATTCTTCGCATAAACCCCATTGATTTTCTTTTAGACGAAGAGAGCCTTGACCGATGAAAAACTTGATTTTATCTGACATTCTGCAGGGGGCTCTATGAATCCCGCAGAAACAAACCTTGCAGTCTTTCAGTTTATAGAGCTTCTTTCCATCATCTCCATTTTATGCCTTGCCTTTATCCTTTTCCTTCTTTCATACATCAAGAGCAGGGAAAAGAACAGAAACCTTGAGGAGCAGAACAGGAAGGAACGTCTTGTTACCGAGACAATCACCCAGGTGCAGGAAAACGAGAGGAGCCGCATCAGCCGGGATTTGCACGACACGGTAACTCAGGACATCCGCACAGCCTTGCTTTACGCTCGCAAGCTGGGCGAATCAAAAAATCTTTCGGAAGATGAAAAAAGCCTTTTGCAGAAGATTCAGAAAATCGAAGAAGAAAATCTCAAAAATATCCGCAACATCATCAGAAATCTTACTCCAAGCGAAATAGAAAGCGCCTCCATCACACGGCTGCTTTCAGAACTTTGTGAGAACACAGCAGAAAGGAGCGGAATTGCGTGCAAGTTTTACGCAGAGGAAACGGAACTCCTGTCAAAAATCACCACGGAGCAGAAGCTGCATATTTTCAGAATCATTCAGGAAAGCATTAACAACGCCATAAAACATGCAAAGGCAAGCGAAGTAAGCGTAATCGTCCGAAAAGAAAATGACGGCACAGACGCAAAGAGCCAGAGAGTTTTATTTATGATTAGCGATGACGGAAGCGGATTTTCTCCGATTCAAGAAGAAAGCCAAGACATAATTTCCCAAAGTACCCGCCTGGGCATAAAAGGAATGAAAAGCCGTGCTGCGCTTTTGGGCGCAAAGCTTGAAATTAAAAGCGATGAAGAAACCGGAACGCAGGTCAAGCTTTTTTTGCCGGTGAAGTAGATAATCCAGTAAAAACATTTGCAACATGTTTTTTAAGCAAACAACAGATTTTGTACTATAGGTGTATCAAATAAATCATAATACGAGTTATCTTTATGCTCTGTTTTTGCAAGTTTTTCAAAATCAATAGAGTTCAGCACTTCTGTTTTTACAGGACGTTTTGCTTCCCAAGAAATACGTGCGTTAAAATACTGAAGTGCAGTTTTGCTTTGTAGTAACTCTAAAATAAATTCAGCTTTTTCCTTTGAATCAAAAGAAATAAAATTACAAGTGTCATCAAGCAACACTGTTTTTCCTTCATAAGGAGATATAAGTCTAAAATCCAAGGATTTATAAAGACCTGAAATTGCAACTTTATAAGGCTTGAAAGTATAATCTCCGACAGAAAAAATAGAATACCTGCATTTGTTTTTATAGACAATGCTTTTGCGTTTTTCAAAATCATCTGTATGTTCTAGTAAATATGCCCATGTTTTTGGATATTTTATCTGAATATAATCTGTAGGTTCGTTTATAAACTTTTGAGTTACTAAAATCCTTTTTCTGTCAACAAACTTGTTCTTTACCAAATCTGAACTTTTTATATATGGGAATACCAAATCTGATTCAATGTCTACGTTTTCATTGTAGCCATTTTGAAGACAATTATTTATTACAGTAAATTCCATTACTTTTGAACAATCGTGTTTTACTCCGTTCCGCCAAATAAACTGACTTTTTCCATAAATCTCAAGTGCAGACTTTTTTGATAAATCTTCGAAATACACATTCTTATAAAAGCCACTTGTATATTTTTTTACAGGGTTTTCTATTGAATCAAAGACAACTAATTCTGAATTTTCTTTTTTTTCTGAACAATCTAAATAAAACAGGCAGGCATCGACTGCAGCAGAAAAATATTTTTTTGAATCAATAGGATAGATTTCAGCTGATTTATATTGATAATTGTTTTTCCATAAACGGTTCATAATTTTTTTTGCAACGCTTATCTTACACAAAAAAGCAAAAACTGCCTTTTTATAAGAAAAATTATCAATCAAAAGTTTGATAATATATTCAGAAATATCAAAATTACTTTTTCCTGTTATTGCCTCGATTCCACGAATATTATCGAAATTGTTTTTATCAGGTAAATTATCACTTCCAAGAGCAGAAAGTTCCGAATTTGTGACCCACGGTGGATTTCCAACAAAGAGGATATTCTCATTTTCCGAAATAAATTCCTTTATATTTGGCAATGAAACAAAAAAATCTTTGTTTAAGATAGAAATATTATTTGTAAGATTTTGTGCTAATTTATCTGTATAGGTTTTTTGAATTTCAATACCGAGAGATTCTTGTGGATTAAAAGCATTGTGTGATGCGATAAGTATAGAGCCTTCGCCACAAGTCGGCTCTACGATGACATTTGGAGAAAGATTCTTTGTTTTTAAGACATTTACCAGTAAATTTGCTAAAACGGACGGTGTCTGAAAATCACCAAGTTCTCTCTTTTTCATTATATCAACCTTGCAATACCACTTACATTGCCAGCTTCTTCGATAATTCTTGAATACTGCAATCTCCACTGGAGAGCATTTGAAATAGTGAGGTAACCGATTTCGGGTTTATGTGATAAGATTTCATCAGCAAGTGAATCTGCTAAAATGTCATCCACTGGAAGATTTTTATCATGGAACAAGGCAATGATATCATCTTTATTTGCATTGTTTTCCAAAATTTTATTCAGGCTTGTTGTAAGCTGATAGTCTGCCGTTCGATTTTTTGAGACAAAAATAGTGTGAAGAATATAAAGCCGACTTGTTTTTGTTTGCTGATTGTCTTCTTTTTTGTAAACGAAAACGAGAAGATTATAGCCGAGACCAAATATTTTTTGCCTTGCTGACTTAAAAGGACAAGATGACTGTGGTTGAATTATGCTTGTTGTTTTTATATCAACCTCAAGTTCTGGCAAATCTATACCGCTTGCAGAGTTTCCCCCGTCAAAATCATATTTCTGACTTAAAAAGTCCTTAAATTTATGTTCTAAATATGTACCGACAGCTTTTCCATCGGTTGAACCATAGATAGAAACTTCATCATGATCTGATTCCAATTCAGAAAAGATCTTTGCTTCCTCTTGAAGCTTCTCAAGCGTTAATTTGATTTTCATATATTAATAGTATCACATTTTTTTCGAAGTTTCCACAAGCCTGCTAATCCCCACAAAACTCAACCACCCGATGCTTACGCTGATTGCCTTGTCCAGTATATTCACCGGCACTCGTGGCAGCAGGGCAGAAATGAATGCCGAGACGCTGTTGCTGCTTAAAAGGGCATACATGAATTTCACCTGAGAATCTTCGTTGTAACCGGTAAAAACATTGAGCAGCGTAAAAATTGTGGCACCTTCAAGGCTGACAATAAGGGAAATCAAAAACACAAGAAGGAAAAGGTCTGGAACTTCAATCTTCTTTTGGATTTTGATATAGATTCTGATTATAATCACAATGGTCAGGCTGCAGATTACCCAGACAAGGGTGCTGGCATCAAAATGAAAAATCAGGGTACAGCTTATGTGGTAAAGAATGGCGCAGATGAGGCCGCTGAAAAGACCGAAAAAGCTTGCCGTTATCGTAAAAATCGTATCCATGTAAAGGGGGATGGGATTAAAGTTCTGAAGATACTTTACCCCCAGATTCAATGCCGCAAAAACAAGGCCAAGGGGAATCTGCCATTTTAAGGGATAGGGGAATTGAGAAAGGTTAGTTGCACGCTGATTTTCTGTCATGTTTTCCATTTGAAATAACTCTAGCATAAGTTTCAAAAAAGATAAAGAAATGATTTTATTTCTGGCTCTTTTACTATGCCTCCCGCGTATGCGACACTTCGTGCCGTGTGCATGGAGGAAATTATAAAGGGCATCTCTAAAAATAGATATTGCAGGGTGCAAATGCCGTGTCAGTTTCAAAAAACAGGGACTTTTCCTGAATATCCGCAATCAGCATATACAAGCCTGTCATGCTCATCCATCAGTTCCGCAAAAATCTGAGAGTCATGGACGCTCGCACTTGCCACATCATAGCCGGTTATCAGTTTTGTCTTTCCGCCAGTACATTTCCTCTAATGTAACAAGTGTCAGATTTTTGGAATTTTCAACGACATAATCCGTAAAACCCGAAAGAGAGAAGAGCATTAACTTTAGACTTGCGGCTGGAAAATAATTCAGTTTATCCAAGAAGCTATCAAGCTCTTCTTTGCCGAATTTTTCTGACCTGAACTTACATTCGCCTGCCAGAACATACGTTTTTCCATCCATCCCCAGCAGGTCGATTTCAAGAGGCTTTATCTCTTTTCCGTCCTTTACAGTGCCCTGGTATTCGGCAAGGTCGGTCAAAAAGCAGGGGATTT
>CAKZZO010000086.1 GCA_937885175.1 uncultured Treponema sp. | reverse complement strand
TTCTTCTGCTTCTTCCAGCACCTCTGCTTCGTCCAGCGGTTCAGCTTCTTCAATTGGCTCTACTTCGTCCACTTCTTCCAGAGGTTCGGTCTCTTCTGCTTCCTCTACTTCGTCCAAGGGTTCAACTTCGTCCACTTCTTCCACTTCCGCAAGTTCTTCGGCTTCCTCCAGTGATTCAGCTTTGTCCGCTTCTTCTGCTTCCTCCAGTGATTCAGCTTCGTCCACTTCTTCTGCTTCCTCCAGTGATTCTACTTCTTCCAGCACCTCTGCTTCGTCCACTTCTTCTGCTTCTTCCAGCACCTCTGCTTCGTCCAGCGGTTCAGCTTCTTCAATTGGCTCTACTTCGTCCACTTCTTCCAGAGGTTCGGTCTCTTCTGCTTCCTCTACTTCGTCCAAGGGTTCAACTTCGTCCACTTCTTCTGCTTCCGCAAGTCCTTCAGCTTCTTCCAGCGGAGCTACTTTTTGTTCTGCGGGATTTTCGCGCGGGTTTGTATGGGTCGGGGGAGTCTCCTGAGGTTTTGATGAAATCTGTAGTCTTCCGCTTCCCAGCACTTCTTCCAGCATACGCTTGATTTCTGCAGTGTCAGTGGAGTGAGACGTAAGTGCTGCTCCCTGGGTGGGGGCAAGTCTTCCCATGATTTCATTCCAGTTGCGGTCGAGCAGGGCAGTTACTTCTGCTTCGTGTCGCTTTCCCCGTTTTCCCAGACTCTGCTTGATTTCTGTATTTAGGGCGAGTTTTCGTCTCTCAAGGTCTGCGGGGAGCAATTTGAGTGTGCCTGCCTTGTTTTTTTCGGTGTATTCTTCGATGAATGCAACTTGAAACCGGCGAATACGGTCTTTTATGACCACCATATCATCATGGCGGAGGTTGAAAATCAGGAAAATCACCAGGAAGAGGGTGAGGAAGACTATCGTAAGCAGCAGTATTCTAACCGGAAGCGAAAAAAGCAGCGTTTCGTCTTTGATAAAGCGGGCGATAAAACTGCCGTCTTGATTAAAGAGAATGAATGCAAGCCAGTTTCCGTCTTCTGTAGCGGCGATTTTTTCCAGTGCCGTGGCTTTGTTTCCGACAATTTTTTCTATCAGGGTGGATGTGAGCACCTCTTTTCCCACGACAGGAAGACCGCATACATAGCCGCCGATATTTTTTTGAGAAGCGGTCACTTCGCTTGAAACAAGGACAAAGTTTTCATTTAGGGCTATGATGTTCTGGGATGTCAAAAAACGGTTAAAGTCATCGGCATCGCAGTAAAAGACAATTGTTCCGCGATAGACCGCATACGCATCGTAAAAAGGATATGCATAAAGAATGTGGTTTTTCTTCTGGTCGTACACAATGCGGTGGCCAGACCCTGTTCCCTTACGCACATCCTCGCAGGAAATCACGTCAAAGGAAAGTTCTTCCAAATCCGTGTAGTTTTTGTACGAGACCTGACTTTTTGAGCGGAACTTTTCATCGGCTGCGAAGGAACTGAAATGTATGTTGCGCCCATTTTTGTCGATGATGCGGATTCCCGTCAGGCTGGGAGTTTGGGAAAAAAGAGTACCCGTAAGGCGGGTGCGGTTTTTCTGGGCACTGTCTGTGGGGGATGCAGAAGCATAGGAGGCAATGTCTTTGCTTGCAGTAAAGGCGGCAAAACGCTGGGCAAGGGCTTCGCTGTATTCTTCTTCTTTTTCTGCCACAGTAGCCAAACGCTGTTCTATGGACTTTACAATGAGTGGCTGATAAAAACGCGCTTCTACAAGGGAAAAAAGCCCTGCGAAGGCGGCAACCGCAAATGCGGCGAAGAGAATGACGGAAACTAAAAGACTTACCGCAATTTTTTGTCCAGCTGACACTGGCAGGCACTCCTTTTTAAAATATTGCTTCCTTATATTTTCGGCAGAATACGGTTCATTATATAGTAAATCAGTGGATAGTTCCACCGATTTCTGCTACACTTTTTTCCATGAAAATTGACGTGAACAAAATCCTTCTCTGCACTGTGATTGCGGTGGCTCTACTCATCATCGGAGGAACGGCGGTGGCTGTATTGACTAAGAATGCCGAGCCCGGAAAAGGCTTGCGCCACACTGACCCTCGTCCAGAGCAGATGGCATCTTCCTTGCAAAGCGCAGGCAAAAAAGCCTTTACCAAAATAGGGCAGCTTCGTTCTTCCACGGCTCCTGATGAAAATGACCGGCGGGCGGTGGTGGTGATTTCTCCCTGGCTTTCCTACGCTGGAGACGACGCAGCCTTTTATGAGGAACTTGATACCAAATTGCGTGCAATCAAGGCCATTATCACTGGCTATTTTGTTGATTACACGGTAGACCAGTTGCTTTCTCAGGGCGAAGCCCTCGTAAAGGCGGATTTGCTGACCCGAATAAATGACCAGTTGGTGCTTGGAAAGGTGACCGAGATTTATTTTAATGAGTATCAGTTTTTAGACTGACTTTACATTCCTGCGGGGCGACTTTTGCCGCAACTTTTTTTGCCGCTTGGTGTCTAAGAAAACAGAGGTAACACATGAATACTACTATTGCCAGTCCTGCCGCACAGGTGATTATCGCAGTCATTCCGATTGTGGGAATTGTTATCGGCGGTACAGTGATTTTCTTTTATCTTTTGTGGCGGCACAGTGAAAAAAAATTGCAGATAAAAAACGGTAACTACAAGAAGGAATCCTTTAACTTTAAGGTTTATTCCCTGCTGATTGGACTTTTGCTTTCATTTGTGGGGCTGGTGCTGACGGTCTTTTTTGCCCTCATGAGCGGAAAATCAGCGGCCTTGCTTGGTGGTTTGATACCGCTTTCCCTGGGATTGAGTTTGCTGGTCTTTTATAAGCTGAACCCGGATTTTTTATCCCGCGATGCAGACTGACACATTCAGAAGCATTGAGCAGATAATTGCCGCAAAACGGGATGCCGCGCTGATAAAATCGGTGCTTGGCGGAGACAGTCGTTCCTTTGCCCGACTTATGGCTCTCTACAAAAAACGTGTCGCGGCACTGGGCATGAGTTTCTTTAAGAACGCAGCCGATGCTGACGATTTTGTGCAGGAAGTCTTCGTTACAGTCTACCAGAGCCTTGGTCAATTTCGTGGCGAATCGGCATTTTCTACCTGGCTTATGCGCATTGCCTACACAAGGGCGGTAAATGCGGTGAACAGACGCAAGGAAGCGGCCAGCATTGCCGATGAAGTGCTGCTCGTGGATGCGGACTTTACCCCCGAAGAAAAAGAGATTCGCCGCATTACGGTGGAGGCCGTTCAGGAAGCCCTGCATGACCTGCCTGAAAAATATGCCCTTTGCCTTGAACTTTATTTTTACTACGACATTTCCTATGAAGAAATTGCCGTGATTACCGGCTATCCGATAAACACGCTGAAATCCCATATCTTCCGGGCAAAAAAACTGCTCAGGGAAAAATTGCGAGGCTTTTATGAAAACTAAGAATTGCGAAGAAGTTATGGACACGTATCTTGCCCTGGACAAGAATGAGCGCATTCCTCTGGCGGTGACGCTGCATCTTCTTACCTGTAAGACATGCCGCACACAGGTACGCCTGTTGACCAGAGCCGAGGGCATTGCCGCCCGTCCTCTTGCCGTGGCGACGCCCCTTACCGACTCATCCATTACTGACCTGATGCAAAAAATTATTCCCTCATGGAGCGCGGAAAAGGCTAAGCCTGTGAGTATGCATGGCTGGATTTTTGGCGGCATTCTCATGGTGCTGTTTATGCTGGCTTTTGGATTTTTTCATGGTGCGATTCACAGCGAAACGCTTTTGCTTTCGTTTTATCTGGTTTTTGCGCTTGCAGTGACGGCTTATTGCGCCATTTTTGTGGCTGCAAATCTAGATTTCTTCGTCAAGAAAATAGGAACCATTGCGGGGTAAAAGGCCTTCGGTAAGGCTCCCCGCCTCTAGTTCCAGAGATTCTGGGGGTTTACAGTCTTGCCGTTTTTGTAGACGGTAAAGTGCAGGTGGGGACCTGTACTCAAACCAGTGCTGCCTACTTTGCCGATGACCATGCTGGGAGTGACGTATTTGCCTTTTACGGTGAGGATTGCACTCATGTGGCCGTAGAGCGTCTGGTAGCCTGAGTGGTGAGTGATAATCACGTAGTTTCCGTAGGTGGCATTGTAGCCGGTGGAAGTGACCTTTCCATCCATGGCGGCAAAAATATTTGTTCCCTGAGGACAGGCCATGTCCACGCCACTGTGGTATGAGCGTGCCCCGGTAAAGGGACTTGCACGCCAGCCCCAGCGAGAGGTGAGGTACCAGCGGGCGTGAATCGGTTTTTTAAAGAGGTCACCGTTGATTTCCTGCCGTGTCACCCAGTCCATTTCTGCGTCCGGTACAAAGAGGGTGGTGCCCGCAGTAAGGGAATCGGAAAGGGCGAGGTTGTTTACCGTGGCGCATTTTTCTGCGTCAATCTCATATTTTTCTGCGATGGATTCCACTGTTTCGCCGTTTTTGCGCACGGTGTAGAGAATGCCCGGCATGGAAGGAATCTTCAGATAGGTGCCAATTTGTAAGAGGCGTGAAGAACGAATATTGTTTACGCTGATAATGGTGTCTTCTGTAATGCCGTTTTCCTGAGCGATAATGCCAATCATGTCGCCGGGCTTTACGCGGTAGGCAGCATAGGAAAGTTCAATATGCTCGGTGTAGGGGGCATCAATGTCCTGAGCCACACCTTCAATCACTTCATCGGTGACAATGGGAAGCCCAGGAGTTTCCAGACCGCCCATGCCGCTCATTGGAGTTTCCGGCGTGCGGGATTTTATGGTAATGACGGCAACAAGTACGACGAGTGAGCAGGCACCCAGGGCAATTGTCGCGCTTTCCAATAGTTTCTTAAAATCAGTATGTTTAAGTACCACTTTTCATTCCTTTTTGAACTGACCTATTTTTTATTCAGCCCGATTAAGTATGTTTCAAATGACTCGGAGCGGCATGCTTCCGGCTTGAATCCCTTTGCTGACTGAAACAGTTTTCGCATTTCCATAAGGATTTTCTGCTGGTCGCCGTTCTGAAAAATCTTTACGGCAAAATTTCCGCCAGTTTTGAGCATTGTCTGGGCATACCACACCGCCATCTTTACCAGACCGGTGGAGCGTGCCGTATCAACAACTCGGTTTCCCGTCGTCAATGGAGCCGCATCGCAAACAAGCAAGTCAAAGGGACCTTCTTTTTGGATGGATGCACGGATGTCTGCCTCATTTAAATCCCCCTGAATAAAGACAAGGTTGTCGCCCTTTACGTCTTTTGCCAGTGGATTCAAATCGCAGGAGACTACTTTTCCACTTCCGTCCAATGAACGGAGTAAAAAAGTTGTCCAGCTTCCCGGGGCAGCACCTAAGTCCAGCACATGATAATTCTTTTTTATCATGCCGAATTTCTCGTCGATTTCCTTGAGTTTGTAAACCGAGCGGGCAGGATAGCCTTCTGAGAATGCTTTCCGTGACCAAAAATCAGGCTTTTCGTAACTGTTTGCCATACCTTATTATCGGTCGCTTCGTATCTTTTTTTCAGTGTAAAAATGCAGAAATTATTGGCCCCCACCCAACAGACTCTGCATCAGGCTGGAGATGAGGTACATTTTTTTGTAGACCTCAACTGCCAGTTCATTTATTGGATGCTCGGCAAAACGGTCAAGTTCTTTCCAGTTTACAATCATCTCCGGGCTCTTCTTGGGATAGTCGTCAATCAGAGCCTTAACGTTTCGGGCAAAGATGATGATGTTCTTGGTGCAATTGACGATGTATCCTTTAGCCTCGTCATTTGCGTCTCCAATGAGGGTACGCACGATATTTGCCGCTTCCTTGCTGCGTTCGGTGCTGGGAAGATGTGTCTTGAGTTTGATGCCAACTTCGCCGTCTGCCGCCATCTTGTCGTCAAAATTGGTGATGGCATCAGAAATCTGCAGGATGGCATTGTATGCGTCGCTCATCTGCTGGGAAAGGGGCGTTGTAGCCCACTGACCGCGAATCAAAACCAAATCGGCATATTCACGCACGTCGCGCTTTACGAATTCCACGAGGAAGGCCTTGAGGTAGTTGAGGGCACGGGCATATTCAAAGTCACCCAGTTCCTTCTTTGCAAAGGGGGCGGCACCACCTTCCGTGTAGTTTTTGAGCACCGTGATGTTGGTGGTGTTGAAAATCTGCATCAAGATGCTGTCCACCTTGGAATTTTTCTGCGCAGATTCAAGGCGGTTGACCGTGTTGTTTGCCTCGTTCTTGATTTTATCCAGATAGGGGTCAACAACCTGCTCGCTCTTCATTTCTCCTGACGTGTGATAAGAGGGGTCTTTGGTGATGAGCTGAATCATCATGTCCAGAATGTGACCGCGCTGGAGTCCCTGAAGCCGCTGCATGATTTTTGCCCATTGCGCCGCCTTAATCGGTTCTGTGCCACGGACTTCCTTGAACATGGCAAACATGTCATTCCAGTCGCTGTCATAGGGTATGGACGCAACGATAGAGGCAAAATCCTTGATGTCGTCAGCCAGATAACTTGCATCGATGGATTCAAAGCGTGGAACCTTGTTAAAGTCGCCTTCGTGAATAGAGGAGTCAAATTTCTTGAGCATGAAGAAAAAGTCAAAGGTACAGAATGAGCGGAATGCCATGAGCAGCGTGTACATATTGTCCGTCTTGATGACTTTTTCATCGGTAAATCCACCCGCAAAGACTTCCAAATCTTCCCGAATTTTCTTTTTAAGGTCGGCAAAATTCATTTTGGAAGCCATGTTCTTGATGGCATCTTCGTTGAGGGTCTCTTCCAAAGCCTTCTGCTCGTCTGAAAGGGAATAGTTTATGACGATATGCTTGAAGTAGTTGGGATTTTCCTGATTGTGGAACATCATCTGACAGGGACCGATGGTCTTGTAGATATCCCAGATGAATTTTCCAAAAAGGGGTAAAATCTGGTCGCCGTTCTGCTTGTAGAATTTATATTTTGTGTGAGAAAGCTGTTTTGCAATGTTTTTTAAAAGCCGTTTCTTGTCTGCCTCCGGATCTCCGCCGCCAAAAAGACTGAGGATTTTGTCAAGAAAAGAGCCTCCGGATGCTTTGTTGCTGTTCTTTGCCATAATGAAAAATGATACTGAAATTTTCCATAAATATCAAGGAACTTGCAGGGCAAACGCATTATAATCCATTCGCAAGTAAGACAAAAAGGGCACAGGCGAATGAGTCCCAACAAAAACAGACTACCGC
>CAKZZO010000085.1 GCA_937885175.1 uncultured Treponema sp. | reverse complement strand
CTAAGTCTGACTGCGGTCTTACTTATTCAGAAATAATATCACAGGGCGGTGCGGACGAAAGATAGTTCCATTACCTTTGCCGGCTGACGGTTGTGGCGAGCAGTATGTAAGAATGCAATTCTCAAAGCGGCTTCGGGCATTGCGTTCAAAAAGTTTTGATTCAAATGTTCTAATTGTTGCTATTGACGCAGATAAAAAAACTGTTCAGGAAAGAAAATTGCAGTTTGATGATGCCTGTAATGCTGTGGAAATTGAAACACGGACTGAAGATGACAAATTGCTTATTTTTATACCTAAACGAAATATTGAAACATGGATAAAATATTTTGACGGTGACATTGTTGATGAAGAGCATGATTATGCTCATTATTTGAACGGTCACGAGTCAGATTGCTACAGTGCCGCCGATAAAATGGCAGAAAGTTTTTCTGCCGACATTTTTTCATCCAGATTACCTGCATTGAACGATGCTTATAATGAATTCTGTAGTTTAGTAAGTCTGCTGAACGCTGTTTCCGACCGCGACCAGAATTAGAGCACTATATATACTATTCTTTCTAAATCTCCTTCCAGCAAACATAAGCACCGCAGTTTTCTGTTGCAGGCAGGCTTTTTCCTGAATAAATTACGACTGTGTTTTCTGTCTTCAATCCGGCAATTTCTTTAACTTTCTTGATGTTTGAAAAAAACGCTGTGTTCATAGTTTCCGAGGCAGGCTGAGTAATCCGTTATATTTCGCAAAATCCTTACATCGCGGTCAATGTATGTCCTGATATAGGATGGGTAGAAATCTTCAGGCTCAATCTGTTTGTCATAAATGCGTGGAAAACTGCCTTTAAATAGCATTTTCTGGAAGCAGATGTTTCAAGAGCGTAGATTTTCCGCATTGCCGGCAGCCAGTCAGAGTGACGACTGGGAAAGATTTTAGTAACTGCAAAAGTTTTGATGTAATTGTTCTTTCAATCAGCATATATTGATAATAGCATTATTTATGCAATTTGTATACACGAGTGCTCAATTTACATGACTTTTATATAGGAACAAAGTATGCAAGACAACATTCTCCCCCTCATCGGACGCACTGAGCCCCTCTTTGAACGTGATATTGCCGTAAATGAGGCGTATCTTTCTGAAACAATCCCTTCTTCCCGTTTCCTCGTTATCGGTGGGGCGGGTACAATCGGTTCTGCAATCTGCCATGAGCTTTTTGCACGGAATCCAAAAGTTCTTCATGTCGTTGACATCAGCGAGAACAACATGGTGGAGCTGGTTCGTGACATCCGCTCTTCCGTGGGCTACGGTGACGGCGAGTTTGCTACCTTTGCACCTCATGCGCATGATTGACACGAACATTTTCAACACTGACAGCACCATGCTTATGGCAAAGGAATGTGGTGCGAAAAAATATTTCTGTGTCTCTACCGCCCGCTTTGCAAATGTTGCCTTCTCTGACGGTTCGCTTCTTTATGGCTTTAACCGCCGTCTGGACAAGAATCAGCCCCTTTCCATCCCGGCAGACGTTTTTTTACATATCCTCCATCGAAAGTCCGGTAATCGTGTATGAATAGTCTGGCAGATTCTGCATGAAAAAATCTGCTTTTTCCTGGACTTTTGACAAATCAATTTTCTTTTTTTTGCGTTTTACTTCGTAGATGTGGCAGGTTTTTTTAAGGTCGTTTACGGTGATTATGTCAATTTCGTTCTGAGACTTTTTATCCCACCAGCTGCCGATTGAGGTGATGGCCTTTTCTTCTTGGATTTTTTCTGAAAAATAGAGTTCCAGTGTTTTTCCGGTGAAGGTTTCGTAATCGCGCTGAATGTATTCCTTGAGCATGTCGTAGTTTCCTAGTTCAACAAGGTCCTGGTGGGAATAAATGAATCGGAAGTAAAAGCGGAGGTAGGCATCGCTAATCTGGTAGCGTGCATTGCGGCTTCCTGTTTTTGCGTACAGGGGATGTGTCTGTTCGATTACGCCAAAAATGTCTTGAAGGTTCTGCAGGTAGGCACCAGTGTTTTTTTGGATGATGGAGTCTATTTCGCTCTGGGAGGTGAGACCTCCTGCAATGCAGGTAAGAATTGAAAAATAGACCCCATAATCCTTTCCGATTTCGCTTACGAGAATGTCTTTGCCGTCGATTAAAAAAATGGAAGCCATATTGCAGACTGCCTTGAGCATTTTTTCTTTTGTGGTTGCCCCGGCATACATGAGCAGAAAAATATATTTTGCCACTCCGCCTGAAAGCATGTAGAGGCAGAGTAAATCTTCTGCCTTGTATTTGGGATTGTAGTCAGAGAGAATCTGCTTTACGACTGAGGGTGCAAAGGGCTTTAGGTGAATTGAATGGCTTGCCCGTCCAAAGAGGGGCTCTTTTTGGGTCTGGAAGATTTTTACCATCATGGAATATACGGAGCCGCAGACGATAAGGTTGATTTTTGAACGGCCTCTATAGGTGTCCCAAATATTTTGCAAATGGCTGAAAATAGCCTTGCTTATGTATTCCAAATCCTGAAACTCATCAATTACCAAGGTAAAATGCTTTGTTTGCGAATAAATCATAATCTGCTGGAATACATCGGAAAGCGTTTGAAGGCTGCCGTAGATTTTCAGACCGATGTCTTTTTCAAGTTGATTTTGCCACTGCTGGCACAATGCTTTTTCTGTACTGCGAGAGGTGAATAAATAACTGCCTTTCTTGTTTTCGAGGAATTTTTTTAATAATTCGGTCTTTCCGATACGTCTCCTACCAGTGATGACCGTGAAGCAGGCGGACACAGAGGCTTGCTTTTCAATTTCCGATAAGGTACGCAACTCGTTTTTCCTGTCATAAAAAGATTCCATACGCACGGCCTCCTGCTTTGTTTTGTAACTTAATAGTCATTAACTTAATGTCCATTAAGTTAATGACTATTATATAAGCATGACAGTGTAAAGTCAAGTTTGTAATTTTATCCTCTTTTTGTTCCCTCCTTTCTCTCTTTTCTAATTCCCCCTTTTCACGCTATACTAACCCTAAGTAGGTGACAATATGCGTATTCTTTGTTTAGGTGACTCAATCATGCAGTACAATGACTGTACCACGTATCCCCAAACGGGGTGGGTGCAGGAACTGGCTCGTTTTTTTCCGACGGAAACGAATTTCCTGCATTTTGCAAAAAACGGGCGGAGTTCAAAGAGTTTTATTGACGAGGGGCGGTTTGAGGACGTAAAGAAGGCTGCTCGGACGGGGGATTTTGCGCTGATTCAGTTTGGCCATAATGATGAGAAAAAGCAGGATCCAGCACGCTACACCTCTCCTGATGAAGGTGGCGAATACCGCAAGAATCTGGCTTTTTTTGTGCGTGAATTGCAGGCACTGGGGGTAAAGCCGATTATCCTTACTCCCATGACCCGCCGAAAATTTGTTTCCGAGCACAAAATGGAAGACACTCATGGGGCATATCCTGAGGCGGCTCTTGCTGAGGCAAAAAAACTGAACATTCCTTCTATAAATATGACTGCTTTGACTTTTGCCTATGTGGAGAGAACAGGTGAGGCGAAGAGCCGGCGCTTTTTTATGAATTTTGATGCGGGCGAGTATGAAAACTTTCCTGACGGTAAGAGCGACAACAGTCATCTGCGACCTGACGGTGCCTATGCCTTTGCCAGCATTGCGGCGCATGAATTGCTGCGGTTGGGCAAAAAGTGGGCGGACTATCGGGAATTGTCGGATACGGTGATTACCGGTGCCATGGACGCAAGTGAATTTGAAAAAGATACTGGCGATGAAAAACTGATGGCATAGGGGCGTTGCGGGGCTGAAAAGCCAAAGGATGCCCCGCAGAGGGGGTAGGCGGAAATGAGGACGCGAAACGGACGAATTGCAGCCGAGGGGGAGACTTCCCCCGCAAAAGGAGCAAAAGGATGTACACAAAAGAGGAAGCGTTGACTTATATTCAGGAAAATGACGTAAAGTTTATCAAATTGTTTTTTACGGACATTTTTGGGGTGATAAAGTCGCTTTCAATCCAGCCGTCGGAACTGGAACGGGCTTTTGAGACGGGCATTGGTTTTGACGCGAGTGCGGTAAAGGGGTTTTTGAATGTCACCAAAAGCGATTTGTTTATTGTGCCTGACCCTGCGACTTTGTGTGTGCTCCCTTGGCGACCGCAGACGGGCAGGGTGGTGAGGTTTTTTTGCAATGTACGCTATATTGACGGAACGCCTTTTGAGGGTGACCCCCGCCTGCTCCTGAAAAATCTGGTGAAAAAAGCGGCTGAACAGGGCTACGAAATCAGGCTTGGTACGGAATGTGAGTTCTACCTCTTTAAATTGGACGACAAGGGAGAGCCGACGCTGACTCCCCATGACCATGCGGGCTACTGTGATTTGGCTCCCCGCGACCGGGGTGAAAATGTGCGACGGGAAATCTGTCTGACGCTGGAGCAGATGGGGGTGCATCCTGAGGCGAGTCACCACGAGACGGGACCGGGGCAAAATGAGGTGGACTTTCGCTACAGTGACCCGGTGAATGCGGCGGATAATCTTGCGACTTTTAAGACGGTGGTAAAGACGGTTGCTGACCGCTACGGACTTTTTGCTTCGTTTATGGCAAAGCCTTTGGCAAATGAGGCGGGAAGCGGTCTGCACCTGAGCATTTCCTTGTGGAAAGACGGAAAAAATCTCTTTGCGGGCGAATTAAGCGAGGAAGCCAGACAGTTTATGGCGGGTATCATGGCTCGTATGCGGGAAATTACGGCTTTTTTGAATCCCTATCCCAATTCCTATGAGCGTTTTGGCGAATTTGAGGCACCCCGCTATATCAGCTGGAGTCGGGAAAATCGCAGTCAGTTGATTCGCATTCCTGCCGCTACGGAAGAAGATGCCCGGCTGGAACTTCGTTCGCCTGATCCGTCATGCAATCAGTATCTGGCAATTTATCTGGTGCTGGGAGCAGGCTTTGAGGGAATTGCCCAGAAGTCTTCCCTGCCTCCTGCAAAAAACCTTGACCTTTATAATGCGTCTGCCGCAGAGACAAAAGGCTTGGACAGCCTGCCGCTTACGCAGAAAGAAGCGGTGCACCTTGCGGTTACCAGTGATTTTGTAAAGACCATGCTTACTCAGCGCATGATTGATGCCTTTGAGGTAGCGGAAGAAAGCGCACGCACAGCGGAATTTGCCGAAATCTAGGGGACTTGATGGACAGCGTTCTTATCGTTTCCAATACAAGCAGCACAATGGGAATCATTTCCTCCATGCTTCAGTCTCATGCCTTTGACCGTATTGTGACCAGTCAGGACGGTACTGAGGCTCGCCGCTATTTATTGGATGGGGATTTTGACCTGGTGATTATAGACACGCCCCTGCTCAATGAACTGGGAGACGATTTTGCGGTGCATGCGGCGGAAACGACTTCTTCGGGAATCATCTTGGTGGTGGCGGTGGAAAAACTGGAGGACATTGCCCTGCGCGTGGAAGACAGCGGTG
The DNA here is from genome assembly GCA_937885175.1 of uncultured Treponema sp. Lineage (GTDB taxonomy): Bacteria > Spirochaetota > Spirochaetia > Treponematales > Treponemataceae > Treponema_D. The sequence continues at coordinate 5,763 of CAKZZO010000085.1, read as the reverse complement.
TCTTTGTCCTTCCCAAGCCATTGAGCCCGGAATCCTTTTATCAGGCGGTCAAACTGCTGGTGGCCAGTCGGACGCGTCTTGCCAAACTGGAGGAAGAAAACCGCCGCTTGCAGAACAAACTGGACGAAACCCGAAGGGTTGACCGCGCCAAATGCCTTTTAGTTGAGCACCTCAAAATGACCGAATCTCAGGCCCACCGCCACATAGAAAAAATCGCCATGGACGCAAGGCAGAGCCGCATAGAAGTGGCGGAAAGCATTATCCGCCGTTACGCGGAATGATTAGCGCGCCCCCTCGTAAATCTTTTTCATGTCTTCCTCATGCAGTACTTTTGCACTTCCCAGATTGTTGCCAGTGGTTATGGCACATTTTTTGGCGAGTTCGGCAATCTGTTCATCGGTGGGATTGATGCCCAGTTCCTTCATGTTTACGGGCATGTGAATCTGTCGGAAGAAGTCTTCGGTGGCAGAGATGCCTTTGAGGGCAATTTCTTCATCACTTCCGCTGGCGGGGAGATTCCATACGTTGAGCGCGAATTTTTTAAAGCGGGGCAGACAGTCTTTGTAGACATAGCGTGCCCACGTGCCCCACAAGGCGGCGAGTCCTGCTCCGTGAGCCACGTCAAACATGCCGCCCAGTTCATGCTCCAGGCGGTGGGTGGCAAAATCATTGCCGCCGTTTCCGCAGCCAGTCAGGTCGTTGTGGCTCAGACTGCTTGCCCACATGATTTCTGCACGGGCAGCGTAATCATTGGGTTTTTCTTCCAGAATCAGCGCATTGTGTACGACGGTGCGCATGAGGGCTTCGGCAATACTGTCGGTGATTTCCATGTTGCCGCCCTTGTTGGTAAAATAGCGTTCCATGGTGTGCATGAGGATATCGGTGCAGCCGCATCGTGTCTGGTAGGCTGGCAGCGTCATGGTCAGTTCCGGATTCATTATGGCAAATTTGGGGCGGCAGGTGTCGCTGTTGCTTCCCCGCTTTTTCCAGCCGTCTTCATTGGTGATGACTGCACTGTTGCTCATTTCACTTCCGGCGGCGGCAATGGTCAGCACCACGCCGATGGGAAGACAGGCTTTTGGCTGGTTTTTCTTTTCAAAAATATCCCATACGTCAAAGTCGTTGGCCACGCCATAGCCGATTGCCTTTGCGCTGTCAATAACAGAGCCGCCGCCTACGGGCAGCAGAAAGTCCACGCCTTCTTTCTTGCAGAGCGCAATGCCTTCCCTTACAAGCGAAAGTCGGGGATTGGGCACTACGCCGCCAAGTTCTACATACGAAATTTTTTCCTGATCCAACGATGCCTTGATGCGGTCAAGCAGGCCAGACTTTTTTACGCTGCCTGAACCGTAATGCAGCAGTACTTTCCTGCATTTATAGCCTGCAACCAGACTTCCCACCTGATTTTCCGTATCTTTTCCAAAAATTACTTTTGTAGGTGCATAAAACTGAAAATTACACATAAAACACTCCCTTGTATGCTTCTTTTCTAATAAGTATAGCACGAATATGCAAGGAAAATGCAAATATTATGTGGTTTTTTCTATAAAAATGCTGTATAATTAGAGTTGGTTTTTATTCCGAGTGATTGCAATCTAAAGCCTGCAATCGCTGTTTGCGCCATCCTTGGTGTGTGGTGACTGCTGGGGCTTTAAAGGAGAAGACGATGGCAAATATAGATAATCTGGAGGTTACCCCGCTTGACGTGCAGGATAAGCCGCTTTTGCTTGTGGTTGACGATGAAGAAGTAAACCGTGAACTTTTGCGTAATATTCTGGAAGAACGCTATAAGGTAGAGACTGCGGAAGATGGTCTGGAAGCGATGCAGTTTATCAGACGGCACCGTAGCGTACTTTCCGCTGTTTTGCTTGATCTTTCGATGCCCAAGATGAACGGCTTTGAGGTGCTCAAGGAAATCCGCCTTGATGATTTGCTGCGCCACATTCCAGTCATTGTCCTGACGGCTCATAAGGATGCTGAAATAGAAACTTTTGAGCGCGGAGCCAATGATTTTATCACTAAGCCCTTTGACATGCCGGAAATGATTCTTGCCCGTGTGGACAAAACTATCCGCATTGCAGAAGAAACCTATATCATTAGAACTACTGAAAAAGACCCGCTTACTGATTTGCCCAATATGTCTTATTTTAAGAAACTTTGCGGCATGAAGAAAAAGCAGTTGTTTGAAACAGGCGACACGGTTGTGTTCATGTATCTGGACATTATGAACATGAAGGCCTATAACGCCCGCTTTGGCTACCCTGAGGGCGACAACCTGCTGATTAGAGTGTCTACACTTTTGCAGGAAACTTTTGGTGATATGCCAGTCTGCCGCATTTCTGATGACCACTTTGCCGTGATGACGGGTATTGACCGCCATAAGTGGCAGTTGGAAGACTTGCGCAAAAAATTAAAGACAGCGGGAAAAGGAAACGGTGTGGAATTCCATGCGGGTATTTTTCCAGAAGGCGATGGCTTAGAGCCTGACATCATTACGGCAATTGACTATGCCCGCCTTGCCTGTTCAACCCTGCGGGGAAATCACAACGACTTTATCTGCTACTACGACCAGAAACTGATGAAGGAGCATGACGACCGCCAGCACGTGCTTGAATTCTTTACCCAGGCCTTGGAGGAACACTGGATTAAGGTTTTCTATCAGCCTATTGTCCGTGCGGAGACAGGCGAAGTGTGTAACTATGAAGCCCTTGCCCGCTGGTTTGACCCGGAGCGTGGTCTGCTTTCTCCCGGAATCTTTATGCCGGTCATTGAAAACTATAATCTTGGCGCCCGCATGGACTTGTACATGGTGGAAGAAGTGTGCCGCGAATATGACAAGCGTAAGGCTGGCGGACTTACACCGGTGCCAGTTTCATTGAATTTCTGCCGCACGGACTTTGACCAGCGGGATATGGTGATGGCGATTACTGAAATTGCAGACCGCTACGAAGTTCCCCACAATATGCTGATGATTGAAGTGACGGAAAGCGGCTTCTCCCGCAATGCAGAATTCCTGCAGAATCAAATTGACCGCTTCCATGCGCTGGGCTATCAGGTATGGATGGATGACTTTGGTGACGGCTATGCTTCGCTGAATGTCTTGCAGGACACTAACTTTGACCTGATTAAGCTGGACATTGGCTTTATGCGAAAGTTTGACCCTCAGGGAAAGAATGGCACGATTTTGCGTTCCCTCTTGAGGATGTCAAAGGAACTGGGTATTCATACGCTTGCGGAAGGCATTGAGACAAAAGAACAGTTTGACTTCTTGAAGGAGTACGGCTGTGAAAAGATTCAGGGATTCTACTTTGGAAAGCCCACACCCACTGATGAACTCTTGGAGCAGGTAAAGAAGGGCACTGCTCTAAAAAACGAGTCGCCAGAATCAGCTGCAAAATTCGAGGCATTGAAATAGGGGAAAGATAGACATGCTGACAAAAGAAGCATTGATTGCATACGGTGCAGACTACACAACGGGTATGGCTCGCTGTCTGAACAAGGAAGACTTTTATTTTAAGATGATCAAGATGGTTGCCGCAAATGAGAAATTTGGCTCATTGGGTGCGCATCTTGAGGCAAAGGACATAAAGGCTGCCTTTGAGGACGCTCATGCCCTGAAGGGTGTGGTTGGCAATGTGGCTCTTACTCCACTTTTTGAGGCGATTGAAGAAATTGTAGAGCCATTGCGTCGCGGAGAAGATAACGATTATGCTGCTCAGTATGCGAAGATTATGGATTTAAAGAAAAAACTGGATGAAATGATTGCGTAGGGGTTGTATGTCACGACGTAGAGTTGTTGTAACGGGGATGGGGGCAGTTTCTCCGGTGGGAAACACGGTTGATGAGGCATGGGCTGCGGTAAAAAATGGCAAGAGCGGCATTGGAAAGATAAGGCTTTTTGATTCTTCCGCACTTAAAGTTCATATTGCTGGTGAAGTAAAGGATTTTGACGTGGAGCGTTACGGTATTGACCACCGTGCAGTCCGCAAGATGGCACGTTTTTCTCAATTTTTGCTGGCGGCAAGTGCATCTCTTGGCTTTGGCGGACATAACGGTGCCTTGATTTTTAGGCGATATGCTGACTAGTCTTGCGCCGGATTGGAGCGGTTGCGGTTTTGCAAAAGCCGCAATCCCGCAAGGGACGAGCCGGGGGAGGCGAGCCGCGGAAAGCCGGGTAGCCAAAAAAATCGCAGCATCTTTTATCCTTTTTATTTGGCTTGGTTCGGAAAACATTGTCGCCCAAAATACAGAAACAAAAGAAGAATCTCAGACTCCTGCTCAGGAAATTACTTTTGATGCAAAGAAAATTTCCTCTTTTTATGACGGTTACGGAAGGCCTGTGCATGAGGAAAATGACGGGAAAAAAAACTATCTGGCGGCCATTACCGGGGCACTGGCAACACAACTAATCATTTACGGCTGGGACAGGTTTGTTTTGCAGGCTTCATGGGCTCAAGTGACATGGGAACAGGTGAAGACTTTTTACAAGCGTGCGCCTGAGTGGGATACGGACTGGTACTGGACGAATTTTGTGCTGCATCCCTATCAGGGTGCCCTTGCCTACATGGCGGGACGGAGCGCAAATTTGAATCGTGTGGAGTCTTTGGTTCTGACGGCGGCAAGTGATGCCATGTGGGAATGGTTTTGTGAGACAACGGCTCCCGCTTACAATGATTTGGTCTACACGCTGGTGGGCGGTTTTGCCGTGGGAGAGATGCTCTACAGGCTTTCACTGGAGGCAGAGCAGATTCATGGCTTTTTGGGCTGGGCATTGAATCCTGAACGTCTGTGGACTCGGCAGGCACCTCGCGGAACGGTGGGAAATATCCATGCTTTTTCGTTACGGACAACGGTTGGTACAATGCATACCTGGGCTTGGTCTCGTGGTGGTGCGGGCGACAGGTCAGAGCGATTTCCCGTGTATTTTTCTCCTGAACTGTATGTGGAATACAACGACCCCTATGGGCACGATTCAAATTCTCCCTACAGTCAGTTTGAGCTACGCATTGGCGGTGCTGTAGGAAAAGGCTCTGGCTTTTGGCGCGGTTTGAAGGAAATTGAAAAGTATCTGATGTATGATGTTTTTATCTTTAGCAACGGCATGCTTTTTTCCCGCGCGCCGGACTGGGGTGAAAACAAGGATACTTCCATTGGCATGGGGCTGGATTATGATTTTCGCTGGCATTCGTATATGGATGTGTCTTCTCTGGCACCGGGGTTTGTGATTAAGCAGCGTATTTCCTATGAAAGGGGCAAGATTGAATGGCAGTTCCATGGCGACTTAAATCTGCTGGGAACGACGGATTACTATCATTTTCACCGTGACTCCGACATGGCATCACGCTATAGGGATTACAGTTACATGGTGGGCGGTGAAAGCGTCTTTTTGTGGCGGTGGGTTTCGGAAAGTGGGTGGATGGCTGAATGCAATGTGCATGGCTATCTGGCGCGGGATTTGCCCAGTCAGACGCAGGGATCGCAGAGTGCAGGCTGGGAAGTCTTTGGCTTTGTTGATTTGAATCTGGAAATTCCCTTGGCAGAAAAAGTGCGTCTGGGTCTGGCAAATGAAATCTATGCAAAAAAAGCCTGGTATGAGACGGCAAGCGATGTGATGCAACTTGCCTATTCAGGCGGCGTGTATGCTAAGTTGCTTTTAAAGTAGAAAATTCCTAAGAAAAATCCCTTTTGCTTACTGCATCCACTCTGCACAGGGCAAACGCATTATAATCCATTCACAAGTAAGACAAAAAGGGCACAGGCGAA
>CAKZZO010000084.1 GCA_937885175.1 uncultured Treponema sp. | reverse complement strand
TCTGGTCTACGCTGCCTTTCTGTCCCTCAATCTGCTTGTGCATGCTTTCGATGTTGGCGATAATCTCAGTGATTGAGGATGCAGTGTCCTGGGCCGCACTTGCCATGTCGTCACCCGCAACAACCAAGTCATCTTTTGAAGTCTTAACGTCTGCAATGATGGTCTGGAGTTTTTCTGCAAATGCATTGAATCCCTTAACAACGTCACCGATTTCATCCTGAGACTTGAGTTCAATGCGCTTGGTAAGGTCTGCATCGCCACTTGAAATGTCCACCAAAGTATCTTTAACACCGATAAGCGGCTTAAGCATGGTTTTGAGGAATACGAAGGAAACGATGACCAATGCAATAATCAATGCAATGACAACGGGAAGGATAATCGTCATCATTTTGCGTAAAGCGTTATCAATTACGCTCTTTTCTTTTGCGGCAAAGAGCATGCCTGTTACGTCTCCGCTACCGTCTTTAAGGGGAACGTAGATGGCCATGTACTTCTGTCCTGCGATAGTCGTTTCACCCTCAAAATTGCTGCCGCCTTTCAGAACGGTGTTGATGACTGTCGGATTGTCAATTTTAGTACCGATAAAATGTGCTCCCAGTGTGGTGGCTACACGGGTGTCATCGTCAAAAACAGTACAGTCTACTTTATAGGATTTTTTGATTTCATCGGTAAAATTTTTGTCAAGATTGTAGCCGCAGACAACCACGCCTACGACACTGCCGTTTTTTATGACCGGCTGTGATACAAGCATTGCGTATTCAGAAAAGGGCGTGTTTTCATAGCTGACTTCCGCTCTTCCCTTGATAGCCTCGCTCACGACATCGGATTTTGAGAGGTTGGTGCCTGGGTTTCCGCCTGCAAACACAACGCCGTCTGCGTCCGTAACAAAGAGGATGTCTACGTGCAGGGCTTCGATTTCCTCACGCACCAGTTTGTTTGCGGTGTCCCGGTCGTTTTCCTCCAGTGCAGCCGCAAGCCTGGTTTTATCGGCAAGTGCAAAAGTTGCGCGCTCAACGGCAATTTTTCGCGTGGCAAGCGTCTCCATAACGCCCATGTCAGTTGTCTCCAACTGCTCGGTTATCAAATCCTTGATTTCGCTTGAGTTGATGTTGATAGCGATAATGGCTACTGCGATTGAAGATACTATGATTCCAAAAGCAGCAAGGATTGCAATTTTAATGGTAAGTGTTAATTTTTTCATTTTGTCTCCCTGGGAATCAGTGTTATTTTTTCTATTCTATCATACTTTTTGAGAATTAGCAAGAAAAAAAAGCTGCCGCGAATATGCATCCGTTCGGCAGCCTTGAGGCGTTTTGCGTCCTTTTCGCTTATACTTTGAACTGGTCAACCTGTGTGCCCATGCGGTCGATGGACTCCTTTACCTTGTCGGAGATGTTGCTCAGTGCGGAACCTGTTTCATGGATTTTCCGTGCGCCTGTGTGCATCTCATCCATGCTGGATTTCATTATGCCGGTGGTGTCCTGTAGATGCTGCACTTCTTCCAGAATGACCTTGTTTCCTTCGTTCATTTCTTTCGATGCATCCCGCACTTCTACCGTACTGTCATTCATAATCTTGAGGGCTTCGGTAATCTGCCGTGAACCTTCATTCTGTTCTTCCATTGCGGAACGAATCTGGATGACTAACTGGTCGGTGTCTTTGAGTTCCTGTGCGACGGTGGAGAAGGCGGAACTTGCTTCGTTTGAGGCGGTCACTACATTGTTGATTGCGTCCTGAATCTGGCTCAACTGAGTGCCGATTGTCTTTGACTGGGTGGTTGACGTTTCGGAAAGTTTACGGATTTCATCGGCAACAACCGCAAAGCCTTTTCCTGCCTCACCGGCATGGGCCGCTTCGATTGCCGCGTTCATGGCGAGCAGGTTCGTCTGGCTTGCGATGTTTGCGATTGCCGTATTCGCTTCCTGCAGCAGTTGTGACTGGCTTTCGATTTGCTGTACTTTTTCGTGTACGTCCTGCAGTTTGACAAATCCGCTCTGCGCATTCTGCTCCAAATCGGTAAATGAGCGGGACATTTTTTCCATTGAGGCGTTTACGGAGCTGATGTTTCCAATCATCTCTTCTACCGCCGCACTTGCCTCGGTTACGCCTGAAGACTGATTTTCAATCATGTGGTTGAGCGAGACAATATTTGCGGAAATTTCGTCAACGGCTCCCGCTGTCTGGTCAACGCTTGCCTTCTGCTCGGTAATCTGCCGGTGGATTGAGTCGATATTCGCCAGAATCTGCGTGATGGATGATGTTGTGTCGGCAATGCTTCCCTGCAAATCTTCGCCCGTAATATCCAGCACATTCTTGCTTTCCTTCATTTCGCGGATGATGTGCTGGAGTTTGTCTGAGAAAGTGTTGAATCCGATGACGACGTCGCCGATTTCATCGTTGGTCTTGAGGGGAATGCGCTTGGTAAGGTCTGCGTCTCCGCTTGAAATGTCATTAAGCGTCTCTTTTACGCTCTTGAGCGGGCTGAGCAGACGGATGATGATGACTGCAGCCACAAGACAGACGATAATCAGTATGGCAAGCATGAAGCCTGCGGTGATTTTTATAGCGTTTGAAATGGTGCGGTCAATCGCCGCCTTGCTGCGGAATGTTGAAATCATACCCGTAATCTTTCCCAACTGGGTTTTAAGCGGAAAGTAGATGTTCAGGTATTTTGTGCCGAGCAGTACAGACTCCGTCTCGTACACATTGCCTTCCTTTTCCACATGCTGGAGAACTTCCTGATTGGTGACCCTTGAGCCTGCCCATGATGAGCCGTCTGCATTTTTCACCGTGCTGGATACGCGTATATCCGCTTCGATAATGGAAATTTCTATATTGTAGATGTTTTTCATGTGGTCTACAAAACTTTGCAGTGAAAGGTCGTAGCCTGCGACAAGAGCGCCAATCAACTGACCGCTGGAATCCTTGATTGCTGCGGCGGAGAGCATGGCGTACCCCACAACCCCTGTCTTTGATTCATAGGTTGCGGCCTCTGACAGACCTTCCCTGACGATATCTTTGACACAGGCCATGTCTGAAATATCCATGCCGCGGGTAAAGGTGCCGCCTGAACCGCCGATGACGCGCCCGCTTGCATCGGTGACAAACATGATGTCGTTTCCTACGATGCTTTTCTTTTCGTCAGCAAGGCGCAGGATGAGAGATGCGTCATCGCTTTCCATTGCCTCCACAAAATTCGGCCGTCCGGCAAGTGCGACGACAGCGTTACGCAGGATGATGTTTCTGTTGCGCAGGTTGTTTTCGATACCGCGCTGCACGGTTTCAAGATTCATCCGCACATTATCGGTGAATTCCGAGTGAAACAGACTCAGACAGACGACTTCTACGGCGATTGCCGCGACTACAACGGCAATTCCCGTAAGAATGCACATTTTAGCAGAAAGTTTCAGACTCCTCATATTGCTCCTTCTGGTGTGGCCGCATGGTTGTTTTGTTGCGTATACGGCAGAACCATTACAAATTATACTCTGCAAATGCTCATTTGTCTAAGAAAATTTTCAGAAAATTATGGGGAAATGCCCTGTTTTTACACGAAAATCTTGGGCAAACAGGGCTTTCCTGATGAAAAAAGGTGACGGATGTGCTAGCATATCACCTGCGGAATTTTGGGTCACGTGATTTTTTCCGAAGTTTCGGTATGCCTGTCGGCATTCTGTTGGAGGCGATATGACGGTTACAAAAGAACAGCTAGCCAAGATGATTGACCATACGCAATTGGCTGCGTATGCCACCCGTGCTGATATTGAAAAACTCTGCGGCGAGGCAAGGCAATATGGTTTTGCCGCTGTGTGCGTAAATCCTGTGCATGTGCCGCTGGCTTCTTCTCTGCTTGCCGGTTCTGACGTAAAGGTCTGTACGGTGATAGGGTTTCCTCTGGGAGCGGATGCAACGGAGGACAAGGCGGCTCAGGCAGCGAATTCAGTGAAAAAGGGTGCTGACGAAGTGGACATGGTGATGGACATCGGCGCGGCAATCGAGGGCAGGTTTGATGACGTGGAGCGTGATATTTTTTATGTGGTTCAGGCTACTCGTATGACGGGAAAGGACATGCATAAAAGTCCTCTGGTAAAAGTCATTCTGGAGACATGCTATCTTTCGGACGAGGGAATTGCCCGAGCCTGTGCATGTGCAAAGGCGGCTGGAGCGGATTTTGTAAAGACGAGCACTGGTTTTGCCACGCCAAAGGATATGTACGGATGCCCCATGCCCAATGGGGCTAAGGCTCGCGAAGTGCGCCTGATGCGGAGGACGGTGGGCGAAGAAATGGGCGTAAAGGCAAGTGGTGGCATTCGTACTGCGGAGGCCGCCAGAAAAATGATTGCCTCTGGCGCAAACAGGCTGGGAACGTCAAGCGGCGTAAAGATTATTGAAGAATGGGAGGACCTTTTCTAGAAGCCTGTTGTCAACAGGGCCTTTTAAAAGCCTTGCGAAAAATCTGATTTGCCTGTACACTAAGAAAAAAGGCAGGAGTGCATATGAACAAGAAGTATGAACAGTGTGTGAAAATGTTGCGTCAGTTGGTGTCTGACGTTCAGGGTGCGCCCTATCCTGGAAATGACTTTGAGCCTGAATTGTATCAGATTTGGTACGAGCATGTTCAGCGCGCTGCCGTTGAGTGCTTTGAATATCTTGATGATAATTTTCCCGAGGAAAAAACGGACTTTACCAAAACGCTTAATAAATTCTTCAAGTAATCGGTGCATGGTAGGGTAAGTGCATTTTCGTAAAAAAGATTGAAGTCTTTGTGAGCTTTGCCGACAATATGAGTAAGGGTGAAGTCACTATGGCCGTATCAAAGAAGCAGTTGCGTTATGAACATTACATTTTAAAGGGCAAGCTACGCCATAATGGCTTTGAACGTTGGCGCTATACTTTTGTCGGGGTGAATAAAACCACAGGTGAAGAACGCTCTTTTTTCATCGAACTGTATCTGGTAAATCCTTCCATCTCTCCTAAAAATCCTGTTTTAGCACAGACTTCAAAACTTTCCCTTTCCAATGCGGATTTGCAGTATGCAATGGCCGGCATGGAGTCTTCAAGAATTGCTTCTCAGGAAAAGGCAGTTCAGCCATCGTATGTTCTGGTAAAGGCTGGAATTTTTGGCCGTGATGGAAAGCAGTTCAACCATTTCATGCCTTCTGCGCAGTTGCAGTGGAATAAGGCCGAGAATGAATTTAGGGCAGGTGACTGTACGTTTGGCGACGAGCATCTGACCGGCTATATTCGTGTGACGGAAAGGGAACTTCGTGAGTCTCCCGAACTCTTGTGCAATGCTGGCGCGATAGACTGGAATCTTCATTTTGAAAAGCACATAGCATCCGCACCCCTTCACAACAAAAAGGACAGTTTTTGGATTGCAAACGGGGCAAAGACGGTGTTTGCCGGTGTTATCCATGTAAATGGAGTGGAGTACACGGTCATTCCGCGAAAATCTTCTGGCTATTGCGATCGCTTGTGGGGTAGTGCCCTGTCCTCGCCGTCTTTCCACGTATCGTCATCTAATCTGACCAGCCTTATTACCGGTCGCGCCTTAACCAAGTCCTGCTTTGCCGTTGAGGGCGAATATGATGGAAAGTTAAAGCTCTATGTCTGCCACGAAGGTGAAATACTGCAGATAAAAGACAAGATTTTTGACAAGATAACCGAAGTGCATGACTGTTTTGAGATGCCGGTGGATGCGGACGGTGAAAAACTGCACTGGAGTGTAAGCGTGCATCGCAAGCGGCTTGTCATTGACGTGGATATTTTCTGTAAGACGGCGGAAATGTTCGTGCGTGATTACGAGGCTCCTGAGGGACAGCGAAAGCTGCTCAAGATGCTGGGCGGCGGAACGGGCTTTGGGGAAATCCGCATTTATAAGAAAATCAAGAAAAACCTGGAACTTTTGGAACACGCGCATGTTGCCGATGCCTTGTGCGAATACGGCACCATTGACGAAGTGGGAAAGTAAGGCTAAAGTCCATCATTCCATGCAATAAGATTGCCTAATCCTCCTTTTTGTAGTATATTTATCCTATTACACTACAGGCAAGGGGATAATAATGGCAGACATGCAGTTTACACCGGCAGTTAATCCAATCAGAATGGGAATCGATGTCGGTTCCACCACGGTAAAGGTTGTTGCCTTGGACGATGACGGCACTTTTTTATTTTCCGCCTATGAGCGGCATCGTGCTGACATCCGAAACACAATTATCACAGTGGTAAACCGTGCCTTTGATGAACTTGAGAAAAAACTTCCTGAAGGCGACAGGCGCAGAATCAGTGCAAAGGTAACTGGTTCTGGCGGTCTCTCTGTCTCTCAGTGGCTCAATATCCCCTTTATTCAGGAAGTTGTTGCCGCTACCACTGCCGTAAAGAAACTGATTCCCCGCACCGATGTGGTCATTGAACTTGGCGGTGAGGACGCAAAGATTACCTACTTTACCGGTGGTGTTGACCAGCGCATGAACGGAACCTGTGCGGGCGGTACGGGCGCATTCATTGACCAGATGGCTGCCCTTTTGGAAACCGATGCCCCTGGCCTGAACAAGCTTGCCGCCGGATGCACGACCATTTATCCAATTGCGGCCCGCTGCGGTGTTTTTGCAAAGACTGACGTGCAGCCGCTGATTAACGAAGGGGCCCGCCGTGAAGACATTGCGGCCTCCATTTTTCAGGCGGTGGTGAACCAGACTATTGGCGGTCTTGCCTGCGGTAAGCCCATCCGTGGAAACGTGGCGTTTTTGGGCGGTCCGCTTCACTTTCTTGACCAGCTCCGCCAGCGTTTTATCGAGACCTTGCACCTTGAGGGAGATGCAATCATTGTGCCCGATAATTCCCAGCTTTTTGTGGCGGCAGGCTCCGCCCTGAACGCAGACACCAGGCATTCCGTAATTACGGGACAGAAGCAGCCTGAATATCCCACTATTGCCGAATTCCGGGAGAATCTGAAAAACCTTGTTGGCGCGGAAATGCAGGAAGTGCAGCGTCTGGAACCACTTTTTAAGGATCAGGCGGATTTGGACGAATTCAAGGCGCGCCACGCAAAAGAAGTAACGGAAACCGCACCTCTCGACGAGGCCTCAGGCCCGCTCTTCCTGGGATTGGATGCAGGCTCAACGACGACAAAGGCTGTGCTTGTTGACCAGAAAGGCCGCATCCTCTGGCGTTTTTATGACATGAATGCGGGAAATCCTGTGGATCTGGCAGTCCGCGTCCTAAAAGACCTGTATAAAATTTTACCTAAGCATGCCTATATCGCCCGTTCCGTTTCAACTGGCTATGGCGAGGCTTTGTTCCAGGCGGCTTTGGGCGTGGATGCGGGCGAAGTTGAGACCATTACCCACTATCGCGCCGCAGATTTCTTTGTTCCCGGTGTAGAGTTCCTGCTGGACATTGGCGGACAGGACATGAAGTGCCTCCGCATGAAGGATGGTGCCATTGTTTCCATCCAGTTGAACGAAGCCTGTTCTTCTGGCTGTGGCTCTTTCCTGTCTCAGTTTGCAAACTCCATGAACCTTGACATCAAGGAATTCTCCCGCATTGCCCTTATGGCAGAAAAGCCTGTTGACCTGGGAAGCCGCTGTACGGTCTTTATGAACAGTCGCGTAAAGCAGGCGCAAAAAGAGGGTGCAACCATTGCCGATATTTCCGCGGGTCTTTCCTATTCGGTTATCAAAAATGCTTTGTTCAAGGTTATAAAACTGCGCAATGCAAGCGAAATCGGTACAAAGGTTGTGGTGCAGGGCGGCACCTTCTACAATGATGCTGTCTTGCGGGCCTTTGAAAAGATTGCGGGCGTACACGTTTACCGTCCTGATGTGGCAGGTCTTATGGGTGCCTATGGTGCGGCTTTGATTGCCTACGACCAGTGGCGCGATTTGACCGCTCCAAAGCCGGGTGAAGAAGTTGGTTTTGTGCCGCCGGTCATCCGTTCTGGCATTGCAACGCCTGAGCAGCTGGATAATTTTCATGTGGATTTGGAACTGCGCCGTTGCGGTGGCTGCCAGAACAACTGTCTTTTGACCATAAACACCTTTACCACAAACAGCGATGACGGCACGGACAGCAGGAGAGTCCGCACCTTTGTTACGGGTAACCGCTGTGAACGAGGTGCCGAGCGTGCTGCAGGCGGAAACACCGTTGTGGATGCGGGAAACGCAAAGTCCAGCGGCGCAACTGATGAAAACAAGGGACTTCCCAATCTCTTTAAATGGAAGTACGACAGGCTTTTCAGCTACAAGCCGCTGGCTCTTTCTGACGCTCCCATGGGCGAGGTGGGCATTCCCCGCGTCCTCAATATGTACGAAAACTATCCCATGTGGTTTACTTTCTTTACCAAACTGGGCTTCCGCGTCCGTCTTTCTCCCCGTTCTACGCGCAATGTCTTTGAGTCAGGCTTGGAGACGATTCCTTCAGAGTCAGTCTGCTATCCGGCAAAGATAAGTCACGGACACATTATGCATCTTCTAAAAGTGGGCTGCAAATTCATCTTCTATCCCTGTGCCCCCTACGAGCAGATTGAAGATGCTGGCTCCGACAACCACTATAACTGTCCGATTGTCACCAGTTATTCCGAGGTTTTGAAGAACAATGTGGATGCTCTCAGGCAGGATCCATCGGTGCTTTTTATGAACCCCTTCCTGCCCATTGAGAACAAGGAGCGTCTTGCAGAGCGCCTTTACGAAGAACTGAGCCCGCATTTTAAGCTGACCCGTGAGCAGGTTAACGAGGCGGTGGAGGCAGGCTGGCAGGAACAGGCAAAATTCCGCAAGGAAGTGCAGCAGGCGGGTGAAGAGGCTCTGGAAGAAATGATTTTGCGGGGTGCAAACGGCATCGTGCTTTCTGGCCGCCCCTATCATCTTGACCCGGAAATCAACCACGGCATTCCTGAAATGATTAACGGTCTGGGGCTTGCAGTCTTTACCGAAGAATCAGTGGCTCACTTGGGCAAGGTGGAACGTCCCCTGCGTATCGTAGACCAGTGGACTTATCACAGCCGTCTCTATCGTGCGGGTGCATTTGTGACGGGCATGCCGAATCTTGAACTGGTGCAGCTTACGTCCTTTGGCTGCGGTCTGGATGCCATTTCTTCCGACCAGGTGGATGAAATCATGAAGGCAAAGGGCCGCATGTACACGCTGATTAAGATTGATGAAGGCTCAAATCTTGGTGCTGTCCGCATCCGTATCCGCTCCCTTATTGCGGCGGTTAAGGAACGGCAGCGCAACAGAAAGAAACTTCCCGCAAAGTCTTCGGCCTATCACCGTAAGCCTTTTGAAAAGGAATTCAAGTACACGCATACGATTCTTGCTCCCCAGATGAGTCCTATCCACATGCGTCTGCATCAGAAAGTCTTTGAGTACGAAGGCTACAAGATTGAGTTCCTGCCGGAAGTAGACAAGGCAGCGGTGGATGTAGGTCTGAAGTATGTAAACAATGATGCCTGCTATCCTGCCATTCTGGTCACCGGTCAGTTGATGGCGGCCTTGGAAAGCGGAAAATACGACATCAACCATGTAAGCCTTGCAATCATTCAGACAGGTGGCGGCTGCCGTATGACAAACTATATCGGCTTTATCCGTCGCGCATTGAATGACGCTGGCTGGGGACATGTGCCGGTAATCTCTCTTTCTGCTCAGGGCTTGGAAAATAATCCTGGCTTTAAGCTGACATTCTCGCTGGGTAAGGGTATCGTCATGGCCTTTATTCTGGGTGACCTTTTAATTCACGTGCTTTATCGTACGCGTCCTTATGAAAAAGTGCCTGGAAGTGCAAATGCCCTCTACGAAAAGTGGAATGAGATTATCGGACGTGAACTTAAGAACATGTCCCTCCATACTTATCACAAGATTGTGCGTGGCGTGGTTCGAGACTTTGACAATCTTGAGCTTCTGCCCATTAAAAAGCCCCGCGTGGCAATCGTTGGTGAAATCCTCGTCAAACTGCATCCGACGGCAAACAACAATCTTGTTGAGACCATTGAGGAAGAGGGTGCAGAGTGCGTACAGCCGGGATTCATCGACTTCCTGCTCTACAACTTCTCGGACAATATCTTCAAGCACAAGAATCTTGCTGTTCCCAAGAGCGGAGAGCGTATTGCCCGCCTCTTGATTTGGATGACAGAAAAATTCCGCGGATATGTAACAAAGACGCTTAAAAAGAGCAGGCGTTTTACGGCTCCCACTTCCATTTACGAAAAGATGGATTATGCAAAGGACATCATTTCTCTGGGCAATGTGACAGGCGAGGGCTGGTTCCTGACTGGCGAAGTGGTGGATTTGATTCACGAGGGCGTAAAGACCTTTGCCTGTGTACAGCCTTTTGCCTGCATGCCTAACCATGTCTGTGGTCGTGGTGTTATCAAGGAATTGCGCCGTCGCTACCCTGAGGCCAATATTTCTGCAATCGACTACGATCCTGGCTCCAGCGAAGTGAACCAGCTGAACCGCCTCAAGCTTTTGCTTGCCAACGCTCCCTACGGAAAGCATCCTGATGAAGACGAGCACGGCTTGATTTACGGAAAGAAGCCCCTCAACTACGAGGAAGTGGAGGAACGGGAGGCAGCAGGTAATTCTTCTGAGCGTCACGCTGGTTAAATGGTTGCGTAAGGAAAGATGATTTTACTTCTTGGCGGCGTTCATAGCGGGTGCCGCATTTTTTTAGACAGCTTGCATATTCCTCCTGAATGTAGGCACGTGGTGTCGGCAGAAGATGCTCGCGCCTATGCAAAAGAGTGTGGGAAAGGAGTTGTGGAGCCGCCGCTTTCCCTTACCTGTGTGCGCCTTGCAAGTTTTGCTGCGGTGATTGCAAGCGAAATGGGCTTGGGAATCATTCCCCTGGAGCAGGAAAGCCGTGTTTTGCGGGAAGAAAACGGGCGGCTGAACATTGCCCTTGCTTCGCTGGCGGATTGCGTGGTGCTGATGACGGCAGGAATCCCCCGTGTCATAAAAGGAAGCCTTGACTGTCTGCAGAAGAAATTCCGCCACCTCATGGTTTTTCGCCATGGTGCGACAGTGGCAAATCTGGAAAAGCGTTATGCAGGCGGTGCAAGTGATTTGGATTTGTGCGGGGCGGGAAGGAAGCAGGTGGAGCACGCTAAAAAAATTCTTTCTTCTTATGCCCAGTCCTTTAGTCCCGCCTTACGGGAGCGGCTGCTTTTTCCTAAAAAAATATATGTCTCGCCCATGAAACGTGCCCTGCAAACTGCTGAAATCCTCTATCCTCAGGCGACTGTCTGTATGGTGGAAGACTTTCGGGAAATGGATTTTGGACTTTTTGAAAACCAGACTGCCGAGGAACTTTTTTCCGATAAAAAGACACGACGGCTCTATCAGGCTTTTGTGGACAGCGGTGCCCAGATGAAGTGTCCGCCGTCAGACAAAAGTGCAGGTGAAGGCATTGCAGAATTTCTGGCGCGAACGGCAAAGGCTTTTGAGCTCATCCTTGCTGAGCCTGATGGGGATGAGGTGATTGTTGTAATCGGACATGGCGGCACCCAGATGTCGCTTTTCAGACAATATGCGTTACATGGGCTTGAAGGTCAGAATGAAGGGGTGGATTCCTATTACGGCTGGCAGACAGACTGCGGCATGTTCCGTTTGGGAAAAATTGCTGCGACTTTGTGACAAAAGCGTGCTAATCTGCTATCATTGCTTTCGATGAACACATATCTTTTGTTCCAGTTTTTTAAGATTCCCGCGGCTTTTTTGCTGGATGCGCTTTTGGGTGATCCGCGCTGGCTTCCGCATCCAGTGGTTCTGCTGGGAAAATTGATTGCTCATCTGGAATCGCTCTTTCGCGAAATCTTCCCTGACACAAAGTGGGGCGAAAGGCTTGCCGGAGGTCTGCTTGCCTTGATAGTGTGCATGTACGCCTATACCCTTCCTTTTGCGGTCATATACGGGCTTATGTATGCGGGCATGCGTTTTAATCTTCGCTGGCTCGTCTATGCAGCATACGGACTGGATGTCTTCTGGGGCTATCAGTGTCTTGCCGCCCGCAGCTTGCGTGATGAGGCGGAAAATGTATACATGAGCCTTTCCCGTTCACTAAAGGACGGACAAAAGGCGGTGGCTCGCATTGTTGGACGCGATACAGAAGTATTGGACAGACCCGGCGTAATCAAAGCCTGTGTGGAGACTGTGGCAGAAAGCACGAACGACGGTCTTGTGGCTCCTCTTATTGCCTATAGCATAGGCGGAGCCCCCCTTGCGCTTTTGTACAAGGCAATCAACACAATGGACAGTATGATTGGCTACAAAAACAGCCGCTACCGCTATTTTGGCACCCTTGCCGCCCGCCTTGACGATTTTGCAAACCTTCTTTCATCCCGTCTTGCCGCTCTTTGCATGATGCTTGCCGCTTTGGTCTTGTATCTTGTTTCGGTCTTCAGCCGCTATGCCTTTCCCTATAATCCTATCCGTGCCGCCAGAACATTTTTGCGTGACCGCTATAAGCATGAAAGTCCTAATGCAGGACAGACGGAATCTGCCTGTGCCGGAGCCCTGCGCCTGCAATTGGGGGGAGACGCTTATTACGGCGGTCTGCTGGAAAAAAAGCCCTATCTTGGCAGGCGGTGGAGGGAGCCTGAGATTGATGACATTAACCGCACCGTGATGCTGATGTATACGACGAGCCTGATAGCCCTGCTGGTCTGCATGGCGGCAAAATTGTGCGGCATAATCCATCTCTATAATCCTGCATGGTTTTAGTTTCTATTTTTTTGCTTTCTTGCGTAAAGTGTGCTATCATAGTGGAAGTATGAAGCAAGAAAATTCCGGATTAACCCCTTACCTCTCTCCTTTTGCTGCTTGTGCATTGGCATTTGGTTCAGCCGTGGGCTGGGGTGCATTTGTCATGCCCGGAACAACCTTCTTGCCGATTGCAGGACCGGTTGGAACTGCCGTCGGCATGGCAATTGGTGCCGTCATCATGCTGGTGATAGGCATGAATTATCATTTTATGATGAACCGTTACCCTGATTCTGGCGGTACTTTTACCTATGCAAAGGAGACTTTTGGTTATGACCATGGTTTTTTGAGTGCATGGTTTTTGAGCCTCACCTATATTGCAATCCTCTGGGCAAACTTGACGGCTCTGGCATTGATTTGCCGCACTATTTTTGGCTCAATGCTGCAATTTGGCTTTCACTATCGCCTTGCAGGCTATGACATCTACATGGGCGAAGTACTTTTGCAGATTGGCGTATTGTGCATTCTGACTTTGCTCTGTATGTGTGCCCGCCGAATTTCCGTATTCGTGCAGACGGTAATGGCCTTGATTCTTGTGGTCGGCATACTGCTCTGTCTTGTGTGGGTAGTAAAAAGCGGCAACCTGACTGCTGTTGATTTTACGCCGACATTCAGCGAAAGGAAAAACCACTTCCTGCAGATATTCAGTATTGTTTCTCTAACGCCCTGGGCCTTTGTTGGATTTGAGTCGATTTCTCATTCTGCGTCTGAATTTACCTTTTCAGCCAAGCGTTCCTTTTTGATTATGGCAGTAGCGGTGATTTTTGGACTTTTTGCCTATGTGGCACTGACCTTTATTGCCGTTGCCGTTCAGCCAGAGGGATATGCTGACTGGGCACGATACGTTTGCTTTCTGAGAAAAATGCATGGCAGTCAGCAGATGCCCGTATTCTTTTCTGTGGCGCAATCTGGCGGGGGCAGGGCATCTTTTGTGCTGGGACTTGCCGTACTGGGAGCGATTGTTACGGGAATCATCGGAAATACAATTGCAGCCAGCCGTCTTTTATATGCCATGGGAAAGGATGCCATTCTTCCTAAATGTTTTTCCTTTTTGGGAAAGTCTGGGGGACCAAGAAATGCCGTTCTCTTTATTGCGCTTATTTCCTTGGTCATTCCTTTTTTGGGAAGAACTGCAATCGGCTGGATTGTTGACGTAACCACAATCGGCGCGACTTTTGCCTACGGCTATACATCGGCAAGCGCATATTGTATTGCCAAAAGGGAAGGCAGTAACATCATAAAAGTGACGGGCGTAATCGGCTGTGCCATGGCAATGCTTTTCAGCCTTTTCCTGCTGGTACCCAACCTCTGGCAGATGAGCGCCCTTTCTGCGGAATCCTACCTGATTTTGGCCTTTTGGAGCGTTTTGGGTTTTCTCTTCTTCCGCCTTGTCTTTAAGCGTGATACCGAAGACCGTTTTGGAAAGACAACAGTGGTGTGGGTTGCTCTGCTCTTTCTGATTTTCTTTACGTCGCTTTTGTGGATGCGTCAGACAACCCATGCCAGTACGGAAAAAGTGGTGAAAGACATCAACTCTTTCTATACGGGAGAGATGAATCTGTACGGCATTGAGGAGAATGAAGTCCGCCAGCGTGTGGAGAATGCTTTTTTGGAGTCAAAGCTTTTGCTGGTGCAAAGGACACTGCTCAACAATAGCGTTATCCAAATGGCGCTGATTGCCATAGCGCTGGTGGTCATGTTCAATATCTATTCTGTTATCCGCTCCCGTGAAAAGCAGATGGAGCGGGAAAAAATTGCGGCGGAAGAGAGCAATAAGGCAAAGACCGTCTTTCTTTCCAACATGAGCCATGACATCCGTACTCCTATGAATGCGATTATCGGCTATATTCACCTTGCCAAGCGTGAAGGCATCGGCATGGAGGAAATCAAGAAGTACCTGAAAAAAATTGAAGGCTCCAGTCAGCACCTGCTGGCACTCATAAACGATGTTCTTGAGATGAGCCGTATTGAAAGCGGCAAGATGGATTTGGAGGAATCACCGCACGACCTGCGCAAGGTGATGGAAGAAGTGCGCGATATGTTTGCCACCCAGATGGTAGGAAAGAGCATCGTATACACGGTCGATTATTCCCAGATGACCTGCCCACTGGTACTGTGCGACAAAAACCGCTTGAATCGGGTGCTGCTTAACCTAATCAGCAACGCCTATAAGTTTACGCCAGAAGGTGGAAACGTTGCCGTCTCTCTTACGCAACTCAGTACCGATGCGGAAAAAAGTTTTGCCACCTATGAACTGAGGGTGAAAGACAGTGGAATCGGTATGTCGTCTGAATTTGCGGCAAAAGTTTTTGAGGCTTTTGAGCGTGAGCGGACGAGTACGGTGAGCGGCATTCAGGGAACAGGCTTGGGTATGTCGATTACCAAGAGCATTATTGACCTTATGGGCGGTGATATCCGCGTGGTGACGGAACAGGGAAATGGTACGGAATTTGTCATTACGCTGCCTTTACGCTTGCAGACCGCAGGAGAAGAAAGGGGTGCGGATTCTGTAGAAGAAATGTCTGGGGCAAAAGCTACCGTGGAAAAGCCGGAGCGTGAACTTGACTTTGCTGCCATGCGTCTGCTTTTGGTGGATGATGTGGACGTAAACCGTGAGATTGCCACGATGATTCTGGCGGACATGGGCTTTGAGGTGGAGACGGCGGTAAACGGAAAGGATGCCGTGGATAAAGTTGCAGCGGCAGAACCTGGATATTACAATGCGGTTCTTATGGACATTCAGATGCCGGTCATGGACGGATACGAGGCAACGAGAACTATACGGGCATTTGAAGACAGTGTAAAAGCCCATGTTCCCATTGTTGCGATGACGGCAAACGCATTTGCAGAAGATGTCCAGAAGGCGCAGGCTGCAGGCATGAATGCTCATGTGGCAAAGCCTATTGATGTAGAAAACTTAACCAAAATATTGTCGGAGCTTTTAGCATGAGTTTCCGAATTGTGAGCGAAAAATTTAGGACTTTTTATGAGACTCTAAATAATGATGTTTTTTCACTTGATGAAATGGTCGCCCTTATTGATGCATCCCTTCCTGGCGTGGCAGATGAATTTCATCTGGGAAAAGTAGAGACTATTTTTTCCGCGCCCGAATCAGTCTATGAGCCCAAAGGCTTGAATAAGGTTATTGCCGGCTATGAGGACCCTAATGGATATAGTGATGAGGTTTACGAAAAACAGTTCAATACGGCGGAAGGCGGTACTGTAAGGCTTTTTGCCCATCCAAAAATGGGCTGGAAGTGGAATGATGATGACAAGTCGGACATTGATTTTCTGCTGGAAGTCCTTTATCTTTCCTGCAGCCGTCTGCGTCTTTTGTCCCTCA
The DNA here is from genome assembly GCA_937885175.1 of uncultured Treponema sp. Lineage (GTDB taxonomy): Bacteria > Spirochaetota > Spirochaetia > Treponematales > Treponemataceae > Treponema_D. The sequence goes on along the minus strand of CAKZZO010000084.1, from coordinate 2,271 downwards.
TGCAGCAGACGCAGAATATTGATATGCTTACTGGCTCTCTGAACATGATGGGCTTTCAGCGAAAGGTTGATGAGCTGTACGCAAAGAATCAGCTTTCCGAATATGCGTCCGTCTTCGCAAACATCAAGAATTTCAAGTACATCAATCAGCAGTTTGGCTCCAACAACGGAGACTATATCCTCAAGCAGTACAGCATGGCAGTCCGTAACTTTTTGGGAGAGAACGGACTTTTCTGTCGGCTAGGCGGTGATAATTTTGTTACTCTGGTCAAAAAGTATTGCCTGCTCCGCTATATCGCTTTTGTTACCGGCATGCCTGTCACCGTGGATAACAAAGGACAAAAAGAAGATGTACGCATTGATTTTAAGAGCGGTGTCTTTCCCATCCTGCCTGACTCCGATCCACAGGATGTCCTTTCCTGTGCTTCCATTGCCTTTCAGGCGGCGCGTCGCTCTCGTGACAGGGATACGGTCTACTTTCAGCCGGAGATGCTTGAAAAAACACTCCATGACAAGCGGGTTTCTGCCATGTTCAAAAGTGCACTTTCCCGCAATGAATTTTTGGTCTACTATCAGCCAAAAGTGACGCTTGCTGACGACACCCTGTGCGGCTGTGAGGCCTTGACCCGCTGGCATGCCAATAAAATCATGTATCCCAACGAGTTTATTTCGATTTTGGAAAGGGAAGGCACGATTAAGAATCTTGACTTTTACATGCTGGAAGAAGTCTGCAAAGACTTACGGCACTGGCTGGATATGGGCATTGAACCCGTGCGGATTTCCACTAATTTTTCAAAGATTCATCTTTCCAACGAAAAACTTGAACAGGATATTATCAGTATTCTGGAAAAATACAAGATTGACCCTAAATACATCGAGATTGAACTGACGGAACTTTCTGACTTTAAGTATCTTGAACGCCTGATTTCCTTTGTAAATGTCATGCATGGAAGCGGCTTTCACATTTCAATTGATGATTTTGGCACCGGTTATTCATCCATGAGCCTCCTGCGGGATTTGAACGCTGATGTGGTCAAGATGGACAAGTCTCTGGTGGATAATATTGCCGGCAAGACGAGCAAAAAGGCTGATGTGGTTATTGTTCGGTCAATTATCAACATGGCGCGCGAACTGGGCATTCAGGTAATTGCGGAAGGCGTGGAAACAAAAGAACAGGCACGTTTTTTGCGTGCAAACGGCTGCCTTATGGCGCAAGGCTATCTCTATGACCGCCCGCTTGTCAAGGAAGATTTTGAAAAGCGTTTGCGGTCAAGAAAATACAGCCTGTAATCAGTGCATGTCCGCTGCGGAAAGGGCGGCGGTCAGTATGCGGTGAATCTGATTTCCCGTTTCTGCGGCAAGAATCTTCTGCTTTTCGTTTTTAATCAATTCAAGCAGTACCGCAAGCAGTTTTAGGTTTCTCGTATTGCTTTCATTCCATGCGATGAGAATGTAGATTTTTCTGTGGGAGACCACACCAATTGCGGTGCAGAATTCAGAAACACCCGTGGTTAGTGCGTGGGGTGCGTCAATATCATCGTCTATGCTGGTGCTTGCAATCTGTTCGCGCTTGAGTATCGCTTCTTCTACGGCCGCAGGATCTGTTACTTTACCGGTAAGGCGGAGCAGTTCTGTAAGTTGCCCGATAATTTCTTCGTTGTTGCCGTCTTCCAAATCAGTCGTGATGGAAGCGGGCGTAATCCATTCGTATTCCTTAGTCATTGTATTCTCCAAAAAAACATGTGTCACTGTGTTGTAAAAAATGTTGCTGTCATGCAGGAGCACTATCGTACTGTCTGCCGAAAAATAAGTGAGGTGAGGTATTTTGAAAGCGGCTGCCAGCGGTAGCCTTTTTTCAGATGGCGGGTGTATTGTTCTTGATTGAGAAGGAGCGCCGCACACAAGGCGACGGAAAAGAAAAATTCCTCAATAAAAAGGCGGGATTCACTTCGGCCTTTTGTCTCCCTGACGGCGGGAAGGCTGGGAGGAAGTGAATCTGTGGCGCGCATGACGTGCTGCTCGCTTTCCAATGCCGACCAGCAGCCTGCAATGGTGCTGTGTTGCGCCAGCCCTGTAAAAAGCACTAAAGCAGAGACGATGATACAAAATCCCAACCCATTGTATTTCTTCATGCATGACAATCATACAGAAAATTTTAGACTTTTGCAATGAGCACATATTGACTAAATTAAAAAAAAGATATATATTCTTTCTACGTTGCATTCCCCGATTGTGTAATGGTAGCACTTCAGATTCTGGTTCTGATTGTGGG
>CAKZZO010000083.1 GCA_937885175.1 uncultured Treponema sp. | reverse complement strand
ATAACAGAAGGTTGGAAACCTTTTTTAGTGGGGAATTATATTTTACTGCTTGCCAAATTGATTTCCGTGGCTTAAAACCTAATGACAAAGCGTGTGGACTGTGGTATAATAAAGTGGTATGAGTTTGACAAAAAACAGGCAGGAAGTTCCGATTTTTTTTGCAACGGATGATAATTATGTGCCTTTTCTTGCGGTTGCAATGACTTCTTTGCTGGTTAATGCTTCAAAAGAGTATTTTTACAAGATATGTGTGCTTACTACAAGTCTTAAAAGGGAATATGCGGAGCAGTTGCAGTTGATTGTGAAGGACTGTGCTCCTGACAATGCCTCGCTGGATTTTGTTTCGCTGCGGGACGAGATGGAGAAATCTCAGGGAGCTTTCCACCTGAGGCACTATTATTCCCGCGAAACCTACTGCCGCATTTTTATTCCCCGTTTTTTTCCTCAGTATAAAAAGGTGCTCTACCTTGACTGCGACATTGTAGTGACTGGCGATATTTCTGAACTCTACAATACGGAAATCGGTGACAATCTGGTGGCGGCGGCTCCTGAGGAAGTGATGGCTGACTTTGACGTGTACGGAACCTATGTGGAAAAGGCACTGGGCATCAGCCGCAACAAGTATTTTAGTGCGGGAATTCTTTTGATAAATGCCGAACTCTACCGCAAGGAAAATATCGAAGGCAAGTTTATTGACTTGATGAACCGTTTTGTCTTCCGCGTGACTCAGGACGAAGACTATCTGAACGTACTTTGCAAGGACAGGGTTAAGTGGCTTCCGGTGGACTGGAACAAGTCTTCCTATGCCTTGGAAGGTCATCCTAAGTTTGACCCCACAAAACTCAAAATCATTCACTACAAAATCAACTGGAAACCCTGGCATTATGACGATGTGCTTTACGAGGAATATTTCTGGATGTATGCCCAGCAGACTTTCCTCTATGATGCTATTCTCAAAATCAAGGCTTCCTACATTGATGACTTAAAGCAGAGGGATCAGGTGCAGTTTGCGGAGCTGGCAAAGATGGCAGAAGATGATACCAATGACCCCAACAACTATTACAATACTATGCTGCGGGAACAGGCATAATGATTCAGAAAGACCCCGGCCGTGTGGCAATCGTAGAAAAAATCGCTCGCTTTGAAAAAGAAGGCCGCTGGCATGAAGACGTGGAAGACGATCCGCCCACTATTCCCCTTGCGCCGGACAAGGTTGACTACCTGAACAAAAAACTTTCCAGCACTTTCTGGATGAAGTTTGCAAACATACTGGCTCGCCGTCACATCAATAGGCTTATCAAAAATCGTCAGTTGATTATCAGGGAAGTGGTGGGGCTGGAAAACTACGTTGCCAACAAGCGGGTGGGGGCGGTGATTACTTGCAACCACTTTAACGCCTTTGACAACTTTGCCGTCTACAAGGCGATAGAACAGCATGTCTACCACAAGGAACTGGTCAAAGTTTGCCGCGAGGGAAACTATACGAATTTTCCCGGCTTTTACGGATTTTTGTTCCGCCACTGCAACACCATGCCTTTGAGCAGCAATGTGTCCACGATGAAGAAATTTATGGATGCGGCAAAGTATTATCTTTCCCATGGACGGCAGATTTTAATCTATGCGGAACAGGCCATGTGGTGGAATTACCGTAAGCCGCGTCCCCTTACCAATGGAGCCTTTAAGATTGCGGCGGAAAACAATGCGCCCATCATGCCTTTTTTTATCACCATGTCTGACAGCGACCTGATTGGCGGAGACGGCTTTCCGATTCAAGAATACACGATTCACATCTTGCCGCTGATTTATCCCAAGTCGGAACTTTCCCTGCGCCAGAATGCGGACTACATGAAAAAGGCAAACTACGAGGCATGGAAAAAAGTCTACGAGGACACCTACGGCATTCCGCTCGAATATGCGGCGGCTAACTGACGGCACGGTGATGGCGAACTGATGGCAGACAAGCGCAAGGTAATCTATTACACTGATGAACTGAACGATGAATTTTCCACCATGCAGATTACGCCTATTCCCATTGACGAGCACTATGACTATGGGGCAGATACAGTCTGGTGGTGGACTAAGCGCTTCTTTTTTTACCGCCTCTTTGCCATGCCCCTTGCATGGTGCTACCTCAAACTGAAATACCGCCACAAAATCATAAACCGCGGAATTCTAAAAGCCTATCAGAAAGACGCCTTTTTTATCTATGGAAACCACACGAATATCCTCTGCGATCCGCTTGTGCCTACCTTTGTAAGTTTTCCCAAGGGGGTCTTTGTGGTGGTGCATCCCAACAATGTTTCGATTCCCCACATCGGACAGAAAATGCGGCTTTTGGGTGCCCTTCCCCTGCCGGACAATTTTGCCGCCGCAAAAAACTTCATGCGGACTATGGCTATGAGGATAGAGGCTGGCTGTGCAGTCTGCATTTATCCTGAGGCCCACATCTGGCCCTTCTACACAAAAATCCGTCCCTTTGCGGACACTTCCTTTAAGTACCCCATTCAGTACAAGACTCCAGTCTTCTGCTTTACCAACGTGTATCAAAAGCGGGCTTTTTCCAAAAATCCCCGTATGCTTACCTATGTGGACGGTCCTTTTTTTGCTGATGACTCCCTCCCGCCTAAAGAACGCCGCAAGGCACTGAGGGATGCCGTCTATGCAAAAATGTGCGAGCGCAGTTTATTAAACACCGTAGAACTGATACACTATGAGAGGAAAACGGTATGAGAAATATTTTATTCTGCGGAAACGTAAAAGTCTTTGACGGTGCCCTGACCACCATGCTGTCAATTTTTAAGCGGACGGCTAGCACCGAGCCTTTTCACATCTTTATCTTTACGATGGACGTTTCCCACATCAAAAAAGACTACATGCCCATGACCGATGCTCAAGTTGCCTTTTTAGACGGCGTGGCAAAATCCTACAATGCCCAGAGTATCGTGGAAAAAATTGACGTAACCGACCTCTACCACAAGGAATTTGACGGTTCTCCCAACGAAAACTGCTACTGCTCTCCCTACACACTGATTCGCCTCTTTGCCGACATGCTGCCCCAGATTCCCGATAAAATCCTCTACCTGGACATTGACCTGCTCTTTAACCGGGACATTGCGCTTTTGTACGACATGGATATTTCTGACTATGAGTATGCCGCCGCTCCCGACCATTACGGAAAACTCATCCTCTTTTTCTGGCGGCATTTTATCAATGCAGGGGTCTTGCTTTTTAATATGAAAAAATGTCGGGAAACAGGTCTTTTTCGGAAAAGTCGGGAACTGATAAAGACGCGAAAACTGCTCTTTGCAGACGAAAGCGCCCTTGTCCGCAGCACGACAAAACAGTTGAAAATCAGTCAGCGTTTTAACGACCAGAAATTCCTCTACAAGAATACGGTCATCCGCCATTTTTCAAAACGCCTTTTCTGGCTTCCCTATCCCCACACCGCAAACATCAAGCAGTGGAAAATCACCCAGGTGCACAAGATTTTTGGCTATGAGAATTTTGACGACATCCTCTACGAGTACGTGTATCTAAAAGAAAAATTTGAGCGGAATGAATAGGGCACGTCCCTCCGCTTTGCTTCGGGTCGCTATGTCCGCCCTTCGCTTACGCTCATACCTCCGGTACTTCGGGGCTTCCAGCGCTCGTGCTTTCTTCCTTGTCTTCGGGGGCAAGTTTTGTGCTAAAATATGCCATGGCCACTCCTCCAATAAGGCAGAGCAGGCAGGCAACTGCCATGCCCGCACCGGTAACCGCCGTGAAGCCGGGAAAAAGATTGACCGCAGAGCCACAGAGCAGGCCGAAAATAACGGCATAGGTGTGGTTTGGGGCTTTTTTCAAAAGATACTTAACCAGTTGTGCGCCGCTCAAAAGACCAATCAGAACACCAATACCGTTTGGCAGAAGCAGAATGAGGGCATGGAAGAAAGTTGACGGCAGAAAGAGGGCGGGAATGCTTTTCATCACGATGGGGTATACGCCCAGAATCAGCATGAGCAGGGAGCCTGAAATGCCGGGAACAATCATTGCCACCGCACCCACGAGACCTGCAAAGAAAATGCGCCCGGCAAGAGGAATCGTCCATTCGGGCAAATCCGCTGTCATGCCGGCAGTCTTATCTCCGCCGCCGTATTGCACTTCCAGATAGGAAAAGGTGAGCAGGAGGACAAGTCCAAGGAGGGCGCAGAATACAATGGAAATGATTTTGCCTGCGCTCATTTTTTCTCCGTCGGGAGTCTTTTTCATGTAGGCAAAGAGCATGGGGATGCTGCCTAAAATCAAGCCGGTAAAAAAGTAGTTTGTCTGCACGGGAAAGTTTGTGTAGAGCACCGTAATCAGCTTGCTGAAAATCAATACGCCGCTTGCCATGCCTGTAAGGAGGGGAAGCACAAAACGCCAGTTAGCCTTTAGCTTTTTAAGGTTCAGCGTGATGGCGTTTACAAATTTGTCATAGATGTTAAAGACTACCGCAAGGGTCCCGCCGGAAACCCCAGGAATTACATTTGCCATGCCGATGACAATGCCGATTGCTAAAAGTCGAATGAAATCCATGAAAAACTCCGTGTTTTTTCGTATTTTCTGCCGATAATTATAGTATACTCATATCAAAGGTATGTGCAATGCTCAACATAAAAAAATATCTGGGATTTGAAAAGTATTCCCTGACAGAAAAAAAATATTATGAACGTTCCAATGCAATCTCCGGCATTTTTCTTTCAGTGGTAGTCATCGCCTTGGAACTCTGGATGATTCTTAAAGTACTACAGGATGTTCTCTTTGGCAGCCATGAGCGCACTGCCGAATGGATAATCAATCACCTTTCGTCATATATCATTCTGCTTGTTGCGGGAATTGCCATGCTGATATGCTCACTGCTCATACTGCAAGGAAAAAGAGTGCCAGTGGCGGTGGGACGGATTATCCGATTCGGATTTTCCCTGATTTGTCTTGCCTTCGGCATATATATCGGTTATTTGGATTACGCAAAGGGAAGTCAGGCTTTTGCTTTTGCCACAATGATTGTCTTTGTTTTTGGCATATTGGTCTGGAGACCGCTTGCTGCCCTGCTCTTGCTTACTGCTGCTTTTGTTGTTTTTCTCTACTATTGCAACACGGTGACGGAAGTAAACGATGGATTTAAAATCAATTCCTTTACGCTGTGGATTGCCATTTTGATGACGAGCATAAACGTGTACCTGCAGAAGATGATGGGCGTACAAAAAGATGAAAGTCTGGAGCACGTGAATGCCTACCTTAAAGAAAAATCCATGCGTGATGATTTGACTGGCATTCCAAACATGCATTATTTCCGCAATAAAGCTATACCTTTTTTGATGAAGCCGCCGGAAGAGCTGGCAAAGCATGTCTTTTTGTTTCTTGATATAGAAAACTTTAAGAGTTACAACGAACGCTATGGTTTTCCCATGGGAAATGAATTCCTAAAGAAAGTGGCGGAAGCGATTCGCACGGTTTTTGAGTTTGCCCTGATTGCCCGTTTTTCTGACGATCATTTTGTTATTTTGACAGAACGCTACGATATTGAGAAGCGTCTGAACAAAGTGCGCGAGATTATGTGCCGCGATGAGTATGAAGTGCAGTTGGGACTTAAAGTTGGAGCCTATACGCCTGCAAGTGGTGATGTGCCGCCCAGCATTGCCTGTGACCATGCCCGTTTTGCCTGCAACAGCATCAAAAAAAAATACGGGCAGAATTACTGCGAATATACAGAAGAAATGGACAAGGCTTTTTATCGCAAGCAGTATGTCATCAACAATGTGGATAAGGCGGTCAAGGAAGGTTGGATAAAGGTCTTTTACCAGCCGGTTGTATTTACTGAGGACAGAAAACTGTGCGGGGTGGAAGCCCTTGCCCGCTGGGATGACCCGGACTATGGTCTGATTCCTCCCAGTGATTTTGTTCCAGTTCTGGAAGAATACCGCCAGATTCACAAGTTGGATTTATGCATTCTCAAAACAGTTTGTTCCGACATTTCCAAGGCTCAGCGGTCGGGAGAATACTTTGTGCCGGTTTCCATTAATTTTTCCCGCCTGGACTTTGAATTGATTGACGTGGTGGCTGCGGTGGAAGACTGCCTGCAGGAATACAATATCTCAAAATCTCAGATTCACGTGGAGATTACGGAAAGCGCACTGAATGAAAATGACGTGCAGCTGGTAAATGCAATTGACTCCCTCCGTCGGGAAGGCTATGCCCTCTGGTTGGATGATTTTGGTTCTGGCTATTCGGGACTGAATGTCCTTAAAGATTTTCACTTTGACATGATGAAGATTGACATGCAGTTTTTGCGGAATTTTTCTGACAATGACAAGATTCGCCCGATTCTCAAGAGCATTGTAAACCTTGCAAAAGACATCGGCATGCATACCCTTACAGAAGGGGTGGAAACCGAAGATGCCTTTGAGTATCTCCGTTCAATTGGTTGTGAGCGCGTACAGGGCTATCTTTTTGGAAAACCCATGCCCAAGGAAGCCTTGCTGGAAAATATCAACAAGGGCATATATACAGTATAACTTATTCGGGCGGATGTTGTAAGGTTCGTTCATTGTCGGTAGATTACCTTAAAGACCTCAAAGACAACTTTTGTGCTGTCGTTAAAATCAAATCCGCATAGGTCTGCCTCGTCACCCATATATTCCCTTTGTTTTTCCCGCCAGACTTCCAGATTTTCATCTTCGCCTTCACGCTCGGCCATTTCCCAGGTCACATCGCCAAAGGGGAGTACATGTACGTCGGTCACTTCTATAATGCAGCAGGGCTTTCCCTTGCCGTCTTCTACAATGTATACTTCTCCAGCGACAGGCAGGGGTTCCCTATTGATTTCATAGGCGGGAAAAGGAGAAAAAACGGCGGTTTTCTGTCCGCCCAGAATCAATGCAAGCTGGCTCATGCCTGTAAAGCCCTCGTCCTCAAAGACTAGTTCGCCAGAAAAAGCCGCTTCTTCTTTTTTTTGATGTGTCGCCGCAAGATAGGATTCCCAGTATGCTTCTGCCTGTGTCATCTCGTTCTCCTAAGCATGAGGATAAATGCAAGTATAAAAAAGAGCGTTGGAATAATGGCAAAGAGCAGGGAACTCAAAGGAATTCCCGCAAGCTGAATGCCGTCTGCAATGACAATGCCCATTTTTACGAGAAGCTCAAAGACCATGCCCGCATAGCCAGTAACTGCTCCTGCCACAAGGCTCATCCATGCAGCATCCCGTGTTTTGCTCCACAAGGCAATTGCCAGAAAGGCTGCAATGCCAGAGAGTGCGAGTTTGATGATGTACAGAATGACTTCTCCGTGTTCCATGGCAATTCCTAAAAGGTAAAGGGATTTCGCTCCAGTTTTCTAAAAACACCCTTATCCGCCCCGTAGGGAACAATGCTGGGCTGCTCATACAGCGGACTGATGACGATTTCCTGTTCCAGACAGTGCTGGACAAAAAGGGCGTAGACCTCTTTGGGAACGTTTGGATAGAGGTAGGGGCCCTTGCGCGTCCAATATTTGGTGACAACAGTATCGTAAATGAACCAGTCTTTTTCTTCTCTTGTCTGTAGTGCCCCAATCAGATTGTAGATGGATCGGGTCATCGCCACACACAGGGGAGCGGCAATCGCCAGACTTTCCGCTGGAATGACCATGCCCGCCTTTACCGCAAGAATCCAGTAGGAGGCTGTCCAGGCTAGGGGTGGTTCGATAATCACTGCTGCCACGGTGCTCCAATCCGCGCCTTCTGCCCAGGGCTTGTAGATGGAAGTGGAGGCAGGAGAAACTTCAAGTGCGCTTTTGAGTGCAGATGCTTTGCTTGTAAACAAGTAAATTTCCCGGTCGCTTGCTAAAAGTTCTGACACTGCGCGACTCAACTGGCTTTTTCCGCCCTCCGCATGGGGGCTGTAATCAGTGTCGAAGCTTCCCGTAAGACCTCGGCTCAGCACATTCTTGAACATGGTAAAGGCAGATGAGCCACCCCAGCCCAGAATCGCCCGCCCGCCTTCCAAAAACAGGTCGGTAAGGCGTATCCCTTTTGCCGTGTATAAAAAACAGTTTCGGGCGCGTTTTATAGTGCCGTAGCGGGAAGTGATTGCTGCTGCAAGGGCGTGTACTTGATTCATCGTAAAATGATTATAGCATTTTGCATGGGATTGTGCTATAATATAGCATCTATTTCAAAAAGCCGTGCGATATGTGCGCGGCAAGGAGTTGAGAACATGGGAAAGTCTTCAAAAAGAGGATTGGGTGTTTTGCTGACTCAGATTGCGTTGGCATTGTATCTTTTGGTAACTGGGCTCTTTACGCTGGGCTTGGGCGGTAATAGAGGCTCATCACAGATTGCAGGTGCGGTTCATTCATTGCTCAAGGGTGATGCGGCAAACATCGTGGTTATCCTGCTGGGCCTTGTAGTTCTGATTTGTGGAATCCTGCTGATTCTGCGCCTGTTCTGGAATCCTGGCACACTGGACAATCTTTTCAAATTGATTACGCTGATTGCATGGATTGTTGTTGCAATCGTTATTGATATCTGCGGTTTCGGCGGATTTGGCTCAATCTGGTCATGGCTTTTGAGCGTTGCAGAAAACCTGCTGATTATTGGTGCTTTGCTGGTCGTTCACGATTGATTGTGCATGGACAAAAAAACGACTCGGTACTGCTGCCGAGTCGTTTTTTTGTCCTTATACACATGAGTGCAGGTGCAAATGTCAATAATTTCCACCTACGCTCATGACCACGAAGTGGTCCATATGCGATTCGAACGCACTACCTGCCGCTTAGGAGGCGGCCGCTCTATCCAAGTGAGCTAATGGGCCAACTGTCTTTACTATAGCAGAAAAAATCAGAACTTGCAATAAAGCAGACCGTCTTTCTCAAGGCAAACGCATTATAGATATCGTGCTTGCATATCGGCTGGACAAATGAAAAGTAG
>CAKZZO010000082.1 GCA_937885175.1 uncultured Treponema sp. | reverse complement strand
GAATCTTCCAAGCTTTGGCAAGAAGGCTGGGTCTATGTATACCAGATGATGTAGGGACGTTGCAAAAAGAAAATGCTGATATAGATATAATAGATGAAAAAGATTATGCTCCTGCTATTTTTATAAAATGAAAAGTCTCTATTCTTGTAAACTGGGCAAGCAATTAATCCCCACCCCGCATATTTTTTGCATAAAAAGCAAGAAACTGGTATGAAACATTGTGTCAATTCGCTATACTGGTGGCACTATGAAGTACGTTTATTTTTTTGGTAATGGCGACGCTGATGGCGATGAGTCAATGCGCGCTGAATTGGGTGGAAAGGGTGCAAATCTTGCTCAGATGGCAAAGGCGCCCTTGAGTCTGCCGGTTCCAGCAGGTTTTACGATTACGACTGACGTCTGTCAGAAATATTATGAGCTGGGACGCAAATATCCTGACGAGCTGGCTGGTCAGGTGGACGAATACCTTGCAAAACTGGAATCCGTTATGGGAAAGAAACTGGGTGACGAAAATGACCCGCTTCTGGTTTCCGTGCGTTCTGGAGCGGCTATTTCTATGCCGGGTATGATGGATACGATTCTGAATCTGGGCTTGAACGACAAGGCTGTTCTGGGTCTTGCAAAAAAGACCGGCAACGAGCGTTTTGCATGGGATGCCTACCGCCGCTTCATCCAGATGTATGGTGACGTAGCCATGGGTGTTGACCACGACAAATTTGAGGCGATTATTGACGAAGTAAAGTCTCATCGTGGTATCAAGCAGGATACTGAACTGACAACGGAAGAACTCAAGGAAATCGTCAGCAAGTACAAGGACATGTACAAGAAGGAAAAAGGTTCTGACTTCCCGCAGGATGCAAAAGAGCAGATGTGGGGCGCAATCGGAGCAGTCTTTGGATCATGGATGAATCCCCGTGCAATCAAGTACCGCAAGCTGAACAACATCAAGGAAGGTGCCCTCAAGGGTACGGCTGTCACGGTTATGGCCATGGTCTTTGGAAACAAGGGTGAGACTTCCGGCACGGGTGTATGTTTCTCCCGCGATCCTTCTACAGGTGAGAATGTCTTTATGGGTGAATACCTGATGAACGCTCAGGGTGAGGATGTTGTTGCCGGTATCCGCACTCCCGAAAAACTTTCTCAGCTGGAAAAGACAAACAAGGCTATTTACGATGAACTCTGCGAAATTCGCGAGCGTCTGGAACAGCACTACTGCGACATGCAGGACATGGAATTTACGGTAGAAGAAGGCAAACTCTATATGCTCCAGTGCCGCAACGGAAAGCGCACGGGTACGGCCGCCGTAAAGATGGCTGTTGACATGGTAAAGGAAGGCCTTATCTCCAAGGAAACGGCTATCATGCGCGTGGAGCCTGAGCAGTTGAATCAACTTTTGCTTCCCCAGCTTGACAAGGACGCGGTAAAAAAGGCTGTTGAAATCGCTGCCGGCCTGAACGCATCTCCGGGTGCAGGATGCGGTCAGATTGTTTTCACGGCGGAAGAAGCCGAGGCATGGGCAAAGGACGGCAAAAAAGTCCTGCTGGTTCGCAAGGAAACCTCTCCCGATGACATTGCCGGCATGGCAGTTTCTCAGGGCATCCTCACTTCCACAGGCGGCCGCACCTCACACGCAGCAGTTGTTGCCCGTGGCATGGGCACTCCCTGTGTCTGCGGCTGTTCTGACGTAACATTCAAAGATGAAGAAACCGTAGTGATTAAGGGCAAGTCCTATAAGCGTGGCGACTACCTGACGATTGACGGCGCAACTGGTCTCGTATACGAAGGTCAGGTGGCGGTAAAGCCCGCAAGCATCTCCGGCGACCTGGAGACTTTCCTTGGCTGGGCAGACGAAATCCGCGAAAACTCTCAGCGCGTCACAGAATCCGGCAACACGGTAAAGGGCTTTGACATCTACGCAAACGGCGACACGCCCCAGAACGCAATGGACGCATTCAGATTCGGTGCAAACGGCATCGGTCTCTGCCGTACAGAACATATGTTCTTTGACGAGCCAAAACTGACTGACTTTCAGAAGATGATTATTTCTGACGACACGGAAAGCCGCAAGGCAAATCTGGCACGGATTCTGCCCCATCAGCAGAAAGACTTCTACGAAATCATCAAGACCATGGAAGGCCGTCCAGTTACCATCCGCCTGCTTGACCCGCCGCTCAACGAGTTCATTCAGGCAGAAAGCGATGAGCAGCTGACCGCTTTGGCAAAGAAGCTGGGCGTAGAAAAAGAAAGGCTTGCCCAGAAAGTCAGTGCCCTCGCCGAGCACAACCCCATGCTGGGTCACCGTGGCTGCCGCCTTGCCATCACCTACCCTGAAATCTACGAGATGCAGGTGGAGGCAATCGCCCGCGCTACGGCTCAACTGGACAAGGAAGGCGTAAAGCACAATGTGCTGATTATGATTCCCAACGTCATTTCATACAACGAAGTGGAGCAGATTCGCCGTCAGGCAGAAGCCGTCATCGCCATGGTAAACAAGGAATGCGGCACAGCACTCAAGTTTGAAATCGGTTCCATGATTGAGTTCCCCAGAGCGGCGTTGAGCGCAGGAAGAATCGCAAAGTACGCAGACTTCTTCTCATTCGGCACCAACGACCTGACCCAGACCACCTTTGGATTCAGCCGCGATGACTACGGCAAGTTCATTGAGTCATATCTGCAGCAGCGCATCCTTGAGGACGACCCCTTTGCAACGCTGGACTACGAAGGTCCTGGCGTTCTTATGGAAATCACTGAGGAAAAAGGCCGCGCCGTAAATCCCCACCTGCATCTGGGTATCTGCGGCGAACACGGCGGAGACCCCGCGTCAATCCACATCTGCTATCAGATTGGCTTGAATTACGTTTCCTGCTCACCCTACCGCGTACCTCTGGCTCGTCTGGCTGGCGCGCAGGCGGTTATTGAGTACGAAAAGAAAAACTCATAACAGAAAAAAGTGATGGCCGCACCTGCCTAGAGGAGTGCAATAACACCTGGCTCTGGCTAGTCTGCGGCAGGGATTGGAGCAGCGGCGTAAGCCGTTCCTCTGCACTGGGATTGCCGGGGCTAATCCGACAATCCCAGTGCAGAGGAATGAAGCAATAGCGGAACTGCGCAAAGCCCGACCCCACGGTATGCGTGGGGAGCCGCCCAAAACACTCACCCACGCAGACAGCCGATTGGTATGACAAAAACTCCGTCTAATCTTCGGTAGGCAAATTCAGTGCCGGTAATTACAATCAGCAAATCGGGTTCGCGGAGATGCAGAACGCAGTCTGCCTCAAGATTATATCTGTCGTGGTAGTATGAGATTTTTCCTTCGTATTTTGCACTGTAGGCTCGCAAGTCTCTTATGCAAAGATTCTCGAAAATAAAGCCGAAAGACTGTAAATCGGTCATGAAATATTCCGGTTTAAGGCCAGATGCGGCAACAGCAATTGACGGATCACAGAATTCCCGTTTTTTGCCGGAACGAATTGCCGTTGCAGAGCGGATTGAAGGACACCACGCCTCAATATCCTGAATGATAAAAAGCCTTTCAAATGCCTGAATGTAAGAAGAAAGCGTGTCATGGGAAATCGCCCCAGAAGCGGAAGCAACATCTTTTAAAATATTGCTTTCTTTTGCCAGTGTTGAGATATTCCGTGCATAAGAGCGCAAGATTTGGCTAGCCCATAAGGGATTCCGTTTTACTCCGTCTACAGTAGAAATATCTGTTTCGCATACGCTATCTATGTAATCACGGGCAATTTGCAGCTGGGCGCGTTCTGATTTTCTTGCAAGGAAGCCAGGCCAGCCCCCACGACAAGCAGAAAAGATAATCTGTTCAATTTCCAAATCAGATTTTGCTTCTATCGTAGTTTTTGCGGTAATGCTCCGTAATTTTTTTCAGTTTCCTTACTTGCACATCTGGAAAATCCATGACATACTTTTACAAATGGATTCAAAGAAAATCATAAGCACAAACACCTTTGTCATTGATTCCGATTCGCTGGAAAAAACCGAAAGCCGCATGATTGGCTTTATGATTTGCGATGACGGAACATTTTACCTGCATACGACTCCTCCAAAAGCATCAGACACAGGAACGTATGTGCTGATTGAACGCAAGGGAGACACCATCAGCATCAGCCAGGATACTTGTGGCTCATTCGGGCTTTTTCTCTACAAAGATGGAGACAGATTCCTGCTTTCAAATTCTTTCTATGCCATAGCAGAAAAAATTCCCGAAAAACTTTCCCTGAACAAAGAGCATCTCCTTTCTTTTTTGTACGCAAAAGAAAGCAGCGCAGATGATGGCGAAACACTTGCAAGGGAGATTAGCCGAATTGCGTCGGACACTTCCATAAGCATCACGATTTCTACAAAAGAAATACATTTTTTTCAGAAAAAAAGCACCTGTTTTTCCCGCTCGCTCCAAACCAAGGCAGACTTTGACCTGCTGGACGCATGGTACTTTAAGTGGGTGCGCTTTTACCGCTCGCTGGCAGAAAAACATTTGCCCCTCTTTGCCGACATCACTGGCGGTCTGGACACGCGGGTCATTCTTTCCATGCTCATAAATGCAGGAATTGACATCACCTCTACCGTACCCATGGCAAACCACACCTTTGTCAACCTGCCAAAAGACGCAGATGATATGCGCATTGCAAAGACCATTTCTGCAAAACTGCATTTTCCCCTGAATGCAAATGTAATTCACTTGGAAAAGACCGCTAGACAAAATTCAGAGGACATCTTCAATATAACCCGCAGTTTTCCCCTGGAGCAGTCAATCTATTGCAAGATGAGCAACGTCTACTATCAGACGCCCACGTTTGCCGCAAAAGGTCTGGGCAGCATACTAAAAGGCAGCGTCAGTTCATGGGGCAAGGCGTGGACGGGCATGCAAGATGTCTATACCGAATACGACACCATTGCGGACACTTTTTTGGACAAGCAGCCTTCCCTTTCCGAAAAAGAGCGGGATGCATGCAAGAAATCCGCCCACAGCAAGATCAGAAAGCAGGCAAAAAAGATTCTTGCAGGGCTTTCCCTTGATGACGAACACTCCGCAACCTATTTTTACAAGCGGATATGGCTGGAAGGACGAGACGCAAAGAAGACACTCTGCAACTACCTTATCAATTTTTTTATCGTCACACCCTTTACCGATTCCCTGATTCAGTCCTTTGACTACAATCCCTACGGAGACGATCCCCTCTACCTTGCGACACAGATTTTGTCCCGTTACTGTCCACAACTGCTGGAATTTGAAATTGAAAACCGATCCTTTTCCCCAAAATCCATAGAACGGGCTCAGGCCTTAAACCAAAAATATCCCCCTGCAATGCCAGCCTTTGATAAAATATACGGTTCAGAGCAGACCGTGTACACCGAAGAATGTGAATGGGAAGATCTTTCCGCCATGCTCAAAGCAAAACTCACGGACAAAGATTTTACGAGCCGCATTGATTCCCTCATCGGTTCCGAACTCCGCGAGGCAATCATAGCAGAATCCCCCGCCGAACTCCACTTCAAGCGCCCCTTCAGACCCTACATCCTGCTTGCCGCATACGAATTTTTGCGGCTGACGGATGGGGTGTAGGACAACCGCATATCGGATGAGTGAGAAGATGAAAAAATTGATTTTTTTGTGTCAAGTGATTTTATTAGTTAATCCCGCCGTCTCGGAAGATGTTGTGGTTTGATTTCTAATTTGGGTGTAAAATAATCGCCCTTGTGTGTGACATCCTGCATGCCGAGTTGTGGTTTGATTTCTAATTTGGGTGTAAAATAATTAAGACAAAATAAAATGGTCCTCATTATCAGTTGTGGTTTGATTTCTAATTTGGGTGTAAAATAATCCTTATCAGCGAAATTGGCGTGACTTCTATGTTGTGGTTTGATTTCTAATTTGGGTGTAAAATAATTGTAAGGACCTGGGAAGACACGGCGAACACGTTGTGGTTTGATTTCTAATTTGGGTGTAAAATAATCGAGTGTACACCTTATTACTCCATTGCTGAGTTGTGGTTTGATTTCTAATTTGGGTGTAAAATAATAGCCGCTCTTGGCAGCGTACTTGTTGAGCGGTTGTGGTTTGATTTCTAATTTGGGTGTAAAATAATTCACACAATAACGAACACGAGCGGGGAGCAGTTGTGGTTTGATTTCTAATTTGGGTGTAAAATAATGAATCGACAAGATACTCTTTTTCAATCTTAGTTGTGGTTTGATTTCTAATTTGGGTGTAAAATAATCGGCAAACTTATAAGCAGAAAAACGTGTAGGTTGTGGTTTGATTTCTAATTTGGGTGTAAAATAATGATTAAAGAATAGGCATGAGCGGGATTTCCGTTGTGGTTTGATTTCTAATTTGGGTGTAAAATAATGATAGTACGATGAAGAGCCAGTTGAGTTCAGTTGTGGTTTGATTTCTAATTTGGGTGTAAAATAATAGTTGCTTTTTACGTTGCTCATATTCAGCAGTTGTGGTTTGATTTCTAATTTGGGTGTAAAATAATTTTTCCCCCGATGGAGCGCATGGAGCCGTCGTTGTGGTTTGATTTCTAATTTGGGTGTAAAATAATTAAGGCGACCACAACTCATCAAGGCGTTCGGTTGTGGTTTGATTTCTAATTTGGGTGTAAAATAATTAGAGAAAATCGGTGATGTCGTCCATGTTGGTTGTGGTTTGATTTCTAATTTGGGTGTAAAATAATCGGTGAGCGGGAACAGGATGCCGTGGCGAGGTTGTGGTTTGATTTCTAATTTGGGTGTAAAATAATACTGATGAGAACGGAATTCCGATGCTTACGGTTGTGGTTTGATTTCTAATTTGGGTGTAAAATAATAAGTAACCGCAAAAGAACCGGCACGGAAAGGTTGTGGTTTGATTTCTAATTTGGGTGTAAAATAATACCAGCGTAATAACCGTTCGTTTCTCGTAGTTGTGGTTTGATTTCTAATTTGGGTGTAAAATAATCCGAGAATTTCCGCGCGGCGGGCTGGAACAGTTGTGGTTTGATTTCTAATTTGGGTGTAAAATAATTGCGGGACTTCCAACGGCCATGTGGCCGGAGTTGTGGTTTGATTTCTAATTTGGGTGTAAAATAATCATTTTCTGCCGAATCATATAGCGCGGAGAGTTGTGGTTTGATTTCTAATTTGGGTGTAAAATAATTAAGGTTCATGTCCGCAACCTGTGCCGTCAGTTGTGGTTTGATTTCTAATTTGGGTGTAAAATAATCCTGCTGATTCCAGCACGCCGGATCCATAAGTTGTGGTTTGATTTCTAATTTGGGTGTAAAATAATGATACTGAAAAACACATTAAGCGTGTCGGAGTTGTGGTTTGATTTCTAATTTGGGTGTAAAATAATAATATGCGAAAAAGCATAGGTTGTGGAAGGTTGTGGTTTGATTTCTAATTTGGGTGTAAAATAATGGACGGACTTCTGGAGAAAGTCTCACCAGAGTTGTGGTTTGATTTCTAATTTGGGTGTAAAATAATTCTCTCTTTGTCTTTATGCCGAATTCGTTGAGTTGTGGTTTGATTTCTAATTTGGGTGTAAAATAATTCTGTCGGATCATGGCAGCGTGTTCAAAAAGTTGTGGTTTGATTTCTAATTTGGGTGTAAAATAATTAAGCAGAAAAACGCGTGGTAACATCACGAGTTGTGGTTTGATTTCTAATTTGGGTGTAAAATAATGATGGGGATTGTAGCCATACTGAGCCTCAAGTTGTGGTTTGATTTCTAATTTGGGTGTAAAATAATCGAACATACGGGGCACACCTTGAGTATACAGTTGTGGTTTGATTTCTAATTTGGGTGTAAAATAATGCCATCTGGTAATCATTCATGCGTTGAGTGTTGTGGTTTGATTTCTAATTTGGGTGTAAAATAATTAGGAGCATAGTAGAGCGAATTATCCTGCAGTTGTGGTTTGATTTCTAATTTGGGTGTAAAATAATTAGGGGTACAAGCATTAACTTCATAGCGAAGTTGTGGTTTGATTTCTAATTTGGGTGTAAAATAATATCACGAAGGGCATTTTGAGATGAGATAGAGTTGTGGTTTGATTTCTAATTTGGGTGTAAAATAATTACGCTCACTCTACGCGCGCACGCACGGACGTTGTGGTTTGATTTCTAATTTGGGTGTAAAATAATGATGGGGATTGTAGCCATATTGCGCCTCAAGTTGTGGTTTGATTTCTAATTTGGGTGTAAAATAATACTTCTGCTCAGCAAGGTCTCCAAAAACCTGTTGTGGTTTGATTTCTAATTTGGGTGTAAAATAATTTCCATCAGACGCATAGATAAAGGCTCTGGTTGTGGTTTGATTTCTAATTTGGGTGTAAAATAATAGGGTCTTGGTAATCAATCATTTGAAACTCGTTGTGGTTTGATTTCTAATTTGGGTGTAAAATAATACGGAATAATCATTACTGGTAATGCCAATAGTTGTGGTTTGATTTCTAATTTGGGTGTAAAATAATATGAGTCTCATAAGACCATATTATACAAAGACTTACACCTTTTTCACCTGAATAAAAACGGGGAAAACATTGGATTTTTCTGATGCTTTCCCCGTTTTTCTCTAAAAAAACTCAAGCTGTTGCGGAACTTTTTCTTTTTCGCGAGGAATAACACCTATAAAAGTCTCAATATCGCCAAACTGTTTATCTGTGAACTTTAAAATACTTACCATTCCTTCCTTTGGAAGCCACTGTCGTATTCGTTTAGAATGAACATCACATGCTTCCGAACTACCGCAAAATCGCTTGTATACGCTGAATTGCATCATATCAAAACCGTCTTCTATTAATTTTTTTCTGAATTCGGAAGCAACTTTCCGCTGCTTTTTCGTATTCGTCGGCAAATCAAACAAACAGAACAACCACATAATCTTATAAGCGTTAAACCTTTCAAAACTCATTACACAAA
>CAKZZO010000081.1 GCA_937885175.1 uncultured Treponema sp. | reverse complement strand
CTCGTCTTCAGCTTGGAAGGCTGAGATAATAGCCGTTATATGACTGCCGCAAAATGTACCGTCATTATAGCAAAGCAGAAAAATCGTGTCAACTATTTGGCATCAATTACCGGCTCGTTTCCGGCATTTTCTGTATTTTCCACTTTCTGCACGCTGCTTGCAGGGATGACTATTGATGCAGGAAGGCCGTATGAAGTGCCCGTATACTTGCGGTACCAGTGTTCTTCATATGTCCAGCCGTCTACGCTGGTTTTTGTCGTTTTGTCAATTGAAAGTCTCCAGCCACCGTCTCCATCATCAGAGCGCAGGGGAGTGTCAATCATCACTGCCTTGGGGTCAGCAGGGGAATCGATATTTTCGATTTTGCCAAGGGTGATAAAGACAGGGGTTTCGGTTGTTTCGGGAGCAAAAACCCACAGGCCGTACAGTTCCGGGTTTACATACACGAATTTTACCGGCTGCTTTTCAAGCCCCTCAGGCAAGTCCACACTGTCCATATTTGTTTCCGGCAGGGTTTCAAAAGTCATACGGGAAGTCGCTTCCTCATAACTTGCTTTTGGTGTGTTGGTCAACTTAAAGTCACCATAGCCCTTAATGGGAAGTATGGTTATTTCATTTGACTCCAGGCCGCCTATGTTCTTCTGGTCATACGCAGTCTGATTCGGATCATTCAGCAGGCGGAAATTGCATTTGTAGTTGTACTTCTTGCCTGTCTCCACGAAATAATCAATGATTTCAATTTTCTTACCCTTTGAGTCCTTTGCAGAGGCATTTTCACCCCAAGCCTGATAGACCAGCTGGAATTCCGCTTCACCATCAGCCCTACGATAGAGGTTGATTGCCGTTGTATTATCAGGAAGAGCAACATTCAGCACGATATCGCCATTTGCGTTGGGCACCGGAATGATTTTTCCCAAAGACTCATCCTTTGCTTCTTCGACAACTTCTTTTGCTGCATCCGCAGCGGCTGAAGCAACCTCTGCCTCGACCCTTTCAACAGCCGTCTGCTGGGCTTCTGCAACTTCTTTTGAACTGCCGCATGAAGCAAAGACCATTGCTGAAAGTGCGGCACAAATAAGTGGATATGTTTTTTTCATGGAAGACTCCTATTGCCTGTATTTTAGAGACTTCTTTCAATAATTGCAAGGTTGTCATATTGTTTTTCTTTCAAGAAGAATGATATAATGCAGCATTGATTTTTTGGAGGCACATTTAAAAAATGGATTCATTCTTTAAGTTGCAGGAAAGAGAGACGACAATCAGTCGTGAAATTATCGGTGGCATTACAACATTTCTTGCAATGTCATACATCCTTGCAGTAAACCCGGGCATCCTTTCGGGAACTTTTGTGGGAGCAGAAACGGGGCTGTCCTGGGGCGGTGTCTTTACCGCAACGGCAATATCTGCGGCAATCGCAACCCTGGTCATGGCATTCTGCGCAAATCTGCCTATCGCGCTTGCTCCAGGATTGGGACTGAACGCATTCTTTACCTATTCGGTTGTATTGGGTATGGGCTGTACACCGGCTTTTGCATTGACCGCAGTTTTGGTTGAGGGAATTCTTTTCATCCTTCTTTCAATCTTTGGCGTGCGTACGCTGATTATGGAATCCATTCCCCGTTCGCTTAGAAAAGCAGTTGCCGTCGGTATCGGTTTTTTTATCGCCCTGATTGGTCTGGCAAACGCAGGCATTGCATCCGGAGATACGGGCACACTGATTGGCTTCGTCAATTTTAACGGGGAACACGTATCGGCAATTGTCGCAATGATTGGTCTGGTAGTCACCATTGCCCTCTACATGCTCAAGGTGCCAGGTGCCATCCTCATCGGCATCGTCATTACAACAATCATCGGCATTCCCTTTGGCGTAACCTCCGTTCCTGAAGGCTTCAAGCCTTTTTCCACGCCGACTGCACCCCATCTCTTTCTGTTTGAATGGCAGAACGTACTGACGCTCAAATTCTTTGTTGTTTTCTTCACCTTCCTCTTTACTGACCTTTTTGATACAATCGGAACTTTGTTTGGCGTAAGCGAGCAGGCCGGTCTTGCATCCCGCGAAACAGGTATCGTTGGAGGCCGGCGGGCTATGATGGCGGATGCAATCGGAACGGTCATCGGCGCCTGTCTGGGAACTTCTACTGTTACCAGTTATGTTGAAAGCTCAGCAGGCGTTGCGGCAGGTGCCCGCACGGGGCTTGCATCCGTTGTTACAGCAATCCTCTTCCTGGTTTCAATTTTCCTGAGTCCGCTCTTTTCCCTGATTCCGGCAGCAGCAACCGCACCGGCATTGATTTTCGTCGGCTTCTTGATGCTGAGTTCCATCAGCGACATCAATTTTAAGGATCCGGTGGAAGGCATTCCTGCATTCATTACGATTATTGTCATGCCCTTTGCCTACTCAATTGCAAAAGGCATCCAGTTCGGCATGATTGCCTTCGTGCTGTGCAACATTTTTGCAAAGAAAGCAAAGAACATTCCAGTGATTACCTGGATTCTTGCCATTGTATTCCTTGCAGACATTATCTTTGAGGCGGTAAAATAAAAAATATGGCTGAAGAAACCTACGTACGCCCGACATGGGATGAATATTTTATGGAAGTCTGCCGCACGGTGGCAAAACGCGCTACCTGTGACCGCGGACGAAGCGGCTGTGTCATTGCCCGTGACAATCAGATTCTCGTAACCGGCTATGTAGGAAGCCCTGCAGGATTACCCCATTGCGATGAAGCAGGACACTTGATGCGCAAGGTAATCCATACAGACGGCTCCATCAGTCAGCATTGTGTACGTACGGTTCACGCAGAGCAGAACGCCATCTGCCAGGCGGCAAAACGCGGCATTACCATTGACGGAGCCACGGTCTACTGCAAGATGACACCATGCATGACTTGTGCCATGCTGATTATCAACTGCGGCATAAAGCGAGTAGTCTGCGAAAAGCATTACCATGACGAAGAAGATTCATTACGAATGTTCAAGGAAGCAGGTATAAAAATTGAGCATCTCGAAGACGAAGTGCAACAATACAAGGATATGTAATAAAACAGCAAGCGGGGCTATCCATATATGCTTATCGGATAGCCTCCATTCTTTCGCTACAGATTTGCCAGAAGCCAGTCCTTGAACTTGGCATACTCATTTTCCATAGGAATGGATTTATCTTCCAGTTTTAAGACACGCTCCAGGGCCTCTGGAATAATCGGCTCTCTGCCGATAGCCTGCGTGACGGTTGCGCCAAACTTTGCGGGATGGGCAGTCTCCAGAATGATTCCCACGGCTTTTTTATCCAGTACGGCATCAGCCCAAGAGGGCAGGTTGGGGGTAAGGCCAGGCTTTGTGTAGTCGCCCTTATTGCCGTCTTTAAGAGATTTGAGCGCACCGCTACGGATATCATCCCATGCCTTCCAGCCAACGGCACCGTGAGGATCAATCGTGTAGCCCGTACGGTCAAAACAATGCTTGATAGACTTAACGATACCGTCATTATCCAGCCAGTAGGAAGCAAAGAGCTGGCGAACCTCTTCCAGCGAATACATTGCAATGATACGCTCATAATTGCTGGGAGCCCCCACATCCATGGCATTCGCATAGGTTTCTACAGAAGGGCGAGCCTGATAAGTTCCCGTTGCAATCCAGTCTGGAACCGTGCGGTTCGTATTTGTTGCCGCAACAAAACCTGTGATAGGAGCGCCCATTTCACGGGCGATAAGACCACTAGTGAGGTTTCCGAAATTTCCGCTGGGAACGACTGTTATAATCGCAGGAGACTCAATCTTATTTACGCGCCAGCTTTGATTGCGCACCACGAGTGCTGAATACATATAGTAGAAACTCTGGGGCAAGAGGCGGGCAATATTGATGGAGTTTGCTGAGGAAAGGCGGAGTTTTGAACGCAGTTCCTTGTCAGTAAAGGCTGTCTTAACCAGTTTCTGACAGTCATCAAAGGTTCCCTTTACCCTGAGGGCGCGAACATTGCCGTCAAATGTGGACAACTGCTTTTCCTGCAGAGGACTGATTTTTCCCTCAGGATAGAGAATGGTTACGTCAAGACCGGGTACATTATGGAAGGCACTGCCAACAGCACTGCCGGTATCTCCACTTGTTGCAACCAAAATATGCAGTTTTGTGTCTTCTCCACGGTTAAAGTAGGACATGACGCGAGCCATAAAACGCGCACCAAAATCCTTGAATGCACAGGTCGGTCCGTGAAAAAGTTCAAGGACATAGGCGGTGGGGTCAAGAGGAACAACTTTTGCCAAAAAGGGATAGGCATCCTGAATGATTGCGCTTAAATCGCCGTCAGGAATCTCACCTTTTACATAGGGCTTTGCCATTTCAAAGGCAATATCCCTAAAACTGGGCTCAGTCGTCCGATTGATGAATTCCCTGTCCAGTTTGGGGAATTCCACCGGAATGTACAGTCCGCCCGTTTTTTCATTCATACCGCTCATAACGGCAGTCTTAAAATCCGTCGCAACTGTTTTATCTCTTGTGTCTGTGTAAATCATATGGTATTCCTTATGTTAAAGTCCGTAGTATACGGCATCTGCAATCTGTTTTGCCAGTTCAGCACGAGCCTTGGGAAGCACATTCCAGTCCTTTGTGTCAGTAGCGGAAGCCGTCTTTACCGTGTGGTAGAGCACAGAGCCGTCTTTCATGTTCAGGCAGGTAATGTCACCCACCAGCGTACAGGTATAGCCTCCGTCAATCTGCGTGATTACCTGATCATACTTTACCGTGCCATAAATCAGATAGGCTGAGGAAGTGCCAATCATGGGCTTTGCAGAAGCGTAGACCTTATCCTTGCTGCCGGAAACCACTTCTTTGGTAAAGTCAATGTTGCCGACGCGTACAAAACCTTTTTTCATCATTTCGGTGAGAAGATTTGAGGAGGATAAGGAATTGCTGGTGATTGGCGTACCATTTTGGGCAAAATCCACAAGGGCAATGCAACCGCCTGACTGCAGCAGATTTGTACGCACCTGATAGGCAGCGGTAACCCCAGAGAGTTTTGCAGCCGCCGCAATATCCTCATTTGACATGTCACCGGCAGGGAAAATCGACACGATGTCATTGACGGCAATTTTTGGCACCGGCGGAGTGAAGTTTGCCGTACCGTTGGCATTTGAGGTAATCTTGCTTTCTCCGTACTGCACCAGATCATCTTTTTTTGAAACCGGATAAAGTACGGTCAGCTCAACATTTTCCGCCGGAGTTCCATCCACAGATTTTGTGACCTTAATGCTAAAGGGAGAGGGAAAGGCACGACCTTTGCTTGTCGGTTTAGGAGCAGAAACAAGTTTAAGGGAAAGCCCGTCAATTTTGTTTTTGTACAAATCATAGTCAGAACTGGCAATCGTTTCCTGAGCCGTGCTTTCACTTGACTCTACAACAGTTTCCTGCTGAACTTCTTCCGAAGATGTATGCGCCTCTGTTACGGACGAGGTCGTTCCGCATGATATAACAAGCAGCGAAGCCGCTGCGGAAGTGAGCGTAAGAACTCTTTTACACAATTTCATTGTAAAATTCCCCACATTTTCTGAATAGGATTAGTATATAAGAAAAATACATACTATTCAATATATCGGCAAAAAAAGGGCAAATGTTAATATTGCTTATTTCCATGCAAAGTCCTACAATCGTGACATGCGAGCAACCATAGCAAGAATCTATACGGATAACCTGAAGCATAACCTCATGCAAATAAAACAAGGTCTTTCTCCAAGGACAAAAATGTGTGTAGCAGTAAAGGCAAACGCATACGGACATGGAGCCGTGGAATGTGCAGGCATTGCCCTTGCATGCGGTGCGGATTTTCTTGCTATTGCCGCCGTAAGCGAAGGCATTGAACTCCGTGAGGCAGGTATTCATGCCCCCCTTTTGCTTTTGAGTCTCTGCCAGCCGGAAGAAATGGACAGTCTCGTGGCAAATGACATCACTCCCTTTGTATTTGACAAAGATTACGTTGACCTTCTTTCACAGGCGGTTCAGAAGGCAGGCAAAAAAGACTATGCAGTGCACCTTGCCGTAGATACTGGCATGGGACGGATTGGCTGTTATCCCGAAGAAGCAGCGGACATTGCCCGCCACATCCTTTCCACAGGCAAGCTCCTGCTTGGCGGCATGAGCACCCATTTTGCCGTATCAGATTCTCCCGCAGAAGGCGACGAAGCCTATACCGCGCGTCAGTTTGCCCGCTTTACACAGGCCATAGAAAACGTAAAGGCAGCGGGAATCAATCCGGGAATCTGCCATTGCTGCAATTCCGCCGCCACGCTGGAAAAGCCGGAATATCATCTGGACATGGTGCGTCCCGGCATCATCGTCTACGGCTACTATCCTGACGGAAAACCGCGGCAATACTACGAAAGGAAGAAGATGCCCATAGACTTGCGTCCGGTAATGGCACTGGTAACACAGGTGGTTGCCATTCGTCCAATCAAAAAAGGCATGTCAGTATCATACGGCCACACATGGACGGCAGAGGAAGACACCATGACAGGGGTTCTTCCCATTGGCTATGCAGACGGACTTTTCAGGCGGCTGGCTCCTCATCTGCAGGTAGCCGTAAAGGGAAAGGCATACCCCGTGCGTGGCCGCATCTGCATGGATCAGTGCATGATTGATTTGGGAAAAAATCCGGTAGAGCGGTGGAGCGAGGCAGTACTCTTTGGACCAAAAGAAAGCGGGGCCGTCCTTACCGCTCAGGAACTTGCCGATGCCACCGGC
Source organism: uncultured Treponema sp. (assembly GCA_937885175.1). Taxonomy (GTDB): domain Bacteria; phylum Spirochaetota; class Spirochaetia; order Treponematales; family Treponemataceae; genus Treponema_D. The sequence continues at coordinate 3,361 of CAKZZO010000081.1, read as the reverse complement.
ACGATTTCCTACGAAATTACCAGTGCAATAACCAAGCGGGTTCCCCGAGTATATCAATAATACTCAGCGTTCAAAACTTTTTTTACTTCCGCAAGCAAATAAAAAGAGCCGGTAACCAAAAGCGGATGACCAGTCTCTTGCGCTGCATCCAGTGCACTATGAATGGCCGCAAGAAAATCCTCATTGCAGGTGTAGGGTATGTCCGCCGCATCAAAAGCCGCAGTCAATGCAGAAAGATTGCTCTGCTTTACAGCCCCTGGTCTTGTAAGCGTGATATGGGAAAAACGTTCCGAAAACAGCGGAGCCATGTCCTTCATGTCCTTGTCGGCGGCGCAGCCAAAGAGCAGGTGAGCCTTACTATCGCCAAAAAGAGCATCGAATGTGTCAAGCGTGTAGCCAAGGCTGTTTACCGTATGGGCACCATCAAGAATAACGAACGGTCGTTTACGCAACCCCTTTTTCAGTAAAATTTCCCCTGTACTTGGTGAAATTACTTCAAATCTGCCCGGAAGCAGGGCTTTTTCCAGCCCATTTTCAATGAGTTTTTCATCTAAATCAGGAAATATGATTTTTACCGCCACCGCCGCCAATGCCGCATTCTGCGCCTGAAAGGAGCCTAACAAGCGTAAGTTGGCCTGTATTGGACGGTGAAAGAGGGGCGAAGAAATCGAAGTCTTCATACAGGCGGCATGCAGAACCTTATCTGCAGACACGTAGTCAAACTGCACCTGCGCAACTTCATCAATGCAGTACAGGGGAGCATTCTTTTCTCTTGCTATCCGCTGGAATACAGCCTTTGCCTCAGGTTTCTGTCCTGCAATCACTACGGGTCTTCCTTCCTTTATGATGCCGGCTTTTTCACCCGCAACCTTTGCAAGAGTATCGCCAAGGAATTCCGTATGTTCCAGCTCAATGGGGGTAATGCAGCTTACCTTTGGCAAAACGACATTCGTAGCATCCAGCCGACCGCCCAAGCCAACCTCCAGCACCGTGTAATCCGTATGGGCGGCGCGGAAACAGAGAAAGGCATAGAGCGTAACCAGCTCAAACCAAGTGATTGCCCGTCCGTCGGGAAGTGCCTTCTGAGAAAGCGGCGCGATTTTTTCTCTAAGCTCACCTGCGGCCTTTTTGTACACGTCTTCTGAAAAGGCACCGCGGGCAGAACCAATCCGCTCCACAAAGTCAAGAATATGGGGAGAGGAATACAGTCCTGTTTTGTAGCCAGATGCATCCAAAATTGATGCAATCATTGCGGAGACAGACCCTTTTCCCTTAGAGCCTGCAACATGGAAAACAGGGGCAGCACACTGGGGGTCGCCAAAAAGCGAACACAAATATTTCATCGTGTCCAGCCAAAACATATTCTTTTGCGGCAATTTCTCAAAGTTCAAGTAGGAGTCAAGCCAGGACTGCAACTCATCCAAACAGGCAAACTGTGACATGGGGAGAGTGTAACGCAGTTTTCATAAAAATGAAAGACGCTATTGACAAAGATAAAACCTACTAATACACTAGGTTTAGTAGTTTAAATACTATGCAATCGGAGGAGAAAATCGCAGTGCTGAACATTCCCTACGAACTTTTTACACTCATAAAACAGCATGGTGAGCGTTCCTTTCCAGAAGAATGCCTTGGTCTTCTTTTGGGAAAGTGCAATGCCGATACGAGGCTGGTTCATTCTCTTATCCCCGTGAAGAATTCCGCCACTTCCAGACGAACTGAATTTGCTCTTTCCGAGACAGATTTGCTAAAGGCAGAGAAAATAGCGGCAAGACAAAATCTTGACGTAATTGGCATCTATCACTCTCACGCGGATTTTGATGCGGTGGCTTCTAAGAAAGACAGGGATTTTGCGTTTCCCTTTCTTTCTTACCCGATTGTTTCCGTTCTTGACGGAAAAGCTGTGGCTGTCAAAAGTTTTGCCTTTATCGGCGGAACAAAAAAAACGGATTTTACCGAGGAGGAAATTATATGTCTGTAAAAGTTTTGGTTTCAGCGACTTTGCGCACCTTTACGGGTCGAATTTCTTCTTTTTCCCTTGAAAAAGACACGGTTCTGGGTGTTTTAAGTACTCTCACCGATGAATACCCAGATTTTAAAAATGCCTTGTACGATGAAAACGGCGAATTACGCCAGTTCATACACATTTATGTAAACGATGTGAATATTCAGCAGCTGCAAAAGTTGGAGACACGATTGCATTCAGGCGACACGGTGCTTCTTCTTCCCTCGATTGCTGGCGGTGCGCCCGTGGATTCAGTCATTCCCCAGGAACGCCGCAAAGAAGCAAAACTTGATGACGGGGAGATTGAGCAATTTTCAAAGCACTTGATGCTGCGGGAAATCGGCGTGAAAGGTCAAAAAAGCATCAAGGCGGCAAAAGTTTTGATTTGCGGCCTAGGCTCTCTCGGCTCGGTGCTTGCCCAATATCTTGCTGTGGCGGGAGTGGGAACAATTGGTCTTGCCGATTTTGATGTTGTTACGATTCATAACCTGCAGAATCAAGTTTTGTACGGAAGACGGGATTTGAAAAGACCCAAAGTCATGTCTGCAAAAGACAAAATCAAAGGCGTAAATTCTGCGATTACGGTAAAAACCTACAGCGAAAAACTTGACGCGGACAACATCATGGAAATCATCGCTGATTATGACATCGTCGCGGATTCAACTGACAATTACAAGGCCCGCTATCTTATCAACGATGCCTGCGTCCTGCTGAAGAAACCCAATGTCTTTGCGGCGATTTATCAGTTCGAGGGACAGGTTTCGGTTTTTGACGCTAAGCAAGGCCCTTGCTACCGCTGTGCGTTTCCGGCCCCACCGCAAAGCGGTCTCGTTCCCTCTTGTTCGGAAAGCGGCGTTATATCATCTCTTCCCGGCATTGTGGGAAGCATTCAGGCGACAGAAATTTTAAAACTAATCATAGGCGGAGGAGAGTCGCTTGTAGGAGAATGTCTTGTACTTGACTCATGGAATCTCACTTCGGAGAAAGTCAAACTTGTAAAAGACGATAACTGCCCGATTTGCGGTTTACGGCCGTCAATTACGGAAGTTGAGGATTTTGATTACGAAGAATTCTGCGGGCTCAAAGAGGACGAAAATGAAATTCCCGTGGAAGGGATTGAAGCGGCTGTACTTGCAAAGCGCATTTCCAATGGCGACAAAATGACGATTGTGGATGTACGAGAGCCGCACGAGCGGGCAATCAACCGCTTTCCGGACGCGATTGTCATTCCCATCGGACAGTTGGCCCGCCGCCAGAAGGAACTTGACCCCGCGATTGACACGATTTTTGTATGTCGGGAAGGAAAGCGAAGCATTTTCGCAATCAACACATTGCGCGAGGCGGGCTACACAGGTC
>CAKZZO010000080.1 GCA_937885175.1 uncultured Treponema sp. | reverse complement strand
CAAGGTAAAACTTTTCAAGGTCTTTGGCGAACCGATGATTGATGTGCGCCTTTTTGCTTCTGAAAAACATTCTTATCTGCTGATTAACTTCCACCATATTATTATGGACGGTTCCAGCATGCAGATTATATTTACCAGCCTTGCAAAAGCATACGCAGGAGAAGTACTGCCACTAGACACCTATTATTCATACCTTGAAGATGAAAAAATCTATCGTGATTCTGAGGAGTTTAAGAAATCACTGAAATTCTTTGATGACCGCTATGGCGGAGATGACTGGTGCCGTAACATTGAGCCAGACAAGGTAGAACAGGGCAACACCAATGAAGTAATCTTCATTCCTGCAAATTTCACGCCGGAAAACATGAGCCGCCTTGAAAAAAGCGGACAAATTTCCAAGAACGGAATTGTCATTGCCATCGCACAGCTTGCCCTTGCAAAACTGACTGACAGGGAAAAAGTGCTCGTTACCTCTACATTTCATTATCGCATGGATGAGCGAAAGCAGGCAGTTGGCAGCCTGATTGTAAGGACCCTGCCGATAGGACTTGAGGTTAGCAAAGTGCACACTGTGAAGGAACTGTATGATTCAATCCGAAAACAGTCTTTGGATGCCATTGCAAACTGCGACTGCGATTGGGTAGAGGAAAAAGAGCGTCCCTTTGAGACTGATGCTTTGCCTGTGGTATACGAAACCGCTTCAATCACTGGTGCGGAATTTCTTGCCAAACTGGGCGCAAGTATGGAGCCAGTGCCTACCATGAACAAGTCTGCCCTGCAACGAACGATGCTTCAGGTTTTTGAACGACCAGATTCCGTTACAGTGCAGTTCTCATACATGGGTACAATCTATTCACGGGAACTGATTGAAAGATTCAGCAAGATTTTCTGTGACATTGCTGATACACTTGTCAATGCAGAAGCCCCTGAGAACATACTGATTTCTGATTTGCTTTAATAAAAAGGAGAAAAAATTTTTAGCCTTTTTTGAAAGTCGTTCGTATAAGTCACCGCACCACCGGCAAAGCCGGTGGCTTGAGAATGTGAACCGCTCAAAGCGGTTTATCGTTCAAGCAAATCGAGTTGCTTGTCCTCGTCTTCTTGGTGTTTGATATATTCCCGCACAGCCTGTTCGTCTCGACCTACGGTCGAGACATAATAGCCCCGTGCCCAGAATTTTTGTCCCGTGAAATTTCGCTCTTTCCCCCGAAATCTCCGTGCAATATATATCGCACTTTTCCCTTTTATATACCCTATCGCATTTGATACCGATATTTTCGGCGGTATCGCTATCAGTATGTGCACATGGTCGGGCAGCGTGTGTCCCTCCAGTATCTCGCACTCATAATTCCGGGCTAGCCTCTTCAACTCCGCGCCGAGATACGCCCTTATCCGTCCAAACAGTACCTTCTGACGGTATTTTGGTATCCACACGACATGATACTTGCATTCCCATTTTGTATGATTTAGACTGTTCTCATCTGACATAGTTTATCTCCTGTTGTAAACTTCCTACGGTTCACATTCAGGAGTATTCTATGTCTTTCTCCTTTCCTTTTCACTCCCGCTACTGTAATTAACTCTTCTAGTCTCCCCGGCAGAAGCCGGGGGTTTACCTTTTTAATTACCAGCCTTTTCCCTTACATCCCCATCCAGAATTATAATAACAGTAGCAATCTTCCCTAAAAGATTACTACTAGCCCTAAATTCGAGTTTTGATTTTAGGACAAGATTTCAGTCTGCATTGCAAGA
>CAKZZO010000079.1 GCA_937885175.1 uncultured Treponema sp. | reverse complement strand
ATAACAGAAGGTTGGAAACCTTTTTTAGTGGGGAATTATATTTTACTGCTTGCCACCTTTCCCCGTATGAACACGCTATAGTATATCATAGAAGCCTTGTTTTTAGAAAGGTAAAGCGAAAGAAAATGTTTATTTTCTGCTGTTACCATGCATTTTTTTGTGGACTTTCTAAAATAATCGTATATAATTATAGTGTTAAATCTTCAGAAGAAATGGAGTTAGTATGACACTGAAAAAATCAAAAGACCGCATGATTTACTTGATTGGCATGGCGATTGCTTTTATCGGCATGTTTATTCCTTTTATCCGCGAACCTGATGAAGGTGCGATGAATGTACTCTCTGGTGCTGCATTTTTTAATCAGCCTGGAATTGCATACATCTCAACATTCATGGTTCTTGTCTGGCTGGCAGCACTCGCTGGTGTAATCCTCTACTTTGTCAGCAACTTTATGGTTGGCGACTTTGTGGCATGGATTGTTGGCGCGGCATTCGGTGTCGCACATACTGTTGCAATGTGTATGTACATGACAGAAAATTATGAGGAACTTGGCACATTCAGTTGGATTTTTGTCGGTTCATTCATTGTTTGCGTGGGCTATACAGTGGCTTTGGTAGGACTTGTCTTCCAGGCAATCCACATTCAGCACCCCTTGCAGCCAAAAGCAGCGTAATCTGTCTGCAAGGATACTTACAGAAAACCGTCACAAGCGTGGCGGTTTTTTTATTTTAAAATCGCTCTTAATTCTGTCAAAAAAGAAGCACGTAATTCATCTTCCAGCGCCGCATATATTTTTTTATCTACAAATCCTTCTGCCTCAGAAAAGCCTGAAATGCGCTCCAGTGTTTTTGTGTACGAAAAAACCTGCTCTGTGCCATTGCTCAAAGAAACAGAAATGCCAGGGTCTGCGGTAAGCATATCGCCATGACGCACCTTGTTCGGCTCCACGAGGACAAGCACCTTGTAGACTGCTTGGAAAGGCTTTGCCGTCAGCACAAATCCTTCTTCCGATAAAAGACCTGTCATGCAGCGGAAAATGCGGTTTTCATTGTCTTGTGTTACCGTCACAAGCATAACTGATTCAGTTTTGGCCTTTGTCCATTCGCTATCTAAACGAGAAATAGCAATGCGGTCTTTTGCATAAGCGGCTTCCTTTGCGGGAGAAAGCAGGCGGGCAAAATCAAGGGCGGCAAGATAATCCTCAGCGGCCTCTCTCGTTTTTTTAAGAAGCAACATGCGTTTGAGGGAATCGTCTTCTGCCTGCGCTGCTTTTACAAAAGCCATAAAATGCTCACGCTCAGAAAAAAGCCTAGCCTCGTGTAGCCGCCATGCTTCTTCGCGATTGATGTAAGCGCAGCACACATAGTGATTGCCTGCTCTGTCAAAATAGGGGCTTGTCTTATGAACGGCGGTCAACTGCATCAGGGATTCAACCGTGACCGTGCGTTCAATGGTTCGGGATTCGCTTGTGCTTGCTCCTGCGGCTGAGGTCATGGACTGGCTGGCGGTGGCAGAGGAACTTACCGTGTGAGAAAAATAACTGCCCAATGCTCCTTCTGCAAGGAGTGCCGCCGTCTGGGCTGAGTCTCCCGTTCCAATGCGGGCAATATATTCTGCGTTGGGATAGACTGTCTCAATAGTGTCGTAACTTGCCCACAGGGGTTTTGGAGAAGGCGTGCTTGCGCAGGCTGTACAAAGAAGGACAAGGCAGAGTGCAAATCCTGACCGATACAAGCGAGGAGAAATAGTATTTTTCAAATGCTTCTGATTCATGCGTCTGCCCCTTTGCTACTGCATGTCTTTTGATGATTTGAGGAATCCGCTGCAGTCAAATGCGTCTGGTCCATGGGCTCCCAGTTTGTAGGGTTTGCCCCGCAAGGTCATGGCAAATTGGATAAACTCATTCCGATATTTTCCATAGGGATTTTTTACGGCAGGGTGATTTTTTGCCGTTGCGGCGGAAGAGGTGCATAAGAATGTACAGAGATATAAGAGCACAAAAAAGGATTCGGCACAAAACCGAACCCCTTTTTTTGTCTTTCTAAAAGAATTACTCACCGTATACAACAGGATCCGTTGTGTACACGACATCTGCTGCATCAGTTACGCTTGTGTCGTTAGAGGCAACACCCATCTGGTTCTTCAGTTTTGCATTAACCATTGCCTTGAGCTCTTTGTCTTCAGTTGTTGTCTCGTCAATTTTTGCCATTGCAACATCAATATGCTTGCTGAACAAATCTCTGTCGATTGCCCATACAACGTAGTATGAATACTTTGGCTGCTGGACGACTTTCTTGCCATCAACAACCTGTGACAAAATCCAGTACTGAGCGACTTTTTCCAGACCAGTAATGCGGACATTTGAAAGAGATGCGCGGTACATATTCATGTTCTTTTCCATTGTTGCAGGGTCAGCGGTCATGCCCTTTGCAGCAGCCTGACCTTCCATTGTTGCCTGCACTGCTTTTGCAGCCACGCGAGACAAAGTGCTGGTCACTTCAGTTTCTACATCAACCAAATCAGTCCACTGGCGTACAAAATCAAGATTGTCGCCATAACCGATGGTAACGAAGGGCTTCTTGTTTTTTAAATCCGGCATTACTTTTCCCAATACTGTTTCACCATAGTTACCGTTTGCAACATCAACAACCCACTGAGGAACTTCACCACCCAGTTCTCTTCCCTGATAGTCAAGGATTTCCGTAGTACCCGTGGTCAAGCGCGGTGCACTCGCTTTGATTCCTGAACCTGCGACCTTTGTCGTTCCACAACTTGCAAGTAGACCAAAAGCCATTGCCGCAGCAACAATCGTTAAAATCTTCTTCATGCTATTAACCCTCCTACGGTCAATATAAATACAGTATAAAATCATTGCCCATTATTAGCAATATTTCTCTTTGCCTTTTAAACAACAGTGATTTTAAAAGGTTAAGGACACCTCTACCAGTTATATCCAATGGAAACGGAATAATTGTCCATATTTCCCACATCAGTGTAATGCCGTAACTTGTAGACACCGCCAATAACAAATCTTCCCAGTACAATGTCTATGCCTGCTTCGCCCAAAAAGGTAAAGCCCGTTTTTGATTCGTTGGAGACTTTTGAGGATTTTGCCTTTTGCGTCCGGTCGAAAATACCTATGCCGCCTGCAATGTAGGGACGCAAAACGCCGAACTTTATTGACCAACCCAGCATTCCTTCGATAGAAAGGTATGTTATTGACTTATACAGTGTTGAGTTAAAGCAAGAGTCGCTTATGCCAATCAGCGTAGCATCAAAGCCACCAAAAAAGTGCTTCCCGCCCCACAAAAAAGTCAAATCTCCCACAAATCCATGATATGAAGATTGGCCGCTATAGCCTAAATCAAGATAAACGCCTCGTCTTGCCCTTTGGTTCGCCCAGAACATATCCCATTTTATTTCACGCAGGGCAGAACGCCGTTCATCTTCTTCTGCTTCCTGCTGCTCCTTTAGGTCTGCTTCATACTTTTTTTGTACGGCGGCAAGTTTTTTTGCATCGTACCTGGCAATCGGCTTGGAATTATCCTGCGTGCGGTAGATTGCATAGTCCTGGGGCAAAATCTTGTATACTGAAGCAGATGAATCATACGTGACCTTTACACTCAGTTCCGAATAGAGATAGGGAACTTTTGTGCGGAAGTAAAAATCTGCCCTGTCCACATCATCCTGATATTTTTTGTAGCCTTCTGCGGAATCCATGTCCGGCTGGCTTCCCACCATCATCAGATAGGTTATGGGCACTGGCGGAAGGACAATTGCAGACGTGTCTGTCTTTTCAATGGGCAGCACAAAGTCTGAGTGCACTTCCCATGACTGCCTGTCGCCATCGTATTCGTCTACCTGCAAGCGCAAGAAATCATCAATCTCATTGACGGAACGGAAAACATAGAGCGTCTTTTGCATGTCCTCCAAATTTGACTGAATCTGTGCCCGATAGTCAGCAATTCCCGGCTCCGCAAAAGTGCGCAGTTTTTTCTCATCGGCATCCATTTGGCTTTCATAGCGTTTGCGAATAGCAGCCTTTTCGTCATCACGGAATTTACGCGCTCTGGACGTGGGAATACCGTTGGACAAATCAGCCTTGCGCCATGGCTCATTTTCTTTTTTGTCCAGTTCTTCCTGCATTTTGCTGGTCATTCCCGTTCGGTTTTGCCACAAGATGTCGTTCAGCTGTTCTTCCAACTGACGGACATTTTCTCTTGCAGATTCAATCAGTTCAATACGCTTTTTGAGGCTGAGTTGTCCCAGAGATTCTTTTTGAATGGCACGGCGGGCAGCGTCAATTTCTGCAAATTCCTGGGCAAATTTTTCCTGCTGCTCCTTGGAGATTTTTTTTAGTTCGGCCTGACGATTTGCTTCTTCTTGATTCTTTTCCTGCTGACGGCGTAAATTCTGTTCGGCAATCTGCCTGTTTTTTTCGGCCAGTTCGATGTTCAGCTGCAGGGCACGTTCCCTCGCCTCTTTTGCCAGTTTGTCTTCTTTTGATTTTGTTTCCGTCCGCAAAGCCGCCAGTTCTGCTTCTGCCTCTCGCTTTTGCTTTGCATAACTTTCCACATATTTTTTGAGGTTTTTTTCTGAATTGGCCGCATCCCGATGCAAAAGCTGATTGGTAATATCCAGTGAGACGCGGGGAATGTATGATTTTTCCTGCAAGAACAAAAGCACTTCATAGGCAAGCGCATCCACTACCACATCGCTGCTCACTTGTTCCAGAGATGCCTTCTGCGTATTCCGCTGAGTCATGCTCATTTTTTCTATCTCGCGGATTTCGCAGGAAAGCTGATAGTCTTTTCCCACCTTTGCCATCTGAACCCGAATGGAAAGCGCCGCACGACTTCCCTTGTCCGTGGCATAGGCGGCATTCTCGCTGGCAAGTCCCTTGCTGGCTTCTATCTGAGATTCTTTTTGAATGGAACGCAAATCATTGTCTGTTTCTGGGGTACGAATCTGAATCTGGGGATCTTTGGTCAAATCCTGCTGAAACTGACGGTATGCGGCATTTACGTATGATTTTTCGTATTCCGAATATTTCTTATGCGCATCCTGATTTAATTCCACGCGGATTACAAGCGTTTTTTCCGACTGAGAAAATAAGGGGAGAAGAAATAGTCCTGTTACAAAAAGAAAAATAATAGTCTTTCGCATTCCCTTAGCCCGCCCATTACTATAGTGTGCTTCTGTGAATAAATCAATTATTCGCTGTTACCTTGTATGTATAATGGTGTTATTTTGGACAAAGACACCTTACGAGGTATGATTATTATGAAAAAACTCATTGCCATTTTTAGCCTGACTTTGCTTTTAGGGACAACGGCTCTTACTGCACAAGACTTTTCCGACTCTGCCTTTGACTCTAACAAAAACTGGGAACTTCACGCCGGCTACGGCTATATTTCAGCAAATACTTTTGCCATGCTTGTTGGCACAGCCCTTGGCGCTGTCCTTACCGCACCAATTGCCGACAAAGTAGACTACCGCTACGATGACTACGGCATAATCAACGTGGGCGCAAACTATTACTTTAACGACCACATCTACGCCGGCTTAAACAGCACCTTCCAGTACATGACCATTTTTGGCGACTCAAACATTCTGTTCGGAACCCTCATGGCGGAATTTGGCGTACAATACGGCTGGAGCAGAATCAAATTCTACCATGCCGTGGATGCGGGTATCGGGGTCGCCATCTCCGACAAGGCATCCCCCTACTTTGCCTGTAACCTCACCTGGCTGGGCATCAAATTCCGTCCGACTGAACATCTGTGGATTTACGCCGAAAGCAACCTCGGCCAAAAAGGCTTTTTGCAAGCCGGCATCCGCGTAAAACTCTAACAGGGCAAACGCATTATAATCCATTCGCAAGTAAGACAAAAAGGGCACAGGCGA
>CAKZZO010000078.1 GCA_937885175.1 uncultured Treponema sp. | reverse complement strand
TGAGCGAAGTTTTGTTCGACCAGGCACTCTTGGTCAGCGGAGCCGAGCTTAAGGATCCGATGGAGTTCGTTAAGGCGATGAATAAACTGCTGAGCAAGTAAAAAAAGGACTCATCACGCAGGGGCTTTTTTCCAATTTTCATCTCAAGCGCACAGGACGTGCACTGAAAAACCAGAGGAAACGACCAATAAGTTCAAAAAGTATCATTTTCGGGTTTGACCCGAAAATCCATTTACTTACAAAGCAAGTCATTGCCGTGTCAGGAAGCTTCGCCACGACGAACTTCTACGGCAATGACTCATACTTATCGGACAGTTCCCGGGCTAAAAAATAGCATGGAGACTATTTTTTAGCCTCGTCTTCCTTGGGGAAGAATTCCCTTGTGTAGTAGGCATCTTTCAGAATCTGCTTCATGTCTTCAATCAGCGGAACACGGGGGTTTACCGGAGAACACTGGTCTTCGTAAGCGAGGAATGCCAGTTTGTCCAGAGAATCCAGCCATGCCTTTTCGTCCAAGCCCTGACTCTGGAAGTTCATCTGGATGCCCAGACGCATACCCAGTTCACCACAAGCCTTTGCATAAGACTCAACGCCTTCTTCCACTGTTTTTGCAGGCAGACCCAGCATACGAGCCAGTTCTGCATAGCGTTCAGCAGCCTTGTAGTAGTTGTACTTAGGCCAGGTAGAAAGTTTGTCTGGCTGAGTTCCGTTATAACGGATAGTGAAAGGCAAGAGGATTGCGTTTGCACGTCCGTGAGGAACATGGAATTCACCGCCGACTTTGTGAGCCATTGAGTGGTTCATGCCCAGGAATGCATTTGCAAATGCCATGCCAGCCAAACAAGAAGCGTTGTGCATTTTCTCTTTTGCCTCGTAGTCGCTGGGACCATTGTTGTAAGAGCGTTCCAGATACTGAAAGACCATCTTGATAGCCTGAATACAGAGACCGTCAGTAAAGTCGTTTGCCATCGTAGAAACATATGCTTCTGTTGCGTGGGTCAGAACATCCATACCTGTATCAGCAACAATCTTCTTGGGCAGGCTCAGAGTAAAGGTCGGGTCAATGATTGCGATTGTCGGTGTAAGGGCATAGTCAGCCAGAGGATACTTCTTGTGTTCTTCTTTGTCGGTAATAACGGCAAAAGGAGTAACTTCTGAACCTGTACCAGATGTTGTCGGGATACAGACGAGGCTTGCTTTTTTACCCAGCTGAGGATAGCGGAAAGCGCGCTTGCGGATATCCATAAACTTCTGTTTCAGGTCGTTAAAGTCAACTTCAGGATTCTCGTAGAAGAGCCACATACCCTTTGCAGCGTCCATAGATGAACCGCCACCAAGAGCGATAATCGTGTCGGGAGCAAAGTTGCGCATCAGTTCAACGCCCTTGCGCACTGTCTGAATTGACGGATCCGGCTCAACATCGCAGAAGAGCTGATATTGTACGGGTTCTGCACGGAGCTTAAGCTGGTCAGTAACCTTGTCCACAAAGCCCAGATCGACCATTGAGCGGTCAGTAACGATGATTGCCTTGTGCATTCTCGGCATCTGGTGCAAATATTCGATAGAATCGCGTTCAAAGTAAATCTTTGACGGTAACTTAAACCACTGCATATTGTTGCGTCTCCTTCCCAATTTCTTTACGTTCAAAAGATTTACGGCACTTACGTTGTCGTCAGTTGAGTTGTGACCGTAGGAACCGCATCCCAGCGTGAGAGACGGAATGAATGAGTTGTATACGTTTCCGATGCCGCCGAATGTTGACGGGCTGTTCCAAATTACGCGGATAGCCGGAACGATGTCTCCGAATTTTTCTGCCAGTTCCTTGTCGTTGGTATGAATGGCTGCTGAGTGACCTAGACCGCCAAATTCCAGGAAGGCTTTTGCCTTTTGGAGACCGTCATCAGTTGAAGAAGCCTTCAATACAGCCAGAACCGGAGACAATTTTTCGCGGGTAAGCGGCTCGTTTACGCCAACTTCCTTACATTCAGCAAGGATGATGCTTGTGCGTGCAGGAATGTCAAAACCTGCATTCTTTGCCAATACAACTGGATTCATACCCGGAACAACAGCGTTCAGTTTTGCCACTGAAGGATCGCCGTCTACGCCGAACATGTATTTTTCCAGCATCTTCTTTTCTTTGTCGTTACACAGATAGGCACGGTATTCCTTGAAAGTCTTGATGGCTTCGCTGTAGATTTCCTTGTCGATGATTGCACCCTGTTCAGAAGCACAAATCATGCCGTTGTCAAAAGCCTTTGACATAACGATGTCATTGATAGCCTGCTTGAGGTTGCAAGTCTTTTCAACATAGGCAGGAACATTACCCGCGCCAACACCCAGAGCAGGCTTGCCGCAAGAATATGCCGCGCGAACCATAGCGTTTCCGCCTGTTGCGAGGATTGTCGCAACACCGTCGTTCTTCATCAGAAGATCGGTCTTTTCCAAAGAGGGCTCCTCAATCCACTGAATACAGTTCTTCGGCGCACCAGCTGCAACTGCCGCATCGTACACGATTTTTGCCGCTGCGATGGAACACTTGATTGCGCTCGGATGGAAAGAGAAGATAATCGGGTTACGAGTCTTCAAACAAATCAGAGACTTAAAGATAGCCGTAGAAGTAGGGTTTGTTACCGGAGTCAAGCCAGCCACAACGCCAACTGGTTCTGCAATCTTGATAATACCTGTTACATCATCATCTTCTACAACACCAACAGTCTTGAGGTGACGCATGTTGTTTACAACGTATTCACATGCAAAAAGGTTTTTTGTTGCCTTGTCTTCAAGCACACCGCGTTTTGTTTCTTCAACAGCCAGTTTTGCAAGGTACCCATGCTGGTCAAGAGCCGCAATACTTGCCTTAGCAACGATGTAGTCAATCTTTTCCTGATCATAATTGGCATATTCTTCCAAAGCCTTCTGTGCCTTGGCTACCAATCCATTGATTTCCTTCTGAGGTTCAGTCAATTCTTCGCTCATCAAAAATTCTCCTGTTTCGAGATATGATACCACATATTATAACGATTATTTTGTTTAAAGTCTGTATCTCATGGAAAATTTAAGAAAAAAATAAAAAAAACGTTGACATATTCCTACCAAAACACTATGATTTACATATAAACCTATGGATTTAGTAGGTAATATCAAAAAAAGAAGACTTCGGTGCGGGTGCCGGAGTTTTTGAAGGAGACGAATATGGCAAAAATTACAGACACTTCAAAATGGGGCTTTGAGACAAAGCAGCTCCACATCGGGCAGGAAGATGCTGATCCGGCAACAGATTCACGCGCCGTGCCGATTTATCAGACGACAAGCTATGTGTTCCACAATTCACAGCATGCCGCCGACCGTTTTGGCTTAAAGGATGCCGGTAATATTTACGGTCGCCTGACCAACAGCACCGAAGACGTGTTTGAGCGCCGTATTGCTGCTCTTGAAGGTGGCGTGGCGGCTCTGGCTGTTGCAAGCGGTGCGGCTGCAATCAATTATACGATTCTGAACCTTGCGGAAGGCGGCGGACATATTGTTGCCCAGAAGACCATTTACGGCGGCACCTACAATCTGCTTGCCCACACTCTTTCTCAGTACAACATCAAAACGACCTTTGTGGACATTCACAATCTGGACGAAGTGAAAAAGGCAATCCGCCCGGACACCAAGGCGATTTTTACCGAATCCCTGGGAAATCCCAACAGCGACATCCCCGATTTGGACGCAATCTCTAAAATCGCACACGAAAACAAGATACCGCTGGTGACAGACTCAACCTTTGCCACCCCCTTCCTCTTTCGTCCAATTGAGCATGGAGCGGATATCGTGGTTCACTCGGCGACAAAATTTATCGGCGGACACGGTACGACACTGGGCGGTGTAATTGTAGACAGCGGTAAATTTGACTGGGTTGCAAGCGGCAAGTTTCCTGCACTCGTTGACCCTAACCCCAGTTACCACGGCATTTCCTTTGCAAAGGCAATCGGGCCGGCAGCCTTTGTCACCAAAATCCGTGCAATTCTGCTCCGCGACACTGGCGCAACCCTTTCTCCCTTTAATGCCTTCCTCTTGCTGCAGGGACTGGAAACGTTGAGCCTGCGCGTAGAACGCCATGTGGAAAACACAAAGAAAGTGCTTGCCTATTTGGAAAAGAGCCCCTATGTGGAGCATATCAACCATCCGGCAATCGCAGATCACCCTGACCACACGCTGTACCAGAAATATTATCCCAACGGCGGCGGCTCAATCTTTACGTTTGAGATTAAAGGCGGCGCAAAAGAAGCCCAGGCCTTCATCGACCGTCTGCAGATTTTCTCCCTGCTGGCAAATGTGGCGGACGTTAAGTCGCTGGTCATTCATCCGGCAAGCACCACCCACTCACAGCTGACAGAGGAAGAACTGCTGGATCAGGGCATCAAGCCCAACACCATCCGCCTGTCAATCGGAACAGAAACCGCCGATGACATCATTGCGGATTTGGAGCAGGCATTTAAGGGCTGATAGCAAGACACAAGCGGGCGTCTGAAGATGGCGTCCGCTTTTTTTGGAAGGAAATTCGAGGCTCTCTTGCTGTCGTACGGTCGGCTGTTCTGAAAAATTTTTCATCTCAGTCATAGGAAATGCCAAAATAATCAAGCTTCTTCTTCATATCGTCTTGGGCGGTAAGACAGGTGTCCCGTAAATAACCAGGCTCGTTTTTCCATTCCTTTAAGCCACGGTAATAAAAAAATTTTAGCTCTTCGGTGATTATGAAGGGAACAATATTGTGCTTCAAACATTCCCTGAACATAACAAGGCGGCCCACACGACCGTTGCCGTCCTGAAACGGATGAATCTTTTCAAAGCGAACATGAAAATCAAGGATGTCATCAAATGTGACGGATTTTTTGTTGTTGTATTCCCGCAAAAGTTTTTGAATCGCATCCCTTACTTTTTGGGGCGGCGTTGTTTCTTCCCCACCAACTTCGTTTTCCATCATCTTATAGTCGCCAACCCTAAACCATGTTTTCCGGCTGTCACTCGTTCCTGCCTTCAGCATAAAGTGAAGCTGTTTTATAAAACTTTCTGAGAGGCGTGATTTTGCGCTTTCAATGATGTAATCGATGCACCTAAAATGATTTACCGTTTCAACAATATCATCAACTTTTATGCTCTCGTCACTTATTCCCACTGTTTTTGTCTCAAAAATAAAACGGGTCTGTTCTTCCGAAAGTCTGGAACCTTCAATATGATTCGAGTTATAGGTAAGCTCAATTTGAATTTTATGATAAATGCCTCCTTTAACTTCCGACTCTTTTTCCCGTAGCAAAACATTTAGAATCGACTCAGATTTTTTTGAATGACGGGCCTGACGCTCTGGTTTCTTTGCATCGACAGGAATCTTCCATGTTTTTCCGTCCAAAATGCTTCCCGGCACCCTGCCAAGGGCACAATAATTTCGCACGCTTCGTTCTGAGACATTCCATTCTTTTGCCGCTTCTTCTGCAGAAACATATCGTATTTGCGCCATGGCAAAATTATACATTGTTATCGGCAAAATATAAAGCCTTTTCAATATAAAAATTTACAAAGTTATTTTGCCGATACATACCTTATTTTTGCCTATAAAATTCCTACTACAGACAAAACTATCTTTCTCCGCTATACTGGTATTATGACCATGCGCAAAAGCGCAAACGTCAATAACTTCCACTTACTCAAACGGAGCGATAGCGATATATGGCAAAGACATTCGACGATAAGAAAATCATTTATACAATGGATCGCGTTTCGCGCGCGTATGGCACAAAAGTTGTCCTCAAAGACATTTCTATTTCCTATTATTATGGCGCAAAAATCGGTGTAATTGGTGAAAACGGTGCGGGTAAGTCTTCGCTCTTCAAGATTTTTGCAGGTATCGACAAGGACTACACAGGCGAAACAAATCTGCTTCCAGGCTACACCATGGGCTATCTGGAGCAGGAACCCTATCTTGAGCCGGGAAAGACGGTCAAGGAAATTGTCATGGAGGGTGTAAAGCCCATTACTGATTTGCTTGCTGAATTTGATAAAGTGAACGAAGCCTTTGGCGACCCCGATGCAGATTTTGACAAACTTTGTGTCCGTCAGGCAGACTTGCAGGAAAAACTGGACGCGGCGGATGCATGGAATCTGGATGCAAATCTGGAACTTGCCATGGACGCTCTGCGCTGTCCGCCGGCTGACCAGGTGGTGGATGTGCTTTCTGGTGGTGAACGCCGCCGCGTCGCTCTTTGTCGTCTGCTCTTGCAAAAGCCGGACATTCTGCTGTTGGACGAACCTACCAACCACTTGGATGCAGAGACGGTTGCCTGGCTGGAACGCCATTTGCAGAACTATGCGGGTACGATTATCGCCATTACCCATGACCGCTACTTCCTGGACAATGTGGCTGGCTGGATTTTGGAAATGGATCGTGGCGAAGGCTATCCCTTTAAGGGAAACTACAGTGCATGGCTTGAGGCAAAGGAAAAACGCCTTGCCCTTGAGGAAAAACAGGCTTCAGTGCGCCGCCGTGAAATGCAGGAAGAATTGGAGTGGATTCACGCAGGTGCAAAAGGTCGTCAGGCAAAGCACAAGGAACACATCACCAAATACGAGGCCCTGCTGGCTGAAGAATCCAAGCGTGTGCAGCTCAAGGACAGTCAGATTTCTATTCCCGCAGGCCCGCGCCTTGGCAACGTGGTCATTGATGCGGAAAAACTGTCCAAATCATTTGACGACCGTGTGCTTTTTGAAAACCTTGACTTCCATGTTCCTGCGGGTGCAGTTGTTGGTATTGTCGGTCCCAATGGTGCGGGTAAGACAACACTCTTTAAGATGATTGCCACTGCGGCCGGACAGAAGGTTGAAATGCCTGACGGCAGTCTGGGAAGCGAAAAGCCTGACAGCGGAAATATCAAGGTGGGTGAAACGGTCAAGTTGGTCTATGTTGACCAGATGCGCAGCAAACTTGACCCGAACAAAACGATTTATGAAACCTTGTCTGGTGGCAGTGATTTAATCAAACTTGGTGCGGTGGACGAAAAAGGCCGCCCGGTAAACGGCGCAATCCGAGAAATCAATGCCCATGCCTACTGTTCATGGTTCAATTTCAGTTCTGCCGAGCAGAACAAAAAAATCAGCGTCCTCTCTGGTGGTGAAAAGAATCGCCTGAACATGGGCATGATGTTTAAGGAAGCGGGCAACGTGCTTCTCTTGGATGAACCCACAAATGACCTGGACATTACGACAACCCGTTCTCTTGAAGAGGCAATCAATGCGTTCGCTGGCGTTGTGCTCGTCATCAGCCACGACCGCTACTTCCTCGACCGTATCTGTACGCATATTCTCGCTTTTGAAAACAACAGCGAAGTGCATTTTGTGGAAGGCAGCTGGAGCGACTATGTGGAATGGCGCAAGAGTGTGCTGGGTATTACGGACGACATTCCCCACAAGACCGTGTACCGCAAGTTGTCACGATAGACTCGGCGGCATCCTGCCGCCTTTTCGTAAAAACGCGCGCGCCTGCTTGCGTTTTTACGCGCTCACTCGGAAGTCGGTTCAAGTCCGACAAGTGATTTAAAAATAAAAAAGACTTCTGCTTTTTATACAGAAGTCTTTATGGAGACGATCGGACTTGAACCGACTACCTTTTGAATGCCATTCAAACGCTCTAG
>CAKZZO010000077.1 GCA_937885175.1 uncultured Treponema sp. | reverse complement strand
ACCTTTCCTACCGGATATGAAACTCCCTGATGAAGGGCGACTCCCAAAAGGGAACCTGACGGGCTCCCATAAGAACAAGTGGCTTTCTGTCTGGATTTTCCTTCCATTTTTTCAGTTCTTCAAGGGCAAACCGTTCCATATTTTCGATGATAACACTTTTTCCGGGCTAAAACAAGAAGAATATTACATTTTTTCTGGGCTAACACGGGGTAAATGTCACATTTTTTCGGGCCATTTGTTCGGAATGTTTATATCAGCCAATAAAAGTGAATTTTCACGCATATTTTTTATAAATCCATGCTATAATCCCCATCATGCGCTACCCAAAAATCCGCAAAGCAATCTTCCTCCACCGCCCCAACCGCTTCATAGCCCATGTTCTGCTGGATGGCAAAAACGAGACCGTACATGTAAAAAATACCGGCCGCTGCAAGGAACTTCTTGTGCCAGACGCCACAGTCTATCTTGAAGAAAGCGACAATCCCGTGCGGAAGACAAAATACGATTTGATTGCCGTGGAAAAAATCGTGAATGCACAAGAATTGCTCCTCATCAATATGGATAGTCAGGCACCCAACAAAGTGGCCGCGGAATGGATTCGCGAGAACAAAACTTATTTTCCAAAGCTCACGCTCTTAAAGCCGGAATTCACTCTAGGAGACTCCCGCTTTGATTTTTACGCCGAATATGAAGACAACGATGGACTGCATCATAAAAGTCTTATCGAAGTAAAGGGCTGCACTTTGGGAAAAGACGGCGTTGCCCTCTTTCCTGACGCGCCCACCCTCCGCGGCCTAAAGCATGTCCGCGAGCTTACCGCGCTCAGAAAAAGCGGCGAATATGAGTGCATGATTTTGATAATCGTTCAGATGAAAGGATGCAAATTTTTTACGCCAAACCGCGAGACCCACGCAGACTTTGCCGACGCGCTCAAGGAAGCCAAAGCCTCCGGAGTAAAAATCATCGCCGTGGAATGTGAAGTTACGCCGGACACCCTTTTAGCTAAAGACGAAATTGAAGTCAAGTTGTAAAATGAATCTTAGACAAAGTTCCGCACTGGCACTCATCGCAAGGAATTAAGCGAGCTTGTATTGGAGAAAAAATGGCAGAATCTTTTAAAACAGAAATTTTTGAACTTGACGGAAAAAACATCAGCATTACGACTTCCGCCACAAAAAGCCTTCCCCTCGTCCTCGTGAACACATTCGCAGGCGAAGCCGATTCCCTTTGGAAAGAATGCGCCGCTCTGGACTGCCCGTCATTCACCCTGGCCAGCATTTCCGGCATGGACTGGAACGCCGACCTTTCTCCCTGGGAGATTCCGCCCCTCCGCAAAAACGAGCCGCCATTTTCCGGCAAAGCAGATTCCTACCTTGCCTTCATTGTCAGCCAAGCGCTCCCCGCGATTTTACAAAAACTTTCTCCGCCGCCATACATCGCCCTCGCAGGATATTCCCTTGCAGGCCTCTTTGCCCTCTACGCCGCCCACAAAACAAAAGCCTTTTCCCGATTTATAGCCGCCTCTCCCTCCGCATGGTTTCCCCACTTTGTGGATTTTGCCAAGACCACGCCCTTTTCAAAAAAGCCCGACAGCATCTATCTTTCCCTTGGCGACATAGAATCAAAAACAAAAAATCCTCTGCTGTCCACCGTCCAGAACAATGCGGAAATCCTCGCCGACTTTTACAAAACTCAGGGAATCAAGACAATTTTTGAACTGAACAAAGGGAACCACTTTGCGGACAACCAAGCGCGCCTGGCAAAGGGGATTAAGTGGATTTTGGAGGAGTGATTACTTTCCCCGTCCATACAGCGTGTCGCCTGCAACGGCAAAGACACGCTGTTGCATGATTTCTTTTAGGTCCAAGCCTACTTTACCTCAACGGCGCGGATGTCTTTGCTCAAATCCTGGGCAAGACCAGCGTTCTGGAAAGCATCGTCTTCAGGCAGAATCATCTTGAAAGATGTGGTCTTGTCAATTTGCGCTGAAAGACTTTTTGCCTTTACTTCAAGAAGATGACCGCCCATTTTTCTGTCGGCGGTGATAAAGTGGAAGTGCCAGCCTGGAGTGTTCAGCTTGTCCATATAGTCCGGGCAGTAAAGACCAACAATCGTACCAGAAACATTTGCTAGGTCAAAGAAAGTCTGGTCAGTTTCCATTGCTTTTGCCAGAGGCTTGTAGGGTTTTTTCTGCGCATATTCGCTTCTGAAATTCGTCGTCTCAAAATCACCGTCAATGCGGACAAAATAGAAAAGGTTTCTTCCGTTCTTTTCTACAACTTCATTCAACTGTTTTTTCAGCGTCTCTAAAGAATCAATGTTTTCGAGACGCGCGGAAATGTCACATTCAAAGGGAGTGGTATTCGCAAAAGGAATCTTTGTCGCGTCATCGGGAGTCTTAATGCTTCCGTCATAAATCGCCTGATAAACAGTTCCGTCAAGCATAATCAATTCGCCGTTTACGCCTTCAAAACAGCCGATGCCAATGCTTCCGTTCCGTTTCAATTCACCGACAGTTGAAACGCCGTCATAATAACCAAGCATAAGAGACTGCAAGGTGGCCACCTGAAAGAGTGTGTCCTTTTCTGCGGGCTGAACAGAAGCGCAAGAAACAAAAACGCAAAGCGCGGATTTCCTCAGGCGAACCGCAGGCGACTATGCGACCGCCATCCTTACCACCTCCCGGTCCCATGTCTACGATGTAGTCGGCAGAGCGGATTACATCAAGGTCGTGCTCAATGACGATGACCGTGGCGCCGTTTTCTATGAGGTGACGAAAAACTGAAAGCAGGGTGATGACATCCAGAGGGTGAAGTCCGATTGTGGGCTCGTCAAAGACAAAAATGGTATCGCCCTGCCCCCGCCCCATCTCGCTTGCAAGCTTGAGCCGCTGAGCCTCGCCGCCAGAAAGCCCCGGAGTTTCTTCGCCTAAAGTAAGGTAGCCCAAGCCGATGTCGTGCAGAACTTGAAGCCTGGAGCGCACAAGGGGAAGGTCGGAACATTCTTCTATCGCTTCGTCCACGCTCAGGCGCATGAGGGCAGGAAGGGAAATGCCGCCAGCCTTGCTTGAGTTCGCGCCAGAAGTCTTTCCCTTTTTCTTCCGCAAAATCCTGAAGGCTTCTTTTGAATACCGCGAGCCTCGGCAGTCAGGACAGGGAATGTCCACATCAGGCAAAAACTGAACGTCCAAACTGATTTTTCCAGTGCCGTCGCAGGTAGGACAGCGAAGGCTTCCTGTGTTGTAGGAAAAATCCCCGGCCTTAAAGCCCTTTTCTTTTGCAAGGGGAGCGCGAGCGTAAATCTTCCGAAGCTCGTCGTGAATGTTGGCGTAAGTGGCCACCGTGGAGCGTATGTTTATTCCGATGGGAGTAGCGTCAATCAGCTTGATTTGACCGATTCCCTCCGCCTGAATTT
>CAKZZO010000076.1 GCA_937885175.1 uncultured Treponema sp. | reverse complement strand
AGATTACCGAAGCCCTGCACAACATGAACGACAGCACGGTGGAAGTCCGCAACGCGTCATCTGAAATGGAAGAAGGCAACAAGATGATTCTTTCCGAAGTGACCAACCTGCAGAACGCCACCATGGCCATGAACGCAAGCATGGAGGAAATGTCAATCGGTGCCCGCAAGATTAACGAGACCGGTGCAACGCTGAGCGACATCTCTAACAAAGTAAAGGAATCAATCTCACAGATTGGTGAACAGGTAGACAAGTTCAAGGTATAAAAAGTTCAAAGGCAAATGGATTTTCGGGCTTGCCCCGAAAATCCATTTGCCTTTCAGAATACAGGGCGGCACGCGGAAACTTCACGAATCCCGTGCCGCCTTTTTTTGCTTGCTGCCTTTTTATTTTTTGTAGAGCACGACTTTCTTGTTTACCAGTTCTTTTTTCAGCAGGTCTTTCTTAAAACTAAAGACAAGCACCTTTATCTTCAGGTTACATTTTGCTGTTATAGTCAACTGATACGACACTTCTTCCGTGCTAACGCTGGGAACGGAAGGCTCTATCTTTGTTTTTATGCCTATGCCGTTTTTGATGGGGAAACTCGCACCAATATTCGCCGTTTTTGGGCCAAAATAGTATGAGGTTCGGTTCACCAAATACGGATCTGCAAAGAAGTTGATGTAGGGAATTTTTATTTTTATCCATCTGCCACGTTTTTTCCAGCCGTAGTTTGCGCCCGCCGTTACACCTGCGCCGTACATGCCCACATATCCTGCGTACAAGTCAAGTGCTTTTTTGTTGCCATCGGTCGTCACCTTAAAATCAATTCCGAAAGACAGTTCTCCGCCAATGGTAAGCGGAACGGGTCCAACCATAAATGTCTTTTCAAACTTTGGCTTTTTGTCTTCAGGAATTTTTTCTTGCAGTGCTTTTGTTATACTGTCAATCGTATCCTGCGTAAGATTCAAGTCCAAGTCAAGGTAGATTGCCGCCGTAAGCCCCAGTTCGGCACGAGAGCCTGTAACAGATGCCGTACCCTTTACGCCGATAGCCACGGTAATCCCGTCGAGTACCTTGGTGTCCTTAAATTTGGTGAGTTTAATGCTAAAATAGTTGGAAAAATCATTCTTTATGGACTTATACTCTGCTTTGTAGGAATCATAGGAAGCGGCACGGGCAGACGCCATATCGTTTATCAAGGCTACGCTTTCTGAAGCATCGCTATCGTTTGCACTTTCATCGTATGTGTGTATCGTATCGGACAGATTCATCGCCATATAGGGGAACATGGCGTTTATGTCCGCACGGGCTGCCTCTGCGTTGGGAGAAGCCGGATAACATTCGTCAATAATGCGGCGAACAGCGCGAACATACTGCGCATCGGTACAGGAAGAGATTTCCGCCTCAGTCTCACTAGCAACGCTTTCGCCATTTGCCTCCAGCAGAATTTTTGCCGCACTTCTGTCTGCCAGAATAGCATTCAGTCTGCTAACGCCGTCTGCCTTTGCGGTAGGAATGTCCGCGCCGACAAGCGATGCGGGCAGGGCTTTGAGCAGGAGCGCAGGTCCATCGTCATGCGGAAACTGGATTGCCTTATATGAATACTCAAAGGCAGTAAGTTCCTGCGCAGGGATAAGTTTTGTGCCGTCATCATTTGCGACAACGGTGTAACTGTCCGAAGCGTCATCGGAATTTTCCGCATTGTCTCCATCTAGAACGATGACAAAATCACCGTAGGCAGCCGAATATGCACCAATTGCCGCCTCAGACGAATTTACCGCGTCGTTTGACGAATTGACCATGTAGATAAAATTGCCGTTTGAGTTTATGCCGTACAGACCAATATCCGTTGTCTCTATGGTCGCGTCATCTGCGGCACGCACGGCGACTCGGGCAGCATCCTGAGAGAATGTGCTGTACATTGTGGTGGTCGTGTCTTCCGTACATTCAAAGGTAAGCCACATGGCATTCTCAAAACCGCTGCGCTTCAAGGCGGGTGCGGCATAGGAAACATCGGGAATAGAGTCGCCGTTTATGTCAACGCTTTTTCCCGCCTCCACTTTGTAGGAAGTATTCACACTGCTAGTGCCGTCTATGGCATACCGTGTGTGGACAAACGACACCGCGCTAGAATCAATAGAAGAGATTGTAATATAGCCGAAGCGCGCTTTTTCTGCGTCATCCTCGTACACGGTAATGGTGTCTGTTCCCGTTGGCGTAGGATTTTCCGTCTGCGTTGTAGTGTCTTCATTGTAGACATCGACAGTTTCAGTTCCCTTTACTTTGAGCCTACCTTCGCGTACAGCAACCACCGTTCCCGCAGACAGATGTGAATAGTTCCCGCCAGGATTGTAGATCAAGGAACCGCCAATGTAGGCCCGCCCCACCGATATGTTGGCAAACGAGTAGCGGTTTGTATCACCGCCATCATCATCGTCGTCACCATCGCCACAGCCCACAAACGAAGTGAGCAAAACTGAAGCGCACAGCAACGCTCCAATACTTCTCCATAGTTTTTTCATAGCGAATTCTCCTTTTTTGTAAGTTTGTCAGTATGTATAGTGTAAAAAAAAATAGTACTTTTTCAATCATTTGCATTGCACTTTCCTCTTATTTTGTTTACATTTATTGCGATGAGACTTTTCACCCTCATGCCGCTTTTTCTGCTTCCGCTTCTGTTTGCCGCATGTACCGATATGCCGTCGGAAGATACGGAAACGAAACGAATCGTGTACGTATTTTATACGCCGCACGGGCTGGGAGACCTGTCCTTTTGCGACTCCATTTGCAGGGGCGTTACCCAGTCGGAGTTGAAATACGGTTTTTCCAAGGCGGACATCGTGCCCGATTCATGGGCGGTGGCGGAAGACACGCTCTGCACCTTGCTTACCTATCTGCGGGACACAAAGGCAAGCCCCAAAACCGCCCTGTGCATTTTTTGCGACACCCTCTACCTGTCCCTGCTGGAGAAGCATCAGACACTTTTTTCTGCCGGACTCGCCACCTTCCTTGCCTTTGACATGCGGGAAAGCGATATTCCGCACAGTCTCAAAGACGCGTTTTCCTCCGTTGACATGCCCTTTTATGGCGTGTGTTATGAAGCCGGCGCACTCACCAAAGCATTGTACGAAGCTGCCCCGTCCAACAAAAAGACACTTATCATCAGCGCGGACAAAAACCGTTCCGATTTGAATGACGCAATAAAAGGCTTTGCGCAGGGGCTGGGCATTCAGCAGATTCCCGAGATAATACTTTCGTCCAACCACGAAGCCGCCTCTAACCTTGATGTGTATTACATTACTGCGGACGAGCCATTCAATGCCGCAGGATTTTTGTACCAGCAGTCCGCGTGGATTTTTGACAGAGAATACTCCACCGTTTTTCCACTGTGCGGGGGAAGTATCATGGGACTGATACGCTACAATCGGGAACAGGAACGGCAAAGCACTGTATTCTGCACCATCGGTATGGATGCCGATATGTCGATATATACGGAGAAAGTTCCCTTTTCGGTGGTAAAGCACGCGGACAAAGCCGTTTCCCGCTGCATAGCACAATGGCAGTCCGACGGGTCAATTCCACGCTGTCAGTCATTCGGTTTGGAGTCAGGCTATCTGGAGATGCTGATTTCCGAAAAGTCTCCGCATAAGACAAGCCTCATGCAGACATTGCAGTCTATACACCAAACTGCCATCGAACAGGAAGCAGAGTATGAGAAAAACCGCACCTAACCGCCACTGTATGCGTATTTTCCACTTCGCCCTACTCGTCCTGCCGCTGCTCTTTTCCTGCAAGAGTCACTTTGACGAGGCAAGTCCATCTATTGAATGCAAAGTGGCGATTATCACTCCGCTTTCTGACAGCCAAAGTTCCCGCTACAAGGAAGTGGTGGACTGGTGCTGCAAAACCTTTGATGCCATTAAAGGCTACGCAAAACTTCCGCTTACGCTTTCGGTAGAATGGTATGACGAATTTACGGAAGACCTTTCCTCGCTCGCAGAAAGTCTGGCGCAGCGAAATGACCTTGCCGCCATTATCGGGCCGGATTTTTCAAAACACATCAGCATCGTTGCCGAAGCATGCAGAAAGACTCAAAAGCCGCTCCTGCTGCCCCTTGCCTCCGCAGAAGAGCAGATACGCCAATATGCCGTCTCCGAGGCAGGAGGCGGCGACATAAAACGTCCGTTTTTGTGGGCGATTGGCGAAACAGACATTTCCCAGTGCGAAGTGCTGCTCACCAAAATCGCCTCCTATGGCTATACATCGGTGTCCGTACTTTCATCGGCAAACACGTACGGGAAGACTTTTTTTGAATGGACGCCGTTTTTTTCCGATGAACTGAACATTATGCTGGCAGACAATATCCGTTGTATCACCGCAGATTACGACAAGGAAAACGATGCCACGGGAACAAAACCTGTACCGCTTGCGGAAGGCATTGACACCGTCCTAAAAAGCAAAAGCGATGCCGTCATCTGCGCAATGGAAGCCAACGAAGACATTGCCGCCGTACTCGCCGCATGGAATGCCGCAGGTGACACCGCGCCAAAACTCTTTTTTACCGATGCCGCGCTTACCGATGATTTTCTTGCATTGGGTGAGCAGACAGAGGGCGCGGAAGGCACGTCAGTGTATGCAGACCCCAACAACGGATTTCCTGTCATCTATCAGTCTGTGTTCAACCGCAGTCCTGTAAGTGGCGAAGCGGAATACTACGATGCCATACTCTTGGTGCTGGCTGCCATGGCATATCGGAACGCGCAGGGTACAGGCAGAAGCGCTGACAACGCCAGCATGAACGATGCTCTTTCTGCCGTCACCACCAAAACAACAAGCACCACTTACACAGGCGGCAACTGGACAAAAGCGGGCATGGCACAACTGCTCCAGCAGTACGCAAACGGAATCTGTCCTGTTATCGAAGGGGCAAGCGGCTCTCTCGTGTTCGATTCCGAAGTCTACACCACGCTCACTCACGCCACCTACATTCATTGGTGCGTCATAGACGGGAATATCGCCACGCTTGATTTTGTCAGTTCCGATAAAAAAAGACGCACTTCAGAGACCCGTTCCGCATGGTACTGGCAGCAGACCACAGCCAACATCTTTTCGTCCGCCGCAACAGACCTTGTATATCCCGAAAAACATAAACGGGTCGCCGTCGTCATTGCCGCCTCAAAGGGCTGGAAAAATTACCGCCATCAGGCAGATGCCCTCAAAATCTACCGAATTCTAAAAGCCCAGAAGTTTACGGATGACAACATTATTCTGATTCTGCAGGATGACATTGCCTACAACATCGCAAACAAAAAATGGGGAGAAATATATGTGCTACCCGAAGGGGAGAATCTATATGACAACGCGCTTTCCCGTGCGATTGACTACAAGCCAACCGACCTAGAGCCAAAAGACGTAAAAGCCATACTTCTCGGACAGACCAGCGAAAAAGTCCCCCTTGTGTTGCAGTCAGACGAGTATACGGACATCTTTCTTTTTTGGGCAGGACACGGGAAAAATCGTCAGGGAAACGAAAAACTCGGAAGTCTGGAATGGGCTGACTCAGACACGGGCTTTACCACAGAACTAATGGAAGAAACATTACAAACGATGACCGATGAAAAACGATTCCGCAAACTGTTCATCGTAACGGAAGCCTGCTACGCAAAGAGCGTCATGCATGTTGCCGAAGGAAAACAAGGTATTTTTGTGCTGACCGCCGCAAACGGAAAGGAAACCTCGTTTGCCGATGTGCGGAGCGCGGAACTAGGCGTATGGCTGAGCAATCGTTTTACGCACGGATTTATCTTTTGCATCGAAAAAGGACTAAAAGACGCCCATCTTTCCTACGCAGACTTGTACACCTACCTTGTCAGGCACACGCTTGGCTCACACGTCTGCGCCATAAATGATGACAAATTCGGCAATATGTACCTCAACAGCCCGCTTGACTTTTTTACACCGTAAGGCGAGCTACCCCAACAGCAATTCCTGCAAATCTTCTACGGTCGCCGCGATATAATCTGCGCCCGCTGTTTCCAGTTCAGTCCTGCTTCCGTAGCCGTACAAAATCCCCACTGACTGCACACCGTTCGCCTTTGCACCGTCCACATCGTGATGGCGGTCTCCAACCATCACAAGGTCATCGGCTTTTGCCCCGCAGTTGTCCATCACGTAACGGATTACCGAGGTTTTGTCGGCATGGGTTTCTGCCTCGTCGCTTCCGCCACAAAAATCAAAAAATTTGAGCAAGTCGTAATGCTTTAATATGGGGAACATAAATTTTTCCGGCTTTCCCGTTGCAACGCACAAATGCTTTCCAGCCCCTTTGAGCAAAGCAAGCAGTTGAGGAATTCCCTGGTACACGCTGTTTTCAAAAATTCCGTGGACGGCATAGTATTCGCGGTATACGGCCATAGCCTTTACGGCATCTTCCTGAGAAAATCCATAGAATGTGCTGAAGGAATAGACCAGGGGTGGCCCGATAAAGCGATACAGAGCCGTATCATCAGGCTCGTCAATGCCCCAGCGTGTAAGTGCATAGCGCACGGAATTGATAATGCCCGGCCCGCTTTCGGTCAGCGTACCGTCCAAATCAAAAAAAATATAGTTCTGCTTCATTACACACGCTCGCCAGTAATGCTCTCTATGTAGATGCGGGCATCATCCGCCTTTGTAAAGAGGTGAGCGTGAATACCCAGGCTTTCTGCCGCCGCCACGTTACTTTTGTTATCATCAAAAAAGAGCATGTTGCTAAAGTCGTAGGATTTTTCTGCTGTCTTAATGTAGTGCCAGAAGGTAATGTCCGGCTTAATCTGACGCATCAGGTGAGAAGCGTAGACCTTGTCAAAACAAGCATACTCATTGTGTTCCACGTGATAGCGATAGTGCACATCCAGCGTATTAGTTCCGCACACCACCCGCTGTCCACCAGCACGCAAGTCGCGCACCAAAGCAAGAGTCTCCGTTATGAGCGTCGGCGTAAAAAAGGTCAGCCAATAGTTTTCTTTAGGAGCGGCACAGTTTTCTCGGCGGGCAAGGAGTTCAAGACTTTCCATGCCTGAAATATCTCCACGGCAGGCAGCGTCAATCAGCCCGCCGTGTTTTTTTTCCGCCGCCACCGCATCAGAAATGCCCATGGCACGGCAGATTTTCTCCCAGACTAAAAAGCCTGTAGTCATCACGCCGCCCATGTCAAAAATGAAAAGGAAGGGTTTCATTAGTGATGAAATAAGCGCATCCCGGTAAAACACATTACCATTCCATACTTGTTACAGGTTTCAATGACATTGTCATCCCGTACGCTTCCGCCGGGCTGGGCAATTACGCTTACGCCGCTCTTTCTTGCCCTCTCAATGTTGTCACCAAAGGGGAAGAAGGCATCACTGCCCAGAGCAACGTCTGTATTTTTGTCCAGCCATGCCCGTTTTTCTTCCCGGGTAAATACAGAAGGCTTTTCTGCAAAAATTGTCTGCCATTTACCTTCTGCAAGTACGTCCTCGTACTCATCACCGATGTAGACATCAATTGCGTTGTCGCGGTCAGCACGCTTAATGCCATCCACAAATTTCAGTCCCAGAACCTTGGGAGACTGACGCAGCCACCAGTTGTCGGCTTTCTGTCCTGCAAGGCGGGTACAGTGAATGCGGCTCTGCTGGCCTGCACCAATACCGATTGCCTGTCCGTCCTTTACATAGCAGACAGAATTTGACTGCGTATATTTCAGGACAATCTGAGCAATCAAAAGGTTATGCTTTTCGTCCTCCGTAAGGCTTTTCTTTTCCGTGACAATATTTTTGAGCGTAGATTCGTCCAGTTTAAAGAAATTGTGTCCCTGCTCAAATTTTACGCCAAAAACCTGTTTGACTTCAGTTGCGGGAGGAATATAATTCGGGTCAATCTGAAGAATACAGTATGCACCCTTTTTCTTTGCCTTTAAGAGTTCCAGCGCTTCATCGTCGTAGCCGGGAGCAATAATACCGTCAGACACTTCCTTTGCAATCAGCTGGGCAGTTGCCTTGTCGCAGGTATCTGAAAGGGAAATAAAATCACCAAAAGATGACATGCGGTCAGCACCACGGGCGCGGGCATAGGCAGATGCCAGAGGTGTCAGTTCGATTTTATCATCCACAAAGTAGATTTTTTTGAGTGTATCAGAAAGCGGCTTACCGATTGCAGCCCCTGCAGGAGAGACATGCTTAAAACTAGTCGCAGCAGGAAGTCCTGTCGCCTCTTTCAGTTCCTTGACCAACTGCCAGCCGTTCAAGGCATCAAGAAGATTGATATATCCGGGTTTTCCGTTAATCACCGTAAGGGGCAGTTCACCCTCATCCACATACACCCGCGCCGGCTTTTGGTTCGGGTTACAGCCGTATTTCAGTTCAAGTTCTTTCATGTTTCCATTCTACAGAAAATAAGCAAAAGGGGGAAGTGTGCGCAGGGCCTCCGCATTATAATCCATTCACAAGTAAGACAAAAAGGGCACAGGTAACAGAGTCTCAGCAAAAAACGAAAAATGAGTCCGCTTACGGAAAAGCGCGTCTGGTTCGCACGCTGAG
>CAKZZO010000075.1 GCA_937885175.1 uncultured Treponema sp. | reverse complement strand
TATACTATCCCAAATCGAATAAGATAATTCAATAACATTAATATACGAGGAGAAAAGAAACCTTGGCAAGGTGTCGTTTCTCCTTAGAGAGGGAACACGGATGTAAATTTTAACCCCGTACTTCCAACACAGTGAGTTTTCCGCTGCCGATGGAGTTTCCGTCTACGGCTACGCTTGCCTCAAAGGCGTACACGTTGTCTACTTCGCCGGTACGCTGGGCTTTGATGGCGATGGTTTGTCCTGTTTTGACCACAGGCAGACTGAATTTGAGGGCGGACACGCTGAGGATAAAGCCCATGTTCACGGGGAGATTTTTTTCTCGTATGATGATGCCGGTGAGTGCGGAAATGGTCTGGGCAATCAGTTCAAAGCAGACGTAGTTGGGAATGCCCTCTATGCTTTTGTCGTAGAAAAGGCAGGTGTCGTGCACACTTGTTTCTGAGCAGACTGTCCATGCATCGATGTCGCAGGCAGTAATGCGTTCTATCAAAAACATTTTGCCCTTGTGGGGAACAAGCGTTATCAATTCGTCTTTTTTAATGGGCAGCTTTATCATGTCTCATACCTTCTTGCTGTAAGCCTCTGCGGCAGTTTTTTCAATAATCAGACTGGCGTTGCAGCCGCCAAATGCGAATGAATTGCTCATACAGCGGCGGATTTCTCCTTGGGGCTGGGGAACAGCCACAAAGTTGAGGCGGGGAACTTCATCGTCAAATTGGCCATCCCACACGTGCAGGGGAAGTTTCTGTTCCTTTATTGCAAGAAAACATGCTGCCAGTTCCAGCGCACCCGCCGCTCCCAGTGTATGTCCTGTCAGGGGCTTGGTGGAACTTGCGGGAAGATGTCTTTTGCCAAACACGCTGTCTACGGCCTTTGCTTCCATGCTGTCGTTCAAGTGTGTTCCTGTTCCGTGCAGATTGATGTAGTCAATTTCGTCTGCTGAAAGCCCCGCATCTTGTAAGGCTGCCTGCATGGCCCGGGATGCTCCGCTTCCGTCCGCCAGGGGGGCAGTCATGTGGCTTGCGTCGGAACTTTCCCCTGTGCCAGAAAGCACGATGCCTGTGCCGTCCACATCATCCTTGCTCAGGACAAAAAATGCCGCGCCTTCTCCCAGACTAATGCCTGAGCGGTTCTTGCTAAAGGGGTTTGTCTTTTCTTTGCTGATGGCTTCCAGACTGTTAAAGCCCAAAAGCGTTGTAGGAGAAGCAATGTCCACGCCACCGGCAATGACTGCATCACAAATGCCGGACAAGAGTAATTCCCGCGCCCGAATGATTGCCGTTGCGCTAGAAGAACATGCCGTGGCAAAACTGAGGGATGGACCTTTTGCACCGAGTGTTCGGGCGGTGTAGGTGGCGGGGTAGTCTGCTCCCTGTGCCGTTAAATCATAGTCAGGGGGAAAGAGTCCTTTATTCCACAAGGCGCGGTGTCCTTCAAAAGAGCGTTGGCTTCCGTTGTCGCACTGTCCCAGACATACGCCAACTCTTTCTGCACCGTAGCGGTCTATTACTTTTTGCACGGCACCACCGTCTTGCAATTGCTTTAGCACTGTGTCAAGAATCTGCAAAAAGCGGGAATCATAGCGGTCACCAGTGGGCTGTAGCAGGCCGTCGGCAATCTGCCCAACCCAAAAAAACTGGTCGTTACCGTCAGCGTCTTTTCCGCACTGGATGTGCTGGAGTCCTCTTTGGCTTCCCTGAGTGAGCGTCTCAAAAAATTCTGCGGGGGTCTTTCCTGCACCACAGATAAGGGCAGGGCGTGAAAGATAGGTTTTCATCAGAATGTGCCCTGTAAGCTATAGGTGTAGCCGCGAAGTCTGTTGGTGTAGGTAATGAGATCCTTTGTCTTTTCTATGTGGGCGATTTCTTTTTCACCGTCAAAAATGCAGCGGGTCTCAAGAAAAGTGCCGTCTGCCCTGGCTTCGCTTGAAAGGGTAAAGGTGAGTCCGATGGCTTCCAGAGCCTTTTTTATGTCTTCGCTGCGATAGAGGCAGAACTGCACGTCTGCCACAATGTATTCAGCCTTTATAGACTTGGGGAAAAGGTCGGAATTGAAGACTACCAGATTGTTGTTGTAGTTCAGTTCTCCCATGGTAGAGCCAAAATTATTCAGAATGGTCATTACCAGTTTTTCGCTGTCGGCAATGAGAAGACAGTCTGATTCAAATTCTTTTTCGCCAAATACCGCCTTAAAATGCTGCAGGGCATCAATCTTTTTTTCTACTGCGCTTGTGGGGAGCAGGGTAAAGGAGGCTGTGTCCGTAATGTATACAGGGTTTAATGATGTTGCGGAGTCAGAAGGATTTGTGGAGTCAACTTTTGTAGTGCCACAGGAAAGAAGCAGGGCTGCAAGCAGACCAGACAAAAAAATCAGTTTCTTCATACGCACACTGTAGCACAGATTTTCAGATTATGCTATAAAATAAAGTATGTATAATAGAAAAATCCTACTCGCAGGTATTCTGGTCTTTTCTCTTTTTACGCTTGCAGCCCAGCCTTTTAAACTCGATTTAAAAAAAGATGCGGTGATTGGAGGTGTTCTGCTTTCTGGAGAAATTTTTCATAATGTGTATGAGTTTACTGCCAGCAAGGAACGTTGGGACGGCACCGTGTATAACAAGGATGACGTGAATGCTTTTGACCGTTATTTTATGCATGGCTACAACAAGCCGCTGAATGCCGTGGGCAATGTGATGATGGGAGTGATTCCCGCTGGTGCGCTTGTGCTGAATGCCATTTTCATTTACAAGGAATATGAACTGACTGACCTGCTGACTGAAACAATTATGGCGGCAGAAACTTTTTTGATGGCTCACACGGTTCCCCATGTGGTAAAGCCCTTGGTTTCGCGTGTCCGCCCCTACAATTATTATGATGCCGCGGACAATCCTGAAAAAAACGACTGGAATCATTCTTTTTTTAGCGGACATACAACAATGGCTTTTGCCGGAGCCACTTTCGGAAGCTACACATTCTGCAAATGGTTTCCTGACTCAAAATTAAAAATACCTGTTATTGCCATTTCATACAGTCTTGCCACTTTTACAGGCATTTCCCGTCTGTATGCTGGCTGCCACTTTGCCACTGATGTGCTGGTGGGTGCCGCAGTGGGAACGGCAATCGGTTTTTTTGTGCCCTGGCTGCATAGGCTCAGCACAAAAAAGACACAAATTGCCCTGCTGAGCAATGGCGTGATGGTAAAGAAAATTCTGTAGGATAGTACGGATTCAGAATTTTTAAGGAGGCATGGTTTAGATGAAACTGTGGAATATTGTTCTGTCACTGAGCGTGGCGGTTCTTTTTTTGTTTGTGCTGGTACTTGGTGCGCGGGTGATGAATATGCAGCCAGATGACCGGTTTGGTGGCGAAGACATGCAGCTGCAGGAAGTCTACCGTCTCTATATCGGCTTGAATAACGTGGACAACAATGACGAAGTGATGGCTCTAAACGAAGCCCGCGTTATGATTGACGACATCTGCCTGCGCCATGGCTGTGGCTATACCTCATTTTCTGCCCGGGGCGGCTGGCTTGACAGTAACAAAAACGAAATCCGTGAGCGCACGCTGGAATACATGATTTCCTTTGCCTCTGAGGAGCAGATTACTGCCATTATGGACGACATTATGGCAACCCTTGGTCAGACAGCAATCCTGGTGGAGCGCCAAATGTCCATGCAGCGTTTTTATTACAAGAAGCAGGAAATAAACTATCCGGGAAAGTAGAAAGTCATAAGAATTCCTTTCTGGCGTGGCAATTTTGCATGCTTAGGGTATAAAAAATATGATTGTCGAGGGCGAAATGGCCGATAATCATAAAGAGCGTGCTTTTGAAGCAGTCTCAGTATGCAATGGACTTTACATGAAAAAGAAAAGAAGCAAAGGAATGACACTGTTTTCCATCTCTACAACTTTTTCTCTCGGTGCAATTGTAATCATGCTTTCTGTCGTTGTAATCTGCCTTATGACGACGGGCGTTTTCTTTTCCAAAAACAGTCTTCAAAATTATTACGATTCGGCGGAAAAAGAAATTTCAGAATTCTCTGACTCCATCACCATGTTTTTTAGCGAAAAAGAAGCTAAACTCAATGTCTTTGCTGAATCCGAAGAAGTTAAGGCGGCGGATGATTCAATTCACTCTTTTGTGGATGAGAGGGGAGAAATCCAGATTCTTTCCTATGAAAAAAGCTCCGTGGAGCAAAGAATTCGTTCTCTTTGCAAACGCTTTGCCGCCTACGACTCGTCTATCGCAGAAATCTACCTCGGAACAAGATGGGGCGGGTACGCTACCAATTTCGACAGCTCCATGCAGGGCGGCTATGATCCGCGAAAAAGAGGCTGGTACATTACGGCAACGGCAGGCGAAGGCAAGGTGATGATTACCGATGCATTTGCCTCTACAATCGGACAGACGGTCGTTGGCATTACGCGCAGTGCCTACAATCCAGGCGGCACCTTTGTCGGAAATGCTTCCATCGAAGTTTCACTGGACACGCTTACGAACATTCTGCGAAAGGTACAGTTTGGCAAAGACAGTTTTTTGATGATGATTCAAAAGGACGGTACGATTCTTGCGGATACTTCTGAGGCACAGAACAACTTTAAGAATATTGAAGAAATTGGCATTTCGGGGCTCAAAGCATTGCTTGATGAAAAAAAGTATTCTTCCAGCCTTACCATAGGCGAAAAAACTTTTTTTACGCAGTTTGCCACAAACGAAAAGACGGGCTACCACATCATCGCCTTGTGTCCAAAAGAGACTGTTTTTTTGGCTTTTTATAAGACGCTTTCCACAACGCTTTTAATCTCACTGCTCTTTGTTTTCGTCATCGCACTTATAACGCTCTTCCTCACCTACAGGCTTACCAATCCTCTCAAAAAGATGGTGACTTTCTTAAAAGCGTTCATGCAGAATATTGAAGGCGGTTCAAGTGACTATACATCCCGCATCAAGGTAAAGGGAAGAAATGAAATTACAGAACTGGCGGAAAGCATAAATCAGTTTATTGAGCGTCTCCAATCGGTAATGAGTCAAATAAAAAAATCCGAGGAAAAAGAAAAACGGACGAGTACGGCACTGCTTTCTCAGGCTCAGAGTCTGATTGACTCAAATACGCTTTCAGATAATATTGCCTTAAAAGTAAAATCTATGGCAGACCTTGCGGGAAAAACGAACAAGGATGTTTCCGATGGAGTTGAACTCCTTGTAAAAAATGTGAATCAGCTTACAGAAATTGCTTCGGCCAACCAGATGAGCATAGACGGAATCAAAGCCCTTGGCGATAAAATTGAAAACATCTGGGATATTGTTACCCTCATCAACTCTGTTGCAGACCAGGCAAAAATCATCGCTTTTAACGCAGAACTTGAGGCTTCCAGTGCGGGAGAAGCGGGAAAGAATTTTCACATTGTTGCAACAGAAATCAGACGGCTTGCCGATGGAATTATCGACGGCACAAAAGAAATCAAGGAAAAAATTACGGAAATTCAGCAGAGTTCTGACTCGCTCATACTTACAAGCGAAAGCGGAACTGAAAAAATTCAAAACGGTGTTGCAAGCGCAAAAGAACTTGAAAATCGTTTTGCCAGCATAAAAAATGCAAGCGAAATTACGGCCACAAGTGCAGACGAAATCACGACAATCATACAGCACCAGGCGCAGGCAAGCACTCAGATTCTCAATACACTCAAAGAAATTGCATCCATACGGAAAAGCGAGGCAAACACATGATACACATTAATTTCAAATCAATTTCACCAAAACTTTTTGTGGCAAGCGTCATTCCTCCTGTTGTCGTAGCATTGTTTGCATGCATTGCTTTTTCGCTTGTCAATACAAATGTTGTTAAAAAAAATGTCGCGACGGCTGCAAATGCAGGCATGTACAAGCTAAAGGGTGATGTTCAGGAAATTTTGCAGCCAAACATGGACAAAATGAGCAACTGGCAGGCAATCGTAAAAGAAATTCATGAGGAAGCCGCGCTGGCTCGGGTCATAAAGGGAATTTCAAAAGACATGGCGCAAGACACAATGTTCTATTATGCGACAAGCATATCACGCTTCAAGAGCGGCGGCTTTTTTCTGAACAATGCCGGTTGGATTCCTGATGAAGACTGGGAGCCTGAAGACCGGGACTGGTTTAAGGCGGCAATCGAAAACAAGGGATTCTTTACTTTTACCGAGCCATATGTTGATGCGCGCACGGGAAAAACCTGCACGACTTTTTCACAGGCAGTCACCAATGCAGGCGGAACAGTTTTGGGAGTTGCCGCAATGGATGTAATCCTTGACGAGCTTTCAGAACTGGTAAAAAAAGGCAGACTCTCCAAACATTCAAGTGCCTGCATTCTCCTTTCAGACGGACGCTACCTCGTCACTTCAGACAGCACGCAAAGCGCAGATAAAAATTATTTTACCCCAGAAAAAGAAAAAAGGCTGCAAAAAGCAGGATTTTCAAGGGAATCGTTTTTGGACGGAAAGGAAAAATCTTTTATCTATGACAGTCGCTTTTATGCGGTCACTCAGATTGGCTCAACTCCCTGGCTTGTCCTTACAGAAGGTCCCGTTTCTGACTTTAATGCAAATTTCAGGCAGAACCTGTCTATCATTCTTATCATCATGCTTTTGCTTGGCGGCATAAGTGCCTTTATAAACGTCTGCCTTTTATCATCTATGCGAGAAAAAGAAAAAGCCGTGGCATCAAAACTTGCTTCAGAGATACAAAACCTTGCGGTTTCTTCAAAGGAAAATGCGGCAACATCCCAGGATCAGAGTGCCTCCGTAAAGGAAATCGTCGCCACCATGGAAGACAACACGGTTCTAAGCGAAAATATTTCGCAAAAAATCAGCGGTGTAACGCAAGTTGCCTCAAAAACAAACGATGATGTTGCAGAAGGTGTCGCTTATCTTGAGGAAAACGTAAACCAGTTAAAGGAAATTGCCTCTGCAAACCAGGACACAATCAACGGCATAAAATCACTGGGCGACAAAATTGAAAACATCTGGGATATCGTCAGCCTTATCAATTCCGTCGCCGACCAGGCAAAAATCATCGCCTTTAATGCAGAACTTGAAGCATCAAGCGCAGGAGAGGCGGGAAAAAATTTCCACATCGTTGCAACAGAAATCCGCCGCCTTGCAGACGGTATCATTGACGGCACAAAGGAAATAAAATCAAAAATCACTGAAATTCAGCAGAGTTCAGACTCCCTCATACTCTTAAGCGAAAGCGGAACTGAAAAAATCCAGAACGGAGTTCAGACAGCCTCTGCTCTTTCCGAACGGTTTGCCAGCATAAAAAATGCCAGCGAAATAACAGCGGAAAGCTCCAAGGAAATCACGACAATCATTCAGCAGCAGGCCATGGCTTCTGAACAGATTTTGATAACACTCAAGCAGATTGCAAGCGGAACAGAAAGTTTTAGCGCGGCTACCGAAAACATTTCTTCCGCCTCCCAGCAGTTAAAGAGCATAGCAGAGAATTTGAGTAAATAAAAAGCAAGAAAAATCCGATGATATGTCATAGGAGTAGTCTTTTATGAAATTTATGTCGAATCACAAGGCAAAGCTGAATGCAAAGTTTTTGTTTTTTACGATGCTCGCGTCACTGCTCACCATAACGATTATTTCAGGTCTTGTCTTTGCCATTTTCTGCAATTCGCTTGCCAGGGGATATGCAAAGGCAGAGACAAAGGCTTGTATGGAAGACATTACAAAACAGGTAATGGCATTTCTAAGTCCTCCACAAGTCTGCGCAGAAAATTTTACGACATTCGCAAAAAAAAGACCGTCAAGTCAGTCCCTCAATGTCATTATCCATGCGCTTGGCGAAAACATTCCCTATGCAAGTGCCGCTTACTATGGCACTAAAATAAGCCGCCATACTGAAGGCGGATTTTTCATTGACAGTTCTGACTGGGTGCCGCCCGACTCATGGGAAGCGTCAAAGACAGACTGGTTCAAGCACGCGGTAGACAAAAAGGGAGAAATGAATTTTGAAAATCCCTATCTGGATGAAATGACGCACAAACCCTGCGTGACCCTCTCAAAAGCACTTGTTATGAAAGACGGAAGCATTCCCGGCGTATTTGCCGTTGATTTGCTTCTTGACAATTTAACTGAAATCATCAAGGCAATTTCAATCTCAAAAAATGGAAAGGTACACCTGATACTTTCAGACGGCACATACCTCACGCATCAAGATGACACTAAAGTAATGACGGCAAAATATTTTGAAGAATCAGACATTCCCTACAGTGCAGCAGATTTTTTGGACGGAAGGCAAAAGACCTTTATCCATGAGGGTAGATTTTATGCGGTAGAAGCAGTCAGCACGTCAAATTGGTTTATAGTTGCCGAAGGTCCTGTCAGCGATTTTACAGGAAACATCATACAGGGAATCATTATTTTTGAACTGGCACTTTTTGTCCTCAGTCTGATTTTTGCCTCCCTCAACGCAGGAACAATCAAAAAAATGCGCTCTGGCGAAAAGACAATGGGAAAGCAGATTTTTGACGAAACGCAAAACCTTGTTGTTTCTGCAAAAGAAAATGCCGCCACGGCGCAGGATCAGAGTGCCGCGGTCAAGGAAATTGTCGCCACCATGGAAGACAACACTTCCCTTTCAGAAAACATCTCGCAAAAAATCATTGATGTTGCAGAAGTTGCAAAAAACACCAGTGAAGACGTTGTAAGAGGCGTAACATATCTTGAGCAAAACGTCAGGCAGCTTACGGAGATTGCAGACGCAAACCAAAAGACGATTGAAGGAATTAAATCACTTGGTGACAAAATTGAAAACATCTGGGATATCGTCAGCCTTATCAATTCTGTCGCAGACCAGGCAAAAATCATTGCCTTTAACGCAGAACTTGAAGCATCAAGCGCAGGCGAAGCGGGAAAAAATTTCCACATCGTTGCAACAGAAATCCGCCGCCTTGCAGACGGTATCATTGACGGTACAAAGGAAATCAAGTCAAAAATCACCGAGATTCAGCAGAGTTCGGACATGCTCATCCTTGCCTCAGAAAACGGCACCGAAAAAATCCAGAGCGGCGTTGAGAATGCAAAAAGCCTTGAAGACCGCTTTACGAGCATAAAAAATGCCAGCGAAGTTACGGCGGGAAGCGCAGGAGAAATTACGACAATCATTCAGCAGCAGGCAATGGCAAGCGAACAGATTTTAATTACCCTCAGACAGATTGCGGCAGGCGTTGAGAATTTCAGCAGTGCAACGGAGAACATTTCTCAAGTTTCACAGAACCTCAAGACAATTGCGGGAGAACTCGCACAAAAGAACAATGGAGAGGCAGACGCATGAATGAAGAGATAGTCGAAGAAATCGCTAAAAACGTAAGAAACGAAAGCGAAGTTGCCGAAGAAAAAAATCTTACCACCTGGCTCATTTTTTCAATCGCAGACAAAAAATATGCAGTCCGCTCCAGCGATGTACTTGAAATTATCCGTGACGCTTTTGTGTATAAGCTTCCTTTTATGCCGCCATACATTGAAGGCGTTATGAACAGGCGGGGCGACCCTTTTACCGTCATAAATCCACAGCAGCTGATTGGAGGAGATGACGTGACGCCGCCAAAAGAGCCGCTTTTTTTAATCTTAAAGCGTGATGACGACCAGCTTTCAATCCATATTTCAGACATTCTCTTTTTTGCTGACATGGCAGAAAACGACTTGAACCTGATTCCAGGAAACAATGAGGAAGGTTTTTTTATCGGAACGCTTGGATATGGAGGGGAAGAAATTCCTGCCATGAACACAAATGCATTTGAAACGCTCATAAGGAAAGACCTTGGATTCTCATAATCACTTTACATGCATTGCATACGATACCGTTGATTTTCTCATTCAGTCTGCGTATGTTCTTTTTGGCCTTTTCCTTGATGTTGAGAAAGACGTAAAAAAGATTGTCTTTAATCGGGAAACACTTCCCCATATTCACATCGGAGAACTTCTTGAAAAAGAATTTGCATGCACTCATACTGGGGATTGCAATGTCGTTTTAGTGATGAGAATGCAGGATTTTGCAAAGGAAGTACGGAAGGACATCGTTGAGTACACCAATACGGCTTTTCCTGCAAGCGGAAACATTGCCCTTTCCGTAAATACTTCAATTTCTAGTAAAAATATTGATATTTCAAATCTGCGCCTTCTTCCACGGGGAGTTCGGGAGCAGCAGGCAAAATGCGGAATCTCTGCAATTGGTTTTTCCTTTGGCGGAAAAGATGGCACTCTTTTGAGAAAGCAGATTTTGATTTCTCCAGATTATCTTCTCAAAAAATTCTTTTCTGTAGGACTTTTGGAATTTGCTAAATGATGGAGCGTAGAAGATGAAAATCATAATTGCTGATGATTCTGCCGTGATTCGTGCAATTTTAGAGCAGAACCTAAAAGCATATGCAAATATAGACATAATCGCTTCGGTTCCAAACGGAAGACGGCTTGTGCAGGCCGCAAGGGAATTACATCCTGATGCAATACTGTCTGACAGTGACATGCCTGAAATTGAAGGAACGCAGACCTTTACCTCCCTTTCAAGGGAACTGCACATACCTGTTCTTATTCTTACGGATTCAAAAACAGCGGCGGTACATGGTTTTTCAAGTTCAGTGGCTTTTATCGAAAAGCCGGATTTGAGTTCGTATAAAAAAGCATTTTTTGATGCCCTTGTGACAAAGATTGCAAATCTCGTAGAAACTGCGTCAAAAAATCCTTCTGCTCATGCCGACGTTTTTTTCTCTGATGCGGGCAAGGATTTTAAAATTCTCTGTCTGGGGGCTTCTACGGGAGGTCCATCGGCAGTCAGCGATGTCCTCAAAGGATTGGGAAATAATTTTCCGATTCCCATTCT
This sequence comes from uncultured Treponema sp., assembly GCA_937885175.1. Classification (GTDB taxonomy): domain Bacteria; phylum Spirochaetota; class Spirochaetia; order Treponematales; family Treponemataceae; genus Treponema_D. The sequence continues at coordinate 23,902 of CAKZZO010000075.1, read as the reverse complement.
CTACGCTCAGCATATTGAAATTGGCGCGGACAAGAATATGGCAGATTGGTTTTGCTCGGTCTGTCCCAATATTACCATAAAACTTGCAGAAGACGGTGAGGAAGCAAAAGCCGGAACGGTGTACATGGCTCCCGCCGATAAGCACCTTGTCGTCACCTATGCCAAATCAAACGGAAATCCTGTCCTTTCTTTGAGCAACGAGGAGCCGGAAAGATTTCTGCGTCCTGCGGTAAATAAACTTTTTAGGTCAGCGGCAAAAATATACGGAAAAAATTGCCTTGCCCTGCTTCTTACTGGCATGGGACAGGATGGTGCGGAAGGCTGCAAAATGATTTTGGACAATGGCGGCTACACTATCGTTGAAGACAAGTCAACCTGTGTGGTTTTTGGAATGCCTGCGGCGGCAATTGAAATGGGGGGTGCAAAGGAGGTGCTGCCACGGTTTCAGATTCCAAAACGAGTGAATGAATTGGTGAGGAAAGATGGAAATAAGTAACGGTTATTCGCTTTCGCAGGAAGAACTTGACTCATTCATCGCGCTTATTACCGCTCAAACGGGAATTATTCCACGGGAAAGCCATAAAAGCGGCATAAAAGCCTTTATCCAATCGACTCTGCAGAAAAATGCATACTCCGCGGCGGACTACAAAAGGCAACTTGCTGCAAATCCATCTCTCTTGACGGAACTTATAAATGCAAGCACCGTAAACGAGACCTATTTTTTTCGCGAAGAAAAACAGTTTGCCGTCCTTCGTGACTGCATTTTTCCGCAGTGGAAGATTTTAAATGCCGCTGCACCCATAAAAATCTGGAGTGCGGCCTGCTCGTATGGCGAAGAAGCCTATTCAATCTCAGTTCTTGCAAAAAGTTGCAACGTAAAAGTTCAGATTACGGCTTCAGACATCAACTCAGAAGTTCTGGAGCACTGCAAAAGCGGGGTCTTCTTAAACGGCTCAATCAGGCAGGTTGACGGAGTGGCATTTAAGAATCTCGTTTTGCCCTATCAGCGGGAAGACCAAAAATTTGAATTTCCACCGGAAATAAAAAATACGATTACGACAAGAGTAATCAACCTTGCGCACATTGACTCACCGATGGCAGACCACCTTCTTCCAAAAAATCAGAATATTGTTTTTTTACGGAATGTTTTTATCTATTTCAATCCAGAACTGCGGGCAAGAATTTTACGGACAATTGCGGACAAATGCCTTTCGGACAACGGAATTCTCTTTGTCTCCATGAGCGAAATTGCACAACTTGATTCTGTACTTGTGCCGCCTACGCTTGAAAAGATAATGGACGGAAGCGTGTTTTATTTTCATAAGAAATCCCCAAAAACAGGAGTGGTGCATGGCAAAGATTTCTAGCGACATCATCGAAAGTTTTCTTGAAGAAACTTCGGAACTTTTGGAACAGTCAAAAAAAGATGTAATGAGCCTAAAACATTCTCAAAACGATGAGGCGACTCTTCAAAACCTTTTGCGCGCACTCCATACCATCAAGGGAAATTCCCGCATGCTGGGATTTCTGACGATTGAAAAACTTTCCCATGCTCTTGAAGATATTTACAAAGGCGTAAAGGACGGACAGGTTAAGAATTCAGACAGACTGGTAAAATTGGTCTTTGCCGTGGCTGATAAAATTCAGGACTGCGTAAAATCAATCAAAAAGAAGGGAGTTGACGAAAACGACATTGAAATCTACCTCCAGTATTGCGACAAACTTGCGGCTGGAGAACTTATTGATGTAGACCTGCTTCTTTCAGAAGTCAACAAAAACGCCGCAAGTGCATTGGAAGACGATGACGAGGAAGACAGCGATAATATAAGCGACATTCAGTCAATCAGGATTAAAATTTCCCGCGTAAACGAAATCATAGCGGCCTTTGACACCATGATTACACGGGAATTTCACTTAAAGCATCAACTTGATGAACTGCAAAAATTTGAAGAGCGAACGGGAAGTCACGAACTGTCAAAAATCCGCAAGCAATTTGAATCCGACATCTACGCACTTGAAACGTCAATTTTTAGCGTACAGGAACAGGTGTTTGACTTGCGAATGCTTCCCGTCAGTATCGTTTTAAAGCCCCTGGAAAACACCATTGCCCTTGAAAGCATGAACCTGGGTAAAAAAGTTACTTGTGTTATTCCAAGTTCTGACATTGCCGTTGATAAGGTAATCCTTGAGGAGCTTTCCGATATCCTCATGCACTTAATCAGAAACGCGCTGGATCACGGCATTGAAAGTCCGGCGGAACGGAAAAAAGCAGGCAAGAAGGAAACGGGAACCATAACAATCTCTTGTGTGCGGGAAACAAAGCACATTGAACTTAGAATTTCCGATGACGGACGGGGCTTAGACTACGAAAAAATCAGGAGCAAGGCACTTTCGCTCTATCCAGAGCGGGGTGATGAAATCAAGAATATGGCTGATCGGGAACTGTCTCAGTTTTTGTTTCAGTCAGGATTCTCAACAAAGGAAAAAGTCACGGAACTGTCAGGGCGTGGCGTTGGTCTTGATGTGGTCTGGGCAAATGTGGAAAAAATCAAGGGACGAATTAAAATCGAAAGCGAAGCCGGCAAGGGCACGTCTTTTATTCTCTATTTCCCCCTTTCGCTTTCAACATTGCAGGGACTTTTCATCTATTCAAATCAGGATAAATACCTTATTCCCTCCCAGCATATTGTTGACATCATTTACCGCAAGAAAAGCGAATACATTACGCTGCAGAATCAAAGTTATCTCAAGCTTGCAGACCAACTCATTCCCTGTTTTTCCCTGTCTTCGCTTTTTGCGGAGCAGAAAGGTGTCGTGCATCAGGACGCTGACTCAATCCTTATTGCAGAATACATGGAGCAGCGAATTGGAATTATCGTAGATCAGGTCCAGCAGTATGTAAGCCTTGTGGTAAAACCGCTTCCTGCTGCATTCAAGAATTTTTCCATTTTGCAGGGTATTGTCTTTGACGAGCATTACGACATCGTTCCGATTCTTCATGTTCCCGACATCCTCAAAAAATTCAAATCGCTCCGAGGCTACGACATCAAAAAGTATGAGGCGGCAACCAAAAAGCGCACCATACGAATTCTGGCTGTTGATGACTCGGCAACAACGCGCACGATTGAGCAGTCAATTTTGGAAAGCGCTGGTTTTAGCGTGGATTCTGCTGTTGACGGAATTGACGCTTTGGAAAAGGCAAAGGCAAAACAGTACGACCTTATAATGACAGATAAAGATATGCCTCGCATGACGGGTCTTGTGCTTCTTGACAATCTTCGCCGCATGGAGCAGTACGCTAGTGTACCGGTGCTTGTTGTTTCTGCCGACCAAAGTCCAAAAGTGCTTGAAGAATTTAAGGCCCTGGGAGTGAACGCGATTATTTCTAAAGCGGACTTTGAGAGAAGCAGGTTGATTGGTACTATCAAGGAACTTTTGGGGGAGTAAAGGAAAATGGCAAAGAAAATTCTTATACTTGAAACTTCGGTAACGGTTCAAAAACTTTTTACGATGACGCTTGATTCCGATGACTATTCGATTCAGTTTGTAGGCGACGGAAAAGCCGCTGTCTATGGACTCTTTGACTTTCAGCCGGATTTGTTCCTTATAAACTCCAGCATTGAAAAGCCAAAGAGTTTTGAAGTCGTCCGACTTGTCCGCTCAATAGCATGTTTTAGGGAATTGACAATTGCCCTGTATTCCGCCTCTCCCTCTCCCTTAGACGAAGATTTCGCCCTTTCCTGTGGTGCTACGACATTTGTGCGCCTTGAGCCAAAAACCCTCGTCCTGAATGTTGATGAACTAGCCCAGCTTTCTGCGCCAAAAATTGACAAGACGGAACTGCTGCAAGTAAAAAAGAATCTTGATGACGGTTTTCTTTTTATGCAGGCTTCTCAGCTTTCATTTGAAAGCGCATACAAAAACGCACTTTTTTCCAGACTCAGTGTCCTTACAAACCAGATTGAAAGCATTGAGGAAATGGTAAGAACGTTTTTGCTTTTGGTTGCAGAAATTACAGAAGTTCCCATTGCAGGCCTATACATAGTTGAAAACGACGGCCCGCACGGATACTATGTTGCGGCGGAACAAATCGGCGAAAAAGAGATTGCGGACTTTTTGAATGTCTGTGCAACGGATTTTGAGAAAATCCTTCCTGACTACAACGCCTCAAAAATAAATCCGAAATTATTGGAAAGTTCCCCTGAGATGAACAGGTTCTTCAACAAAGATGTGCAGCTTTCCAGTTATGGCACGGAACCCTTGCACACAAGCGATGAAAGCGAGTATTTTGGAAGCGTTCATATTGTCTCGGGCGGAAATATTTCTGGGGCAGCACAGAATTTTTTTACATTCTGCGTAAAAAATGTGGGCGATATTTTTGCAAAGGCACTTATAGTTGAAAGAAAAATCTATTTTGAAAAGCGAATCCGCCGTGCCTTTAGCCGTTTTGTTCCCGCGCAGGTAATTGACAGCCTTGTTGAGCAGACTGATGAAAATGACGAATCCGTGGGCGTGGGTGAAACGAGGACGGTGGCAATTTTGTTCAGCGACATTCGTTCCTTTACAAACATAAGCGAGCGCAATAAGCCCGATGTTTTGGTTTCTTTCTTGAACCGCTACTTTACCGTCATGGTTGACATTATCCGAAAGCACGGCGGCACAATCGACAAATTTATCGGAGACGCCATTATGGCAGAGTTTGGAACTCCAGTAAGTTATGAAGACAACTGCAAAAGGGCAGTGGCCGCCGCCTGCGAGATGCGGGATGCCTTGGAGACGCTGGAAATCGGTGACTTGGTGCTCCCTGACGGCATGAAATTTGACACGGGAATCGGCATCCATTACGGAGATGTCATCGTGGGTTCAATCGGTTCAAAGGACAAGACTGACTATTCTGTAATCGGTGACAGCGTAAATCTTGCCAGCCGTCTTGAGGGACTGACAAAAACATACGGAACGCATATTCTTGTAAGCGACAGCGTTTTTGAGGATGCAGGCGAAGATGCATTTCCTTTCCGCCACATTGACGACGTGCGCGTAAAAGGCAAAAAAAATGCCGTTCCAATCTATGCTGTTGACAAAAGCGACGATGAATTTACCCCTGAGTACAAGAATTGTTACATAAAAGGCATGGATTTGTACAAGAAGGGAATTTGGAATTTGGCGCGGGATTATTTTCAGAAAGCCCTTGCCGAAAGTGAACATGACAAGGCGGCAAGCCTTTTGCTTTCCCGTTGTGAAGAATTCATAAGGAACCCGCCTGAAAACTGGGATGGGGCAATCGCTTTTAATACCAAATAACTGAAAAAAAAGCGTCCAGTTTGTATTACTCGCTGATGACGATGCTTACAAGGGTTTGGTTACAGTTAAATCGCCCGAACTGCTCACCGTAACTGGGAAAACCGCAATATTTGGGGAAGTAGCGGTCAAATCTGCCGAGAACTTCTTTTACAAGAGACTTTTGGCTGAAATAAATCGTCCGCAAAATGCAGTTTACAAGGATAACGGCTCCCGGACGTGGAATATTTTCGCTGATTGCCTTGCAGGTTTCTTCCGCAATACTTGAGATTTCACCTTCTTTGAGAAGTTCGACGAAGGAACCCGGCGTTACTTTGCAGTACATGTTCATTGTTCCGTCATCGTTGAATCCTGCGATTGATGAAATGTATATGTCGCCGTACAGTCTTCTGCCAAAGGGAAAGACCAGTTGTGCGTTGTTCACATCTTTTTCGTTGATTTCAAGCAGTTCTGCATAGCGTCTTTGGGGAACTTGACCGTCAATGCTTATGATTTTTCGGGTGTGGATGTCTGCGTCGGTGATTTTCATAAGTTTTCCGATTGGCGTAAAGAGGTTTTCTTTTCGGATGTCGAATTTACATTGGGTGCGTACAAAAAGAATCACGGCTCCCTCTGTGGCTACATTGCCGTTGTATGAGACATAGGTTTTTTTGAACTGCAGGTCATCGCCCGCACTTCCGCCTGCAAGAATAAAATCTTCGTTTTTGATGATTGCATAAAAAAGGGCGGTTAGGGTTTCTTCCGCATTGCAAAGCCCGTTTACAAAAGTCAAGGCAAAGGCATCCTTATGGCAGTCTGGAGAGCCGGGAGTTATGCCGATTTTGCGGGCTGCATCCTCCACGGTTTTTACACCAAAAATGTTGAATTTTTCTACATTGTTGATGATTACGCCTGAAACCCAGGTGCGGGTACAGGAAAGACCCGTAACGACAATCGAATGTTGGACAAAGCCGTCTCCGTTTAAGATTTCACCAGATGTAGAACAGCCGATAACCTCTGCATTTGGATAACGCTCCTTAATCAATGTAGACAAGACCTGAAAATCATAATTTACGGAAGCAAAGAAAATGATGGCAATATATGAATTACTCTGAGGAAGTTTAGCACAAATTTCGTCTACCGCACTCGATAAGATGGGGTTGTATGTTACCGCGATATCTTGTTTCATATATCCATTCTAACGGCAAAATGCAGATATTGCAAATTTAAAATGATTTGCAGAAAATTGAGAAGGACAATGTCCGGACTGTCGTCTTGGAATTTATGCGTTTACCTTAAATACATCGGCTATTTCCTTTGCAATCTGCTCGTGAAGATTTTGCGAGAGATGTGCATATAAACGATCGGAAAGAGATGAGATAAAGTCGTTTTGGGTGTTTTTTTTGATGTTTGCCGGGCAGCCGAGTTTCTGGAATAACTGGAATGCCTCTATGCCCAGTTTTTCTGCAATAATGTCTATTGTCTCTGGTTTTGGAAATTTATGTCTACTTTCAATTTCAGTTATGTAAGTGTCGCCGTAGCCAATCATTTCAGAGAGTTTTTCTTGCGACAGTCCGCTACGCTTTCGATAGTATTTTAAATTTTCTCTGAAGATTTCACGCGTACCCATTTATGTATTCTAGTCGAAAAATATGCTAAAAATTATAGTCTTTTTACACATAAATTAACATTTTAAACTTGAAAATATAGGTTTTTAGGCTATAATTTAATTACAAATTTTATTTTAAGCGAGGAACTTATATGTTTAAGAGAGTAAGCAAAATTGCACTGGGTGCAATGGTTATGGTGATGTTGGTGTCATGTGCATCCAATCCCCGTCCTAATATTTCCGATGCTTCTGGAAAAGTCGAGATAATCGAGCACAAGGGTACTGCATGGGGTGCTGCTCAACCGAATTGGGTTCAGACGGTTATTGAAAAGTCTTCTGACCAGAAATCGTTGGGAAAGGCTCTGGGCTTGCAAGGCAAAAAAATCTGGGTGCTCACCAAAAAAGGACAAAACCTTGATTTCCTTAAAACATGGGTTGACCAAGTTGATGCCCGTGCTGACATTGCTGCATCCATAAATCAGAGTGTTATAGACATCGTAAAAGGACATGAATTCGGTAATCAGGAGGAAATGAATCAGGAATTGAGTCATGTTTCAGGTCGTTTTGCGCTTGCATCTTTAAATGGCCTTGTGCGTGAAACAGATTGGTGGTCTCGTACCCGACAGATGCCGGAAGGTTCTGAGGACTATGTTACGCAGTACAACTACATGGTTATCTATAGCATGGATGAGGAAATGTTTGAAAAGCACATCCGTGATGCGTACAAAGATGTGGAAAAGAAGGCCTTGCTTGAAGAAATTGTATTTAAGTTGATGCTTTCTTCTGACGTAGAAGCAAAATAAAACATTTGACAAAAGGCAGGAGACTGAAATGAAAAGAGTAATTATTTTGCTGGTATTGGCAACTGCTTCTGCCCTTTGTTTTGCAGATGTGCCTGCATGGCTAAAGAGACCTGAAAAAGAGTATCCGTCATCGGAGTTTATTCGGGCAATTGGCGAAGGCACATCGGCAAAATCTGCACAAAATGCAGCCGTTGCGGATATTTCATTGTTTTTTGACACGAAAACCGATGTCGTGACGCTTGCAGTAAAAGAATCATCTGCAATTCTGGTAGATGATAAGTCCATGTTTGCAAGCAATCAATCCTATCAGCAGATTGCACATATCAGTTCAAATGCAGAATTCTTCTGCGTTAAATTTACAGATTCCTACTATGATAAAAAGTCAGACACGTATTCTGTTCTGGCCTATATCAATAAAAAGGACGCGGCGCAGATTTATACGGCAAGAATCAATGCCCTTATGGATTCAATTGAGACCTATCGCTTTTATGCGAAAAACGAAAAAGAACCCTTCCTTGCAATTGCTGCGCTGAGAAAGGCACAGGTGCTTGCTTCTCTGGCAGAAAAATACATTCACAATGAAACTATTATCGTTCCTTCTGATTCAGCAAAGTTTCAGAATGCATTAAAAACAATTGCCCTTATTCCGAATGAACGCACTGCGCTGAAAAAGGGCTTAACATTTTCAATCAGTATAATCCAGAAGGAAAAGAGATTTGATCCCTTGTTCAGTACGGTTGCTTCCATACTGGAAAAAGACGGTTATGCATATGCAGTTGAAAATGCACTGTACAGAATTATTCTGGATGTTTCATGTCTGGAAGAAGGGTATGATGCGGGAAATTTTGTTCGCCCCTCTCTTGACGTGCTAATCCTAAATAATGCCGGTGAAGGCGTATATACCTATTCAAAAGCCTATGCTCGCGTAGGTGGAAAAACACTGGAACAGGCATATACCCGTGCTGTTACTAAAATCAAGCAGGATTTGCAGACAAATTTCCTTGCGGAATAAATTCATCCAAAAAAGTCATGGGAAATTCCCGTAAAAATTCAGGTGAAGGAGACACTTATGAAGAAATTACTGCGTGTTGCCGCAATTTTGGCGCTGCTTTTTGTTTCGTTACCTCTTTTTGCAAAAGAGCCGACCCTTGAGGAGACGGTTGCCGATGCCGCTAAGAAAATCAGCAGGGCAATAGACGGCAAGGTGCAGACGGTCGCCGTAATTGATATTCGGAGTGACCACTGGGCATTGAGTGATTATATTGTGGATGAACTGAACCATGAACTAACCAACATGCTGGAGCAGACAAACGTAGCCGAGCGCGACGAATATTCCCTTGCACTCATTCAACAGGAATCCGATTATCAGCTTTCTGGGGCAGTGAGTGATGAAACGATACAGGAAATTGGTGCGGCATTGGGTGCAGACTGTATTGTACTGGGTAATATGGAAACCGTCAGTGGTGGCTGGCAACTGATACTGCGCGCATCCATGGTAGAAAGCAAGAAAGTCCTTACGTCATGGCGTGGAAAAGTGAGCAACAAAGAAAAAGAAGTGAAGTTCCAGGTGGAAAAATCAAAGAAGCCGCGCCCTATGGCACAGAATATGGGAAATGGGAAGAAGCCTACCCTTGCAAAAAATGCACTTGGCGTTTCAATAGCCATGATAAATGCCCATGGGGAGGAAGTTTCCACTCTGCATCCGCGAGACGTAATCCGATTCAAAGTGAGTGTGGACAAGAATGCTTACCTTGCAATTCTTTGTACGGATGCCCACAAAGAAGAGACATGGCTACCCTTGCAGAGTAATTTTATTCGTGCGGGAGAAAGCAGGATTTTTCCCGATATTCCCGGTGCGGTCTTGCGCGTCGAAGACGGAATTTTTGGCAACGAGAGCGTAAAAGTATATGCATCCACAGTAGAAAGTGATTTGCCAACTCAAAAGAAAATGATGGGAACGAGGGCATTTAAATTGGCCAACGAGAATGCGGAGATTGCAGAAGCAAGCGTGGAATACAGGGTGGTGAAATGAGGGGTGATAAAGAAACTTACACCATTCGGAGAATTAGCTTTTTGCCAAGTATATTTGCGGCTTTTGTGAGCGTGGCGAGCGTGACAGCGTTGTTATGTGGGTTTAAGAGCCTGTTTATGGCAGCACGGCTTGTTCCCATGCGCTCTGCCATCTCGGTTTTTGTTATGTTTTTCGCGCTCATCTCGTTCTGCATTCCGAGTGCAATTATTTTCTTGACGGCGGCATTCTCGACTTCTTCACGGATTCCTTCTTCTTCAAGGAAATCATCAAATGTGCTTCCAATGTGTTCGTTCATACGTTTTTCCCTAACTGTTCAGAACTTCGTTTCTGCGTTTTTTTGCAAGTTCTTTAAGCCATTCGCGGACAGGTTCGTTCCTTTGCGATGTCTTGTAAAAAGTAACCGTGATTTTCTTCTCCATGAATTAAAGTGTATCAAAAATGATACATAAGGTCTAGAGGGAAGAATGAGAATGGATGTTTAACTGGAAAAACAGTGAATTATATGTTCAATAAAATTCGGAAAAGAACAGGAGATGACTATATGACAAAGAAACTTACTGTAGTACTGGCATTACTGTGCGGGTTGACAGGTGTACTGACCGCACAGGAGTCGCGGAAATTGACGCTGGAAAGTGAGGCGAAGAAGAAGGCAGACACATCGAATGTACAGTTGTATTTTGCAACAGGGCATGGAGAAGGAATTGAAGATGTTGCATGGAGTAAAGATGGAAATTACATTGCTACAGCGGGAAATGACAAGACAATACGTATTTGGGAAGCCAGCACAGGGAAAGAGATACGAACGCTAGCAGGACACTACGAGCAAGTTGACGGAATTTCATGGAGCCCAGATGCAAAGTATCTTGCCAGCGTAAGTGGACTGGGAAAGGAGTTTTTTATTTGGGATGTGCAAACGGGCGAACTGGTTCGGCAGGAAAAAATTAAGTGGTCAATAGAAAAGGTACACTGGAGTCCGAACGGAGAGTATATTGCGCTACAGGATTTATATGGTGCAATTTACGATGTACGTGCGAAAAAAATTCTTTTTTCCTTAAAGCCAGAAGATAGTAAAAACGGAAGTGCACATGCAACGACATGGAGCTTTGACGGCAGATATGTGGCAACGGCTGGATATATGGATAAGTCGGCATATGTTTGGGATGCAAGTTCGGGGCGCGAGGTTTTGGCATTAAAAGGACACGATGACGGTGTTAATTATGTTTGTTGGAGTCCAGACGGTAAATATATTGCGACAGCATCAAAAGATGGTACCGCAAAGATATGGGATGTTTTGGAAAAAAAAGAACGTCATTCATTTAAGCATCCTGAATCCGTGGAAAGAGTTTCATGGAGTCCCAATGGAAAATACCTTGCAACATATGGGAATGCCATTGATAATACGCTTAGAATTTTTGATGCCAGTAACGGTAAGTTGGTGCATACATTTGAAAAAACAGGTGTCGGTTTGAGTGTGGAAAGCTGGAGTCCAGACAGCAGGTATATTGCTTGTGGTGCGGGTTATTCCAGTATCTTTGCAAAAATTATTGATATAGAAACAAAAAAAGAAAGCACAACGCTAGGCGGAAAACTTGTTGAACTGGAAAAAATACATATAGCTCCCGATGGTGAAAGTGTTTTAACGCATGCCGAAGAAGAAATGTCAAAAATTTGGAGCCTAACGACAGGAAAATTAATAGAATCTTTTAAAAGTGGAAAATATTCTACACCTTGTTGGTCTAAAAGTGGCGATGAACTTACGGTGTCTGATGAGCACTATGAACTTGCGGTATGGAATCGGACTGAAAGAAGCTTGAAATCAACATCAGTCCGATCATATGATAAGATCATTAAATTAAGTCCTGACGGTCGGTACATGGCAGGATGTGGTTCTAGTGATTTGACTATATATTCTGCGCAAACTAAGGAAAAAATAACAACACTGGAAGATTTGCATGATAGAGGTATCGAAGATATCGCTTGGAGTCCAGACGGAAAATATCTGGTAAGCGGTGATTATAATGGATTACTTGTTGTATGGTCGGTGTCTAACTGGAAAGCCATACATAAAATTACTATGCCTGCAAAACGACGGAATAATGCTATACAGTCTCTTGCATGGAATCCTAAAAGAAGTCTACTGGCAATTGGTACAAGTGACGATTTATTCGTGTGGAATACTGCGACATGGCAACAAGAAAATGTTACTTTTGAGGATGATTCTCAGTTTGTAGAGCGTGCAACGCAAGAATTTGCTGTAACGTGGACACCTGATGGAAAGAATCTTGTAAGTGGCGGCGTCCGTAACATTATTAGGTTTTGGAATCCTTCTACGGGAAAGGTTGTGCAGACTTTGGAGGGACACCCTGGATGGATAAGATCCCTGGCAATTAGTTCTGATGGTACGCGATTGATATCAGGGGGCAGGGAAGGAGGCATCCGCATTTGGGATTTGCCGAGCGGGGAATTGCTTTGTACCATGTTAAATGCTCCAAATGGAGAGTGGATTACATATACTCCAGACGGATATTTTATGGGAACGGACTGGGCAACACATAATGTTGTGTACATTGTAAACGGCATGGATATCATCACCATTGACCAGATGTACGAAGAACTGTATCGCCCAGACTTGATTAGGGAGCGTCTTTCAGGAAAGTCGGGTAAAAAGTCATCTGGTGGTACACGTGGCTTTATGTTGGAACAGATTGTTGCCTCTGGTGACGCACCAAATGTGTCTTTTTTGCCACTTCCTGCTTCTTCGTCAAAGCGAACGGTAACGGTACAATGCTCTGTGGAAGATACAGGCGGTGGCGTAGGAGATGTGCGCCTTTCGCTTAACGGCAGGGTGTACAAGGTCAGGGAGATTGGGCAGAAAGAGCCAGGGACAGTGTATACGGTAAGCTGTGATGTTACGCTTGCCAATGGTGAAAATCAAATTGAGGTATACGCTACGAATGCATCGGGAAAGATTGAAAGTCGTCATGCAGCAAGGTCGATTACGTGGCGCGGAAAGACAGCCTTGCCGAATCTATATGTACTTGCACTTGGCGTGAATACCTATGACAAGAATTATGTGCGTCCGCTGGAATATGCTGTTCCCGATGCCAGTGCAATTGCAGACTTTTTTAGCAGTTCAAGTGGAACGATGTATCAGAACGTTCATGTGAGCAAATTGCTTGACGGGCAAGTAACAAAGTCTTCCATCATTTCCGAATTCAACAGTCTGTCATCAAAAATCCAGCCGGATGACGTATTCGTTTTCTATCTTGCGGGGCATGGCACGATGTACAACGGTGACTATTATTTTATTCCCGTTGATTTTAAGGCACGAAATGAAAAACAGATTCCTGATTATGGTGTCTCAAAAGACTTCTTTATGGATAATCTTTCAAAAATCAAGGCACAAAAATCGCTGATTATGTTTGACACTTGTAATTCCGGCACCTTTGTAGAGCAGATGGCATTTGACCGATTTGCGCATACGACAGGTCAGGCAATTATTGCAGCATCTTCTGATGTTCAGTCTGCATTGGAAGGTTATAAGGGACATGGTGTGTTTACCTATGCAGTGCTGGATGGTCTGGGTGGTAAGGCGGATATCATGAGGAATGGCACGGTTTCTGTTTCCGGGCTTTCTGCATATATAAATCAGGCTGTTCCCGCCATAGCCATGCAGCAATGGAATCGTTCGCAAACTCCCTGGGCACGTTCTGCCATGGAAGACTTCTTGCTGGTTGGCAAGGTAAGCAGCGGACATACGTTTGCGGCTGCATCAGGTGTAGATATTACCACGGTTACCGTCTCAACATCACTTGGAACGGGTGCGGCAAAGATAAGTAGGCCGACAGTTGCAGTGACACAGGCGCAGGTGGCTGGTAACAATTATGGGTCTAGCCCGTCTTCTAGTGGCTCATCCTCATCGGATAGTTCTTCCTCATCGTCATCATCCACTTCTAAGTCCTCCTCAAAGACTGAGCAGCGTTCCCGTGGTGGCGGTAACGTCATGGGTATCTACATTGACCTTGGTAAGCTAAACGGTCCCTTCTACAGTGGTTTTGCGTGGGATTCGGAATTTTATTTCTTTGGCGGGCGACATTTCTTTGGTGGTGCAGACTTGGAATTGGTCTTTGCCAGCTTGGACAGTGACTACGAGGACTATACCAAAGCGCATGATGTACAGTTCATTGATGTTAATTTTGTCCTAGGCTGGTCGTTCAATATTTGGAAGTTCCGACCCTATGTTATGGGAGGTGTGGGATATTATCAAAGCTTTGTTGAAGATTCGCTTGAAAGCGACCCCAAAGGCTTTACCTGGGATGTGCGTCTTGGGCTTGACCTTGCCTTTAAACATTTTGCAATTGGCGGTCAGTATAAACTGAAAGATTATCTGAAATCTGGATATGTTGATGTGTGGACAGTCAGTTTTGGCTGGACATTCTAGTTTTTAGCGGGGGTTCGATATGAAATTGTATGCAGTACATACAAAAGCAGGAAAATGGTTTTCAAAAATGCTTGTGGTGGCTGTCGCTGTATTTACTCTATTCGCTGCAAGTTGTGCGAACAAACTGAATGATTCGGATACTTATTCTGGACTTGCAAAGGCGATGGGTGTTGCTGATGTAATCGGAAAATCATCTGATAGCGGAAGCGGCAACAGCGGGGGTGGAAACGATGGCAGTGCTTCAACATATGCATCTGATTCAAAGACATCATCCATTGCCAATGGGAATGGATATTACGTCTATTCGTTTTATGCACAGGCAAACGTTTCGTATTCTATCACTTGGGTGAATTCTGGCAGTGCAAAAATGGCGGTTTCTGCGGGAAACAGTACATCAAATTACACCTATCACTTTACTGGGGTAACCGTCAGTGGACGGACGGTAAAACTGTCTTCAAGTGCCACTGTTTATATTAAGGTAATGCCGTATAATAGCTTGAGTTCTAATGCTGGCACATTTACGCTTACCGTCAGCACAAGTAATAACAATGGTAAGAGTCTGTCGCTTTCGCAATATGCGTATTACGAAGGTACAAGCGGGGGTGGTTCAACGGCAACAACTTATTCTGCAAGTGCAACTGGTTCTATTTCTTATGGAAACGGCTACTACATTTATTCTTTCTCAGCACAGGCGAATACATCATATACGATAAGTTGGACAAATGGCTCTGGAAGTGCAAAAATGGCTGTTTCTGCAGGAAATTCCAGCACGAACACGACTTATTATAAAACAGCCCAGACGAGTACATTTACCATTACACCTACTTCTAGTGCGACTGTCTATGTAAAAGTTGCGCCATATAACGGTTCAGACAGTTACGCTGGTTCCTTTACGTTAATAGTCGCCAGCACTGTAAATGTATCTCTGTCACGCTATTTATATTCTACAGGCACAAACACGTCCTCAACAAGTGCATTGACGCTGGCAACATGCCACACAACGGACATCGGTGATTATACCGAAGCCTATGTTGCCTCGGGTTCTACAAAGACATACACGTTTACGGTGTCTTCCGGCTACATTCTGAACTTACAGTACTATGACTCCAAGAACGATTCTTACAAGTCGATTTGTACTAACAATAGTAAAACGGCAGGAACAGCAGAACCAAAAGTATATAAAGACGGCTCTCTCTTCCACACTATTGATACAACAGGACTCCTGTGGACACAGGGAGACGGCTCTGGTACGTATAGCGTACAGATTGCCCCAACTGCTTCGGGATATTTTGCCTTCCGTGCGTACACGATACCTATGGCTTCTAACGTCTCTTCATCCATCACTGTAAATAGCGGAGCGGGAACTACATACAGTGACTTAACTTCGTTTAAATTTAGTTCAACGGATAAGGTGCGTTATCATAAATTCTATGCAACGGCTGGGAAGACGTATAAACTACGCTGGTATGATAGTGAAACGAAAGCAAATTCAGCCATTTCTTCTTCTCTGACATATACGGACGGTATTTGCCTTATCTATTGTAGCGAAACGGGAGAAGCGGAACTGTATGCTGACGATACAGAGTTCAATTCATTTACGGCAGCAAATACTGGCTACTACATAGTCGCCGTTAGTAAGGCATACAGTGCGGTGGCTGACAATTACGTGCGTTATCGCTTGTATACAGAATGACATACATGTAGTTCAGTATCCCTTCCCTCTTTCCGCATAAAATGCATTTTCTTGTAAATATGGGTGAAACGGACTGAATTTTCTCTCCGTTTTACTCGCTTTTTGCAGTGTTTTTGCAAATTTTATGTCTTTTTTTCTAAAAGTGTATGGTAAAATCATCTAAAATCCACAAGAAATAGAGAAAAATCAGTAAAAAACACTCAAAAATGCTCAAAAAAGTCGCATTTTTTACCAAAATCATAAAAAATCGCGTAAAATGTGCAAGAATTCCTTGCATTTCGCTAAAAATTCACTGAATTTTCGGCAAGTTTTATTGACATAACATCTTCTATGCAGTATATCTGATTTAAGGTCTTTATGCATGGAGAAAAAAAATGTCTGAATCAATTCCCGAACTTTTTGGTAGCAATGTATTCAACGACAGCGTGATGCGTCAGCGTCTGCCGAAAGAAACCTACAAGTCGCTTAAAAAGACAATGCGCGACGGAACTCCCCTTGAACTGGGTGTGGCAAATGTTATTGCAAATGCAATGAAAGACTGGGCAATCGAAAAGGGATGTACCCACTATACCCACTGGTTTCAGCCACTTACAGGCGTTACGGCGGAAAAGCATGAGTCCTTTATCAATCCCACCAGTGACGGCGGCGTTATCATGGAGTTCAGCGGCAAGGAACTGATTAAGGATGAACCGGACGCTTCTTCTTTTCCTTCAGGCGGTTTGCGGGCTACCTTTGAGGCTCGCGGCTACACGGCATGGGATCCCACCAGTTATGCATTCGTAAAGGAAGGCACCCTCTGTATTCCCACGGCATTCTGTTCATACACAGGCGAGGCTTTAGACAAAAAGATTCCGCTGCTCCGTTCAATGGAGGCAATCAACAAGCAGGCTTTGCGCATCCTGCGTCTCTTTGGAAATACTTCTGCCAAGCGCGTTACTACCAGCGTGGGTGCGGAACAGGAATATTTTTTGGTAGACAAGGACTTGTACAATCAGCGCAAGGACTTGATTTTCTGCAAGCGCACACTATTCGGCGTGCTTCCGCCAAAAGGGCAGGAAATGGACGACCACTACTACGGCACCCTTACTCCCCGAGTTGTGGAATACATGCATGATTTGGACAAGGAACTGTGGAAGTTTGGTATTCTCAGCAAGACAAAGCACAATGAGGTGGCTCCGGGGCAGCACGAAATGGCTCCTATTTTCACTTCATCAAATCTTGCCACTGACCAGAATCAGCTGACCATGGAGATTATGAAGAAAGTTGCCCTCAAGCACGGTCTCTACTGCCTGCTTTCTGAAAAGCCCTTTGACGGTGTAAACGGAAGCGGCAAGCACAACAACTGGTCAATGAGCACTGACGAGGGGGCAAACCTGCTGGATCCAGGCGATACTCCCCGGGAAAATGCACAGTTCCTCTTGATTCTTGCGGCGGTTATTAAGGGCGTGGATGAATTTCAGGATTTGCTTCGTGCAAGCGTGGCTTCTGCGGGCAATGACCATCGCCTTGGCGCAAATGAGGCTCCGCCGGCAATCATTTCAATCTTTTTGGGCGAAGAATTGCAGGCTGTTCTGGATTCAATCGAAAAGGGCATTCCCTATGGTGGCAGGATAAAGCAGCAGATGGAAGTTGGCGTTACGGTTCTGCCAAAAATTCCCAAGGACACCACAGACCGCAACAGAACGTCTCCCTTTGCCTTTACTGGAAATAAATTTGAATTCCGCTCTGTGGGTTCAGCCCTTTCCATCAGTGGACCAAACGTTGTCCTGAATACAGTGGTGGCAAAAGAACTGGATGATTTTGCAACGGAACTGGAAGGCTCAAAAGACTTTAATACGGCATTGGCTGACTTAATTAAGCGTACCATTACCGAGCACAAGCGCATCATCTTTAACGGCAACGGCTATGACGAAAAATGGGTGCAGGAAGCAGAAGCCCGTGGTCTCTTGAATCTGCGCACGCTGCCCGATGCCATGGAACACTATCTGGACAAAAAGAACATCGAACTGTACACCAAGTACGGCGTATACACAAAGGCTGAGATGAAGAGCCACCATGCGGTCAAACTGGACAAGTATTCCAAAATTCTGAATATCGAAGTGAATACCATGCTGGACATGATTTACAAGGATCTGCTTCCGGCGGCATACTCTTTTATGAACGATGCGTCAGAAACCGTGCTCAAGGTAAAGCAGGTGGCTAAGGGTGCAAAATGTGCGGCAGGCGTGGCACTGGTCAAAGAAATGACGGAACTTTCAGATGCTCTGGTAAGCGAGGCAGAAAAACTTGCGAAACTGCATGAAAAGGCCGTCAAAATAAGCGATGAGGCAAAACAGGCTCGATTCTATGCGGACGAAATCTTACCTCAGATGGCGGCGGCACGCACGATTGCAGACAAGATGGAACCGCTCTTGGGCGAAAAATACAAGCCCTATCCAAATTACGCGGATTTGCTTTTTAGGGTCTAGGCATTTATGGAACTGACTTTCTGGGGACTTGCAATTCCCTTTGCAGGAACGACATTGGGGGCCGCATGCGTTTTCTTTATGAAGCGCAAAATGAACGACACCGTACAACGAGCCTTGCTTGGCTTTGCGGCAGGCGTGATGATTGCGGCTAGCGTATGGTCGCTTTTGATTCCTGCAATGGAAATGTCCGAGCCCCTGGGACGGCTTGCCTTTCTTCCTGCACTGACAGGACTTGTGCTGGGCGTGGCATTTTTGTTTTTGCTGGACAGGGTTACGCCCCACCTGCATGCAATGGCCCAGTCTCCCGAAGGACCGCAATCAAAAGTCAATAAAATCAGCCGCACCATGATGCTGGTCTTTGCCGTTACGCTGCACAATATTCCAGAAGGCATGGCGGTAGGCGTGGTCTTTGCAAGTTTTTTGAGCGGCGGCACGGAAATTACGGCAACGGAAGCCCTTGCTCTTTCCCTGGGTATTGCCATACAGAACTTTCCAGAGGGAGCCATTATTTCCATGCCCCTCCGTGCCGAAGGAAACGGCAAATTGCGCTCCTTTATGTATGGCACACTTTCCGGGGCGGTAGAGCCAGTCGCCGCCCTCGTTACGATTCTGCTTACTTCTCTTGTGCTTCCTTTTTTGCCCTATCTTCTTGCCTTTGCCGCTGGCGCAATGATTTATGTAGTCGTGGAAGAATTGCTGCCTGAAGCCAGCCGAGACGAAAAAACTGATGTTTGTACCCTGGGCTTTGCCCTTGGCTTTGCACTGATGATGGTGCTTGATGTGGCATTAGGCTAGGGCAACACTGTTCAACTTGTGCAAGATGCCAAAGCCCTAGCCCTCAAACTGATCAACCTGTCGTCCGATTTCCGCAATGGACTGCTCCATGATAGAAGAAATCTCGCTCAAAGCAGAACCTGTTTCGTTAATCTGCTCTGCACTTGCGCTCATTTCGTTCATGCCGGTCTTCATTGCACCTGTCTCATTCTGAAGGTCACCAACCTGTTCCATAATGGTGCGCCCAGCCGCTGTCATTGACTGAGAGGCTTTCTGAACCTGCTGGGAACTGTCATTCAAGGTGCGCAGGGCATCTGTAATCTGGGCTGAACCTTCCTGCTGCTCCGTCATGGCGGCCTTTATCTGCTGAACCAGCGTGTCCGTTTCCTTGATTTCATTTGCAAGATGGGCATAGCCCTGAACACCCCGCTGAGTTGCCTCAACAACAGTGCCGATTGTGCTCTGAATCCTGCCCAACTGGTCGCCAATCGTCTTTGACTGAGTGGTAGAAGTTTCTGAAAGTTTTCTGATTTCATCAGCAACAACGGCAAAGCCTTTTCCTGCTTCGCCTGCGTGAGCCGCCTCGATTGCCGCATTCATGGCAAGAAGATTTGTCTGGCTTGCGATGTTTGCAATGACGGTGTTTGCCTCGCTCAACAGTTTGGACTGAGTTTCAATTTCGCTGATTTTTTCTTGAAGTTCACTTTGAGTCTTTGCGCCGTTTTCCGCATCATTGGCAAGAAGACCAAAAGAAGACGCCATTTTATCAACAGAGCGGTTTACTTCACCGATATTTGCAATCATCTCTTCAACTGCACCAGATGCATCGTGTACCGAGTGAGACTGAGAGTCCACGAGATTTTCCAAAGAGCGAATATCGTTGAGCACCTCACTCATAGTGCCGGAAGTCTGCTCAACGCTTTTGTTTTGCTTGCCAAGGTTTTCGCTCATGCTGCTGATGCTTGAAAGTGCCTGAGTAATGGCAGCCTGAGTATTTTTCGTTCCATCATTGAGGGCTTGTCCAGCCTTTGCAAGTGAAACTTTTGACTGCTTCATGCTCTCAATAATTCCCTGGAGCCTTTCGGAGAAGGTGTTGAATCCCTTTGCCAGCATCGATGCTTCTTTGGTGAAGAAATCGGGATATTTTTTTGAAAAGTCGCCCCGGGCAATTGCATCACAGCCGTTAGCAATGATTTTGAAGCAGTTTGAAACGCGGTTTGAAAGAACAAGGTCAACAGCAACCATCACAATGATAATAACGACGAGGGTTGCAAGAACCTGAAGGATAATTATCATATATTCGCCAGAGAAATCAGAAACCAGACCATCTGCAACGATAAACCATTCAGTGCCCTCAATCTGATGGACTCCGTAAAAAGCATTTTTTTCAATAAAGGATTTTGCATTTCCGTCAAGATAGGATGCTTTGGCATACTGCTTGAATGAAACTTCGTCAAAATAATTCCTGCTCATAATGGCAGAAGAATCATTGTTGGTGAGGTAGAGACCTTCTTTTGTGATGATGTTGATTTTGCTGTGCTCAGAAAGAGTGATTTTTTTAACTGCCTCAGAAAGAGCGTCAAGGACGATGTCAAAGGTCGAGACTCCGATAAGGTTACCATTTGTGTCCAGAACATTGTAACTTATGGTAACGATGATTTTTCCCGTGTTCACATCGTTAAAGGGCTCTGTGTAGCAGATTTTATTGCGGTTTGACACAGCATTTTTGTGCCAGAGCCGGGATTGCATGTCAAAGTCACCTGGTGCTTCCCAGCCAGAATGAGAAATAAGCGTATCGCCCTCCCAGATTTGCTCCGCCGTGGCATAGTACAAAAGCGTTTCAGGAGGAAGGTCTTTACCCATGCTCTGAATCACATCTTTCATCATTTCGCGGTCGCCGTCAAGGGCGGGAATCACATTTGAAAGATTTAAGACCATGTCGTTGTATTCGCCAAGAATGCCAGAAATTTCTTTGTTCAGCGTTTCCATGGTCTGGTTGACGGAATTGACAGTGGATTTGTTGAGAATGTTCCTAAAAACAAAAATATAAGAAATGCTCAAAAAGAGTGCGACAATCAGCATTGAACCGATTGTTCCAACCAAAAGCTCGCTCTGAAGTGACATGTATTTTTTGTTTTTCATACTTTCTTTCCCTAGATGTCCAATTTTTTTCAAAAATCATATCAATTGTACACCTTTTTACCATTTTATAAAGAAAATTTTTATCGTTTCGGCTTCTTTCCTTGCACTTTTTTCTTTTAGGTCAAATGTCAATCTTCATGTTTTTAGCTTACACAAGGTCAGAATGACGGTTGTCATGTTGAGCCGTAGTGTCACTGTCATGTTGAGCGCAAGCGAAACATCTATTTGTAAATGAGATTCTTCACGTTCGTTCAGAATGATACACCCTCAATCTCCTCTTCAACCGCCCGCTTTGCACTCTCTAAAAGCTGCTTGCTCATCAGCCGTAACGCAAACGAGGTCTGTATGAGAAAAGTAATTTACTTCTTAAAAATATCGCTGTGAGTTCCAGTATTAACCAAGGTCAATACAAGTACATTCTTTTTCATTTTGTCATCATATTCTTTCAGATACAACAAAAGCCAATCAGGTTGTATATGACATTCCCAGACATCTTTAAAATTACCGACAAGCTGATGATTGCGGTATTTTTCATCAAGTTTTTCGTCTTTCATCAGCTTATCAACAACTTCCTCAAGTAGTGAAATATCTAAACCTCGTTTTTTCGCAAGTTTAAAACTTGCCTTGAATTGCGAAGTTTTCTTTAAAATACATTCCATTATTCGCAATCCTCAAAGAGTTCTTTTGCACTCGAATATGATTTTACAGAATCGTCTTTGCTGATTCGGCGTGCTTCTTCAATGGCAGAAAGCGTTTCTTCTGTAAAATTATATTGTGGCGGAACTATGTCAAAAGGAATTCGCTGTTGATTTACTGCCTGACGTAAAAACAAACGTATTGCCGTTGTCATATCCAAGCCTAAAGATTCAAAAAGTCCTTCTGCTTCCTGCTTTGTCTTTGTATCTACTCTTGTTTGTAATACTGCTGTAGCCATAGAAATCTCCTTTTTTTGATTTTTCGACTACAAATATACTACAAAAAGATTATAAAAACAATATTATTGTATATTTATTTTTCAATCTCCTCTTCAACCGCCCGCTTTGGGATAATCAGCAATTTTCCACAAGCCTATGGTTCAATTTCTTGTCGAATGAAAAAACGGGAATGTCTGCAATGTTGTGCCGTGCAACGATTACACAATCCACAAAATCTAAAGACGAAGAAGCGTATAAATCCATTGCATAGTGCAAAATCTCTTTTTCGTCAGTATACACATCGTTGAGAATCGCCTTTATAGTTGCCGCCGATTGTTCTCGTGTCATTTGATAAACCTTTCGCAACACATAGGAAACTTCCGCTAGAATTTCAGGTGTAGTGAATGCACCGTTTCTAACAATTTCTGCACTTTTTTGTGCCATTTCGGGAATATCATTCAGCACATATCGAAGTATCACGTTCGCATCAATCAAAGTTCTCATACTTTTCTCCGAAAGTCTTTGCCATTGCTTCTTTTTCAGTCCCTATCAAGGCGGGATTTGCAAATTTTGCGGCTATTCCGAAAGCAGATGTTTTATTCTCCGCCTTAGTCGCCATGATTTCGTCGATATAGTCAATCACAAGTTGATAATACTCTTCGGGCAGAGTCCTTATTTTCCTTTCTAAAACTGCATACGGCATTTTTTCACCTCCTATACTCCATTATACCACAATCCGCGCCCTCCGTCATGTTGAGCCGTAGGCGAAACATCTTTTGATTGAGATTCTTCACGTTCGTTCAGAATGACGGTCATGTTGCACAAGGTCAGAATGACGGTTGCGTTGCGCAAGGTCAGAATGATACTCTCTCAATTTCTCGCTCAACCGCCTGCTTTGCGCTCTCCAAAAGCTGCTTGCTTTCCTGCCGTAACGCACTATTTGTTTGAAATCAATTTTGCAACGGCGGAAACAAGTTTTGCATAGTTTTCTTCTGATAATTTTGAGATTTTTCGTTCAAAACAAAACTTGTTAGCTGCACCAATAAGATGAATAACTGCAACAGAATCTTTAGAAAGTCCTGTTTCAGATTTTGTGAACAAGATATTTGGCTCATAATCTGCACGGTCAAGATTTGATGTAAATGGAATGACGACGGCAGTGTTCAAGTCCTTTATGCCTAGCAAATCATTTTGCATAACAACAGCTGGACGGATTTTTGATGGCAAACTACCGACAGGAATACCAAAATCTATGAGCCAAATTTCACCATGTATCATCTTTTAGTTCCTCCCACATTGCGTTCATTGAACTTCGGGCAAGAGTATTTTCCATTTCGGCATAATCTTCACTTAGCCGCTTCGTTTTCAAGTTTTCCAGCATTTTGGACATTAAAATAATTGTCTGTTCATAAGACAGCGACAGCACTTGTTCCGTAAAATCTGCGAATGCCATATCGCTCATAAGCCACCTCCATATCTTTATTATACCACACTTCCGCGTCCTCCGTCATGTTGAGGCATAGCCGAAACATCTGGATTCTTCGGCACTTTGTGCCTCAGAATGACGATTGCGGTTTGGTTGCCAGTCTTTTAGCCCAAGTTCTGAAAGCAGCGTGTCTTCTGCCTGTGCGTATAGCGATTTTGAACGGCTGAGTTTTTCGTGAGCAGATTTAACGAGGGCTTCGATTTTCTGCTGAAAGTCAGGGGATAATAATGGAACTCTGATATTTTCCATTTGCGATAGGAAAA
>CAKZZO010000074.1 GCA_937885175.1 uncultured Treponema sp. | reverse complement strand
GAACCAGACGCGCTTTTCCGTAAGCGGACTCATTTTTCGTTTTTGCTGAGACTCTGTTACCTGTGCCCTTTTTGTCTCACTTGCGAATGGATTATAATGCGTTTGCCATAATGCGTTTGCCATGATGGAAGTAGTGCTTTTTCTTGCAAGATATGGTATACTAAAGAGTCTGGAAAAACTGTATGACTAGGCTCTTTCAATACTTTAAGACACGACCGCTTGCCATGACCTCTGTTTTTGTTCTGCTTGTTCTGTATCTGGTCATGGTTTTTGCACCCTTTTTTGCCCCCTATACGCCCACGCGTACTTTTGAAGAAGATACCTTCCATCCTTCAAACATCGCCTTTTCCTTGGGTAAAAAGGGGGCAAATGGTCTGGTAGCCCGTGAATACCGCGTTATAAATCCGATTGTCTGGCACTATGCAAAAGTCAAAGGACCTGAATTTTACCACCAGATTTCATTTTTTGTAAAAGGCGAGGAATACAAAATCTTCGGTCTCATTCCCTGCAGCCGCCACCTTTTTGGCACCAAGCCCGATGCAGTCACTGGACAAATCTACCCGGTCTTCCTCTTTGGCGCGGACAATCTGGGGCGAGACCTTTTTAGCCGCATGGTTTACGGAAGCCGCATCTCCCTTACCATTGGCTTTGTGGCGAGTGCGATTTCTCTGGTGCTTGCCATTCTTTTTGGCGGTCTTGCCGGCTATTATGGCGGAAAGCCTGACTGGTTCATCATGCGGGTCTGCGAATTCCTCATGCTTATCCCCAGCCTCTACTTGATTCTCTTTCTCCGCTCCATTTTAAACACAAAGATGGATACGGGCACTGCCTACATGGTCATCACGGTCATTCTTTCCCTTGTGGGCTGGCCGGGTACGGCACGAACCTTACGGGGCATGATTCACGCAATCAAGCGGGAGGAATTTGTCCTTGACGCAGGTCTGGAGGGTATTCCATCCACGGTGATTATTTTTGCCCACATCATTCCGCAGACCACAAGCCTTTTGATTGTCTCAACAACCCTTGCCATTCCTGGCTTTATCATGAGCGAAACAACGCTTTCTTATTTGGGGCTTGGCATTGCCGATCCTGCCGTCAGCTGGGGAAGTCTGATTAACCGGGACATTTCTACGCTTTCAAATCTCAAAAACTTCCCCTGGCTCCTTACTCCTGTCTGGCTTTTGCTTGCAACGACGCTGGCCTTCAACTTTATTGGCGATGCCCTGCGGGATTATTTTGACCCCTACCATATTATTTTCTCTACCTGGAAGAAAAAACGGGGAATTCAACAGAAAGAAGCACCTTCTGCATCTGTGTCCAATACTGCTTCGGAAGAGTCATCGGCTGCTGCTTCCCCCGGCTCTTTTCTCTCCGTCCAGAATCTTCGCGTATCTTTCACGGTATTGCGGGGTACGACACAAACGGTCATTCAGTCGGTGCGGGGCGTCTCCTTTGACATGCAGCGGGGGCAAATCCTTGGCATCGTAGGCGAATCAGGAAGCGGTAAATCCGTCACAACTACGGCAATTCCTGCCTTGCATCCTTCCAATGCCACCGTCGAGGGAAAAATCTTCTTTGACGGCACCGAACTTACTGCCCTTTCCCAAAAAGAAATGCGGGCCTATCGCGGAAAGAAAATCGGCTTGATTTTTCAGGAACCCGGCCGCTCCTTTGACCCCCTCCAGAACATGGGCTCCGTTTTCTTTGAGACTTTCCGTAATCTGGAGCCACAAATCAGTCGTGAAGAGGCAGACAAAAGGGCAGAGGAGCTCCTGACCGAAGTGGGCTTGCCTGACCCCCGGCGCCGCCTAAAAAATTATCCCCACCAGTTTTCCGGTGGTCAGCTTCAGCGTATCGGAATCGCCCTTGCCCTGGCTCAGGGCTGCCAGCTTTTGATTGCCGATGAACCTACCACCGCTCTGGACGTAACCATTCAGGCTCAGATTGTGGGGCTTTTGGCAGAATTGCGCAAAACACGAAATCTTTCCATTATATTTATCAGCCACAACATTGAACTTGTGGCAGGACTTTGTGACGATATTGTGGTTATGTACGGTGGCCTCATCATGGAAAAAGGCTCCGCTGACCAGATTATGCATCACGCCCGTCATCCCTATACCCGGGCTTTGCTGGCCTCCAGCCCAAAATTCGGCACCCACTACAGCAAGGAAAAACTCATTTCCATTCCCGGCCGCGTCACCGATCCCGCTCATCCTGAACCCGGCTGCCCTTTTGCCCCCCGGTGTCACTATGCACAAGAGTCATGCAAGCAAAATATAGCATGTTACAAAATGAGGGAGCATATATGACACGAAAACTTGGAATTATCGCATTGGAATCTGCCCGAAACATGGGGAACAAAATCGACTCGATTCTATCAGAATGGCGGAATGGACAGCATTTTTTGATATCCGCCCAATGCCCGCGTTTTGGTTCTGGCGAGGCCAAAGGCATTCTGCAAGAATCCGTGCGGGACAGAGACTTGTATATCCTTGTGGACGTGTGTAATCCGTCAATCACCTATAAAATGGACGGAGCGGTTAATCGCATGTCGCCAGACGACCATTTTCAGGATCTAAAGCGCATTATTGCCG
Organism: uncultured Treponema sp.; assembly: GCA_937885175.1. Lineage (GTDB taxonomy): Bacteria > Spirochaetota > Spirochaetia > Treponematales > Treponemataceae > Treponema_D. The sequence goes on along the minus strand of CAKZZO010000074.1, from coordinate 29,941 downwards.
CCTGTAACGGCAAGGCTGCTCGAATCACGGTGATTATGCCTTTCCTCTATGAGAGCCGTCAGCACCGTCGCATTCAGCGGGAATCCTTGGACTGTGCGGTTATGCTTCAGGAACTAGAAAACATGGGTGTGTACGAAGTCATCACTTTTGATGCCCATGACCCCCGAATGCAGTGTGCCATCCCCCTGAGCGGCTTTGAAAATGTCTCGCCTGCACTGCAATTTACCCAGAGACTGCTTACCGAATACGAAGATTTAACCATCGACAGCGACCACATGATGTTTATTTCTCCTGACGAGGGAGCCACAGACAGGGTTGTCTTTATGGCTTCCATTTTTGGCGTGAACATCGGCATGTTTTACAAACGGCGGGATTACAGCACCATTGTTGACGGCATGAATCCCATTATCGCCCATGATTTTTGCGGCGAATCCGTTGAGGGAAAGGACTGCATCGTTATTGACGACATGATTTCTTCAGGCGGCAGTATGATTGATGTGGCAAAGCAACTGAAAAGCCGCGGGGCAAAGCGGGTGCTCATGTTTGCAACGTTCGGTCTTTTTACCAACGGCCTTGAAAAATTTGACAAGGCGTATGAAGAAGGGGTCTTTGACCGCGTATTTACTACCAATCTCGTTTACCAAAAGCCTGAACTCAAGGAAAAGGCCTGGTATTGCTCCGTGAACATAAACCGCTACATGGCGGCAATTATCGACACGATGAACAAGGGAGAGTCGATGTCGGAACTGGTTCGTCCGGCAAAGCGAATCAAAGACATGGTGCATTTATACAATAAAAGCGGAGACAACACTCATAATGCCTGATTTTATCATTCAAGCCGAACATCTGACCAAACGCTTTACGCTGGATGCAGGTTTTTTTGCCAGACAGAATCATTTTGTCTACGCCGTAAACGATGTTTCCTTTGGCATTGAGCGGGGCAAAACCTACGGTCTGGTAGGCGAATCTGGCTGCGGCAAGACCACCACTGCGCGAATGTTGGTGCGCATGTACAAGGCCGATGGTGGCGCAATCTGGTACACCCCTGGACAAGTTCGGGCGCTCCCGCCGACAGACGGCGGTCGGGCTATCCGCGGTTCCGCTTCCGCTCCATTGCCGGCTCGACGCTACGCTGCCAATCCGGCAACTGACGCCGCTCCTATCCCTAGCGCGTCAAGGCAGAACATGCTTCTCTATAACTATAAGCAGCTTCGCACCTATCGGGAAAAAATCAAGTATGTCTTTCAGGATCCTTCCCGCTCCTTAAATCCCCGTCTTTCCGTGTTCAATATTCTTACGGCAAGCTACAAATATTCTACCCTCTGGCCGGGCAAAAAGACCGCCTGGGAAGAAGCAGCCCGCATCATGGAGGAAGTTGGTCTGGATCCGCTGGATTTGGAAAAAAAGCCGTCTGAATTTTCTGGCGGCCAGCGGCAAAGAATCTCCATAGCCCGTGCTCTTATCATGCAGCCGGAAGTCATGTTCTGTGACGAAGTGGTAAGCGCGCTGGATGTATCGGTGCAAAGTCAGATTCTCAATCTTTTGCAGGAAATTCGCGAAAAGCGGAGGATTTCATTTTTATTCATCGCCCATGACTTGCGGGTTTCCTGCTACTTTTGCGATACCATTGGTGTCATGTACCGTGGCATGCTGGTGGAAGAAGCCCCCGCCGCAGATTTGTACAAGACGGCTGCCCATCCCTATACCCAGTTGCTTTTTGCAGACTCAAGCAGTGCCCGCGCTCCTGCAAGCGGCGAAGTAAAAACCACGCTGGAAAATCTCCATGCCTGTCCTTTTGCCCACCGCTGCCCCCATGCGACTGAAAAATGCCGCAGCCAAATCCCTGCGTGGAAGGAAATCAGCCCAGGGCACAAAGTGCGATGTGTTCTGTAGATTTATTATAAGATATGATATAATCTAGCATGAATTACTTTGGAGGAAAAATGCAAACCGCAAAGTCCATAAAATTCATAGATTTATTTGCAGGAATCGGTGGAATTCGACTGCCTTTTGACGAACTTGGTTACAAATGTGTATTTTCCTCAGAATGGGATAAAAACGCTTGCAAAACATACACTGCAAATTTTGGTGATATTCCCGCTGGCGATATAACAAAAATCAAAGAGCAGGACATTCCTCCTCACGATATTCTTTTAGCAGGTTTTCCATGCCAAGCATTTTCAATAATGGGAAAGATGCAAGGATTCAATGACACTCGTGGTACAATGTTTTTTGAAATTGAGAGAATCCTTGCTTATCACAAGCCAAAAGCAATTTTATTGGAAAACGTAAAACAACTTACAACACACGACCATGGAAATACTTTTAAAGTTATCCTTCAAAAACTTTCTCATCTTGGGTATCATGTAAAATATCAAGTTTTAAATGCACTTGATTTCGGACTTCCACAAAAACGAGAACGGATTATAATTGTCGGTTTTTTAGATAAATCTGATTCTGAAAAATTTAATTTTGATTTTGAAAAAAAAGAATATAATTTAGCAAGTGTTTTGGAGGATGAAAGCAATATACCTGCAAACTTTTATGCTTCAGAAAAAATCAGGCAAAAAAGATTGGATTTTACAACCGATAAAATTAAGTTCTTTCCATCTGTGTGGCATGAAAATAAATCGGGTAATATTTCAATTTTGGATTATTCTTGTGCCTTGCGGACAGGAGCATCCTACAATTATCTCTTGGTAAATGGAGAAAGACGTTTCACACCAAGGGAATTGCTTAGATTACAAGGCTTTCCCGACAGTTATAAAATAGTAGTTTCAGTACAAGAAATTCGTCGTCAGACGGGCAATTCTGTTGCCGTTCCAATGATTCGAATGGTAGCAAAAAAAATAGACGCAATATTACGGAGAAAAGAGAATGGAGCAACATCCGAGACTCAGGGATTCAAAGAAACTTACGACAAAAGAGTTATATCCGCTTAATATCTTTCCGGAATCTTTAATAAACGAAATAGGCGGCTATTTTGTATATCTTTTATATATCGGAAGAACTGATATAAGTGGAAGTGACTGGGGAGATGCTTTTGCTCAAGCAATAAAGGGAACTCATTTGGACTCTCCAGTTGGAATAGCAGATGTGGTACTCGATAAAAATTGCTGGTCTATGAAAACAGTGAAAAATCCAGACCCATTTTCAGCCAGGAATATTCGTCTTATAAGTGGACGATGTTCCCCAGATTATTCCTACGGAATTACAGACCCACATAAAGATGTACAAAAAACTGGGGAAGCAGTTTTAGGAATTTGGAATGAGCGTGTGAATATAGCAAATGACCATTACAGCCAGTTACGCACTTCTATCTTAGTTCGTAGTGATGATTTACTTTCATATACACTGTTTGAAGAAGAAACCCTTCGCTACAGGACAACTGATTATCATTGGACTGTAAATAAAAACGGTAATCTTATTGGACTTGATAAGAATGAAAGGATTTGTTTTACTTGGCAACCACATGGATCACAGTTTACTATTCATACAGAAATTCCTAAAAATGCTTTGAAATTCACTATAAAGCAGCCGCCAAAACTTGAAAAAAAAGATATATTGGACAAAATTCACTTTGACAGTTCTTGGATAACGATTGTTAAAAAAGGAGGTCGCTATGACTAATAAGGAAGTGTTGGATGCACTTAGGCAGATAAAAACCTATTGTGCTGCAGGCTCATTGGATAAATTGAACTATGCCATCAAGGTTATTGAAAAACTGGATAACGACGGCATAGAAAAGCCGCTCAAAACGGATTTTACAAAGCTCAAAAAGGCAGGAGAATAAAAAATGGTAGGAACATTCTGGTCTTTGGTGCCGCCGATTGTGGCAATTGCACTTGCCCTTATCACTAAGGAAGTGTATTCATCGCTTTTCATTGGCATTTTAATCGGTGGTGCTTTCTTTGCATTTGACGCAGGCAGTGGCTTTACCGGTTTTTTTACCCATGTCTTCAACGAGGGCATGATTAAGCAGCTTTCAGACAGCTGGAACGTAGGCATTCTGGTATTCCTTGTGGTGCTGGGCATCATGGTTGCCCTTATGAACAATGCGGGTGGCTCCGCCGCTTTTGGCGAATGGGCAAAAAAGCACATCAAGAGCAAGGTGGGCGCACAGGTTGCGACAATCTGCCTTGGAATTCTGATTTTCATCGACGATTACTTCAACTGCCTTACTGTCGGCTCGGTCATGCGCCCCATTACCAAAAAATACAAGGTTTCCCGGGAAAAACTGGCCTATCTCATTGACGCAACGGCCGCTCCCGTCTGTATCATCGCTCCCATTTCTTCCTGGGCTGCGGCGGTGGCAGGCTTTGTCAGCGAGGGTGAGAACGGCCTGGCTCTTTTCTGCAAGGCAATTCCCTTTAACTTCTATGCCTTCTTCACCATTGGCATGATGTTCCTGCTCGTCTTTATGCAGTTTGAATTTGGTCCCATGGCAGACTATGAGGAAAGCAGGGCAGATATGCTGGAAACTGATGACAAGAAAGTTACAGCCCGCGGTACGGTCTTTGATCTGGTATTTCCTATTGTCAGCCTGATTGTCCTCTGTACGATAGGCATGATTTATACCGGCGGATTTTTTGCCAGCGGCGAAGACCATAAAAATTTTGTGGATGCATTTGCCAATTCTGACGCTTCCGTAGGTCTTGTGCTGGGCTCTTTTGCCGCCTTGCTTCTTACGATTGCTGTTTTTTTGATTCGCCGTGTGCTTTCCTTTAAGGAATGCATGGGCTGTGTGCCCGATGGCTTTAAGGCAATGGTTCCCGCCATTCTGATTCTGACGCTTGCCTGGACGCTCAAGGCCATGACCGATTCTCTGGACGCGGCAAAGTATGTGGCTGGCATGGTGGAAAACAGTGCCCAGGGCCTGCAGAATTTCCTGCCTGCCATTATCTTTGTGATTGCCGCCTTCCTTGCCTTTGCAACGGGTACCAGTTGGGGCACCTTTGGAATTCTCATTCCCATCTGCATTGCTGTCTTTCCGGCTGTGGACAATCCCTTGCGCATCATCTCCATTTCTGCCTGTATGGCGGGTGCGGTTGCGGGCGACCACTGTTCTCCGATTAGCGATACAACGATTATGGCAAGCGCAGGTGCTCAGTGTGAGCATGTAAACCATGTTTCCACCCAGTTACCCTATGCCATCACGGTGGCGACTGTTTCCTTCCTTACCTATATCGTGGCAGGCTTTACCCAAAGCCTTGGTATTGTTGCAAGCGGTATCATTTCTTGGCTTGTGGGGCTTGCCTTGCTGGTGGGCGGAATAGTTGTCGCAAAGAAGAAGTTTGCAAAAAAATAACTTTTCCGCTATACTGTTTCTATGGAACAGGACAAAGCAGTAACGGAGCGAGAAGAAAAACTGGAAGCAGCCATGCGGGAAATCTGCCAGCTGCTTTCAGACAACCATAATCCTGATTTTATCTATGATTTTTTCGGCTGTCTTTTTACTCCTGCTGAACTCAAAGACTTTGCCATGCGCTGGCTTTTAGTGCGGGAACTGGATGCAGGTACCACCCAGCGGGAAATTGCCCGCAAGTACGGCATGAGCCTGTGCAAAATCACCCGTGGCTCAAGAGAATTAAAAAAGCCGGACAGTGCATTCCGCCGGCTTTTGGATTTGACTAAAAGATAATCTATCGTAACATTACCGCAATTTCGCTTCTTCCCCAGCGAGCAGCCATGTCGGCAGGAGTTTCACCGGAAAGATTTTTTGTCTTTCGCTCAATGTTCAGCGAGAGCAGATGGGTGATTGTGTCTGCGTCTGCTGCCCGTGCCGCATAGTGCATGATGGTGTCACCCTGCATGTCTGCCTTTGTACCGCAGTATTTTACAATCATATCCAGCACGCTTGTGTTTTTCTTTTTGATTGCATTGAGCAGGGCAGAGTCGCCTTCTGTGGTAGCCACAAAAGGATCCGCTCCCCGCTCCAAAAGCACACCCACCAGTGTGCGCTGATTTGTCGTTACCGCCTGATAGAGCGGGGTAATGCCCTTGCCGTTGCGCTGATTTGCCGGATAGCCCATGTTCAGCAGCATGGTAATCATTTTTGCATCTGCATTGCGGGCCACGGCGATATGCACCGGCGTGTTTCCGTCAGAGTCAACAATCATGGTGTTTGAGCCCAGTATCGTGCGTATAAGCGCTTCGTCTCCTGTTCTCAGTGCCAGTGAGAAGGGTGTTTCGCCATAGCGGTCACGGCTCAAGGGATTTCCGCCAGCATTTCGCAGCATAGTGATGATGGCGATGTTTGAGTTAAGCGCCGCTTCGTGGTAGGCGTTGCGGCCGGACATATCCTGAATCTGGGGGTTTGCACCCTTCTTCAAGAGCAGGGCAACCATATTTTCGTTGTGGGCCTGTACGGCATCCAGCAGAATGGAGCGGCCTGTTACGTCGGTTGCGTTTACGTCTGCTCCGTTTGCAATCAAAAGCTGGGCCATTTCAGTCTTTCCGGAACGGCAGCAGTCGCTCAAAGGTGTCTTTCCGCTCAGGTTTTGTGCGTTTACATCCATGCCAAAAGCAAGCAGGGTCTGTGCCGCATTCAGTGCATTCCAGCGTCCGGCAGAATGAAGGGGCGTGTTTCCCAGGTGGTCACGGGTCAAATTGTCCCGGGCATCGGTAACGATTCCGTTTTGTGCCAGCACGTTGATGGTAGAGGGGCTGTCAGCCTTTACGGCGGAGAAGAGGGCTGTTTCACCGTTTGCGTTTGTTGCATTTATTTTTGCGCCTTTTTCAATCAGACCGAGTACGGCCTCATCCAGTTTCCATTCAGAGGCATAGTGGAGGGGAGTGTTTCCGCTTCCGTCTGTCATGTTCATCGTGCGGGAAGTGATAATCCAGTCTTGTACGGAACCGCCTTCTTCCAGTGCCAGGCGAAGGGGAGAGTAGTTCTGCATATTGGTGGCAAAAATGTCGGCTCCCTTGTCTATAAGCAGTTCTCCTGCATTCTTCATGTTTTTCTGTGTGGCAAGGTAAAGGACAGAATCCCCATCCTTGTTGCGGGCATTTACATCCGCGCCTGTGTTTACAATATACTGAATATACTCAAAAGGAGCGTCATGCAGGATTGCAGTGTGCAGGGGCGTGTTGCCTGAGGAATCTTTTGAGTTTACGTTTTGCTTGGTCACCAGCGTCTGAATCATTTCGATTGTAGGCTTGTGCAGGGCAAGGGTAAGTGGTGTGTTTGACTGCATGTCCTCGGCATTGATGTCCGCACCAGAGTTTGCATAGAAAAGCACATGGGCACCCAAATCTTTTTCCACGGCAAGTTGCAGTGGCGTTACCCCCTGCTTGTTGCGTTCGTTAATGGGGGCGCCGCGGGCTACCAGCAGTTTGAGTACGTCATTTGTAGTGTCGCCCATAGTAACAATGTGGAGAACGGTGTCGCCATACATGTCTTTTTGCCCGACTTTTGCCCCGGCACCCAAGAGCATGGTGTAAATGGGCAGCTGTGCCTGTACTGGAATAATCAAGAGAAAGGGAGTTTTTCCCATTGCGTCCAGTGCATCAACATTTGCGCCGTTTGCCAGAAGCAGTTTGACAATATCTGCATGACCATAGCGAACCGCCTCGTGCAGTGACGTTGCGCCGCTGATGTCCTGAGCCTGCAGCATATCCTGCATACGGATTGAACCATTGTTCCGCAAGAGATAGTCCACAATGCCTGTGTGGCCGGAAATGGTCGCAATGTGCAGGGGTGTCTGCCCGTCGTTAAAACGGAGCATGACATTGTGCGTTTTGATAGAGTCCTCAAAGTAATCAAAGTCTCCCCGCACCAGTTCAGAGCCAGCAAGAATCAGTTTTGCGGCTATGCGGATAGAGGCGGAATCCTTTGCGTTCTGAAATGCTACGGCAAGGGGGGTAAGTCCTGCATTATCCTTTACGGACAGGGGCAGATTCTGCCTGATGCAGATGTCGATGGCCTTTTCATCCTTGGTTTTTACAAAATAATGCACGATGCTTTCACCGTCTACGCTGCGGATTTTTCCTGTCTGCTCGTTTATCATTGTGTCGTACCAGTCATCACCCATGGCAATGGCCAGTTCAATCGCGGAATTTTCTTCCCCGTCTTTTGCAAAGATGTTGGCATTCATGGTAGAAAGCACTTTTGTCGCCTCAAAGCTTCCGTTCTTAATTGCTTCGAGAATAGGCGTATTTCCTTCATTATTTACCGCTTCTATGTTTGCGCCCTTGACAATAAGAAAACTACATAAATCTCCTTCATTTGCTCTTGCAGCAATATGCAGCGCAGTGTTTCCTTCTGCGTCCTGTGCGCTTAAATCTTCTTTTGAACCGAAGCGTTCTTTTGCTTCTTCATAGCGTCCCTGCTTAACCAGGTCTACAATGTTTTCCGGCCTTTCGATTTTCGGTGCAGAGCTACAGCCGAAGAATACTGCCGCAACAGAAACTGCCGTCATGATTTTTAAGAATGAATGTCTCATAGTTACTCCCAATGCTCAAGTTCCCGGATTCCTCCAGTATCCCTGAAAAAACTTCTTCTTTTTGATTATCGGCTTTTTAGCGTTTTATGTAAGCGATATAATTGACAGAAATGCGTATTTTTTATAAAGTATGAACATACATCGGGCTATAGCGCAGCTGGTTAGCGTACTTGTCTGGGGGGCAAGGGGTCGCCGATTCGAATTCGGCTAGCCCGACTTTTTTGAAAATCAATTTTATATACATATACAAAGGGGCTGTTCTTATAAGATGTTTTACTCTTAGGGCAGCCCTTTTTATGGGAGATGATTATCATGGAAGCAACTCGTGCACCTGCCCGTCTGGCAGAAACTGAAAAATCCCGTTTTTTAGGAAAGACCTATGGCTGGATGGCGCTTGCACTTTGTATCAGTGCGGCTGCGGCCTATTTTACGGCTACTTCTGAAACGCTACTTTCCTTCCTTTTTGGTGCACCCGGCACGAAATCTGCTCCCGTTGGCTTTATTGCTCTGGTCATTGTGGAACTGGTGCTGGTCTTTGTCCTTTCCGCCTCAATCAGAAAGATACCTGTAGGACTTGCTGTGCTTGGCTTTGTTGCCTATGCTGCCGTTAATGGCATGACGCTTTCTTCTATATTCCTCGTATATCAGATTTCTTCAATCGCCATGGCTTTCTTTTCAACGGCCATTCTCTTTAGCCTGATGAGCCTGTGGGGCATGACTACCAAACGCAACCTCGCTTCCTGGGGACGTTACCTGATGATGGCTCTGCTGGGCGTGATTATCGCTTCAGTCACCGGCGGCTTGATTTCTTTCTTTGCCAAAACACCCCTTCCCATGCTGGATATATTGGTTTCTGCTGTGGTTGTCATCATCTTTACGGCACTCACGGCCTACGATTCCCAAAAACTGCTTAAAACTGCTGAGTTTGCCCGCAACACCGATGACTACAAAAAAGTTTCTGTCCTTGCCGCTCTGGAACTCTACCTTGACTTTATCAATCTGCTGCTGGCCTTGCTCAGAATATTCGGTAAGAAAAAATAAGCGTCCGATTCAAGGATAGCGATGACAATGGATACTGCAAAAAAAATTGACCCGGCTTTGTATCTGATACCTGTTCCTCTGGGAGAAAATCCCCTGGAGCAGGTATTGCCGTCTTATAATCATCAGGTTGTCTGTGCCATCAAGCATTTTATTGTAGAAGACATTCGCTCTGCCCGCCGCTTCCTCAAAAAAACGGATGCTTCCATTGATATTGATATCCTTACCTTCTTTGAATTAAACGAACATACTGACCTGACCAAGATTAGCCATATCCTTGAACCGCTGGAAAAAGGACAGCCCATGGGTGTGATTTCTGAGGCTGGCTGCCCTGCTGTTGCCGATCCAGGGGCGGCCGCAGTTGCCCTTGCTCAAAAGAAAAATCTTCCTGTGGTGCCACTGGTTGGGCCTTCGTCAATCATCCTTTCCCTTATGGCCAGCGGCTTTAACGGGCAGAATTTTGCATTTAACGGCTATCTTCCCGTAAAACCTGCTGAGCGGGCGGCAAAAATCCGCCAGTTGGAAAGCCGAGCCTATAAGGAGCATCAGACCCAGATATTTATTGAGGCGCCCTACCGCAACGCAAAAATGCTGGATTCCTTGCTTTCTGTATGTCGGGCCGATACAAAAATCTGTCTGGCTGTTGGCATCACCACGGAAGATGAGTTCATAAAGACAAAGACCGTGGCCCAGTGGAAAAAAGAAAAACTCCCCCAGTTCCAAAAGATTCCGGCTATTTTTCTTCTGTATGCATAGTGCTTTTTTTCTAGAGTGGATAGCATAAAATATAAAACAGTGATAGTATAGAAAAGAGAGGTAACCCTGTATGAAATCTGTAAAAAATGTCGTACTGTTTTCAATCTTGTTTTTTCTTGCGGTCGGCTCTGCCTGTGCTGCAAAGAATGCCAGCGTAAAAACTGAGGTTGATTCCTTTGATAAGCATGGCAACGTAAACCTTAAGATTACTGGAAATCTTTTTTCTGCAAATGACTTTGGTCTTGGTGATATTGTTTCCGTAAAGCTTGGCTCCTTTAAGTTTGAGGCTGCCATTGGAAAAAATTATACTGATGTAGATAACGGTGACTATCTCGTTCGCATCAACAATCAGGAAGTGTCGCTGGCAATCAACATGGGCAACCTGCAGCAGAAAAGTGGTGCAAAAATCGGTGATGCCGTTGTCATTACCATGAAAGAAAAACTCGGCTACCTGCGCACCTATCAGGCTCGTCTGCTCAAAAAAAGTGACCGCCGTGCTGATTTTACGACTGATGAAGTTTTTGCCAACTGGCGGGCAGTAAAGGCTGGAAAAATCGCTGAAAACCGCCTCTATCGTTCTGTAAATCCCATCGGCGGTGATTCTCGCGCTCCCTATGCAGCCGACTTGCTCACCAAATCAAACGTGAATGCAATCATCAATCTTGCTGACAATGAAAGTTCTGGTGCAAGCAAAATGTCTTTTGTGCCCTTTTATGCAAATCTCGCTGGAAAAAACAATGTGGTCTTCCTGAATATGGGTGCGTCCTATATGGATAAGGTCTTTTCAAAAAAACTGAACGCCGCCCTGCTTTTCATTGCAAATCATCAGGGACCCTACCTCGTACACGGAAAAGAGGGCAGAATCAGAACGGGTTTTGTCTGTGCCGTGCTTGAAGCCTTGTGTGGAGCAACGATTGAAGAGATGGACGAAGACTACATGCTGAGTTACGAAAACCTCTACGGACTTAAAAAGTCATCTACGCAGTATGTCGCAATCAATAAATCTGTTTCAGAAATGTTCAGGGACATTAGTGGCGGAAAAAAAGTGACAAACGAAAATGTGCAGTCCCTGGCCGTAACCTATCTCACAAAGACGGTGGGGCTTTCGTCTGCTGACCTTGAAAAAATCAAGAAGCACCTGCAGCAATAGGTTTTGCAGGGGGATTTGTATATGAAGATTTTAATACGCCCGCATGATATCGGAAAGGGGAGCGCAGACTGGCTGGGGGCAACTGCCCATGAATGGGGATTTGACGGCGTTCAACTTGCCATTGCAAAGGCTGTGGAAGGTCAGAATGGAAATCCCGGCACGCTGACTCCCTCAGTGGTGAACGAGATTCGCCATGGCTTTAATGACCACGGCGTTGAAATTCCCCTGCTTGGAGCCTATTTTAATCCCGTTCACTCCAATAAAGACAAGGTAAAGGCTGGGGCGGAAAAATATGCTGACCACTTGCGTCACGCTGCTGAATTTGGCGCAAAATGTGTTGCCTCAGAAACCGGCAGTTACAATGATGACAAATGGACTTACAATCCAAAAAATCAGACAGAAGATGCCTTTAAGGAAGTGGTTAAAATTTTTGCTCCCATGCCGGCTGTCGCAAGGGAAGCGGGTGTCTGCATGGCTCTGGAAGGTGCTTGGGGGCACTGCATGTACAAGCCTGAGCAACTCAAGCGTCTTGCGGATGAAATTGATCCTGGTCAGCATAACTTCCGTTTTATTGTGGACATCTACAATTACCTCTACATTGGAAATCACGAGGAGCGTGCCAAGATTTTTGAAGCCTGTCTGAAACTTTTTCAGGGAAAAATCTTTGGTTTCCATATGAAAGACTATGTGGTAAAGGGCGATGAACTGGAAATTGCTCCTCTTGGCGATGGCCTCATGGGCTGGAAAGATTTTCTTCCCGTCGTTAAGGCTGAATGTCCTGACGCATACTTGATTTTTGAAGGCGTAAAAGAAGTGCCTAAGTCCTTGCGGTTTGTAAAGGAAATCGTCGGGTAATTACGCTTCTCCCATGCAGGTGCGCCCGCCCCATTCATGGGAATGTTCCTTTTCGCGGGCAATGGTTGCGTCAAAGTCTGCCAGTGGCTCGCAGTTGGCTTCAATCTGCAGGGCGGTTTTGTGCAGACGGCGCAGGCATTCGCTTTTTTCTTTATAGCCCAGTTTTGATTTTTCTATGCTGTCGCCCAATACACGGATTGACTCATCGTAGATTTTTGTGGCTACGGGGAAGGGATGTCCGTCTTTTCCGCCGTGGGCAAAACTAAAGCGGGCAGGATCCTTAAAGCGCGAGGGAGTGCCGTAAATGACTTCGCTCACCAGGGTAAGGCTTTGCAGTGTGCGGGGACCTAATCCCGGCGTGAGCAAAAGGCTTTCAAAATCGGGATTGTTTTGGTCATAAGCCGCGGCAAGGACACCGCCTAGCCGCTTTAAGTCTACATCTTCCGGGCGTACTTCATGGTGGGCGGGCATACGCAGATTGCGATTGTTTTCTATGATGATGCCTGTACCCTGCTTTTCCGCAAATAATTCACCTTGAGTCATCAGGTCGCTTCCGCTTATCTTTGCAATTTCTTTTATCATGCGGTCGGGGTTTTCGTGGCTCAGCAACAGAATGGAGCCGCGGGTGGCAGCCGCATTGGAGTCAGTCAGGTTGAGGATTTTTCCGCGGTTTTCTCCTGTTACGGCAGTGTGGGGTTCTTCAACAAAAGATTTTATGTCCGCTGAGCACCAGTGGTATCGTCTTGCAGATTGCGTCACTGTATTCATGCCCTGCTGTACTACCGCCCAGTCGCCTTCGTCCGTAAGGATAAAGTTGTGCTGGTAGAGCTGGAATCCGTCCTGCAGGGCAGTGTTGTCAACTTTTGCACAGAGTCTGCTTGCCCTTATCAGTTCTGTACCATTGAGTCCGCTGGCGTTGCAAATCCAGTCGATTTGCTCAGGCGTTTTGCGGGAATGTTTTCCCCGTCCGCCACATACTACCAGTCCAAAGTCCTTTGCATGGGCATTGATTCCCCTTTTGAGGGCATACATGACGCTTGTGGTAATGCCGCTTGAGTGCCAGTCCATGCCCAGTACCGCACCCAGCGACTGAAACCAGAGGGGATCGGAAAGCCGGCGCAAAACTTCACGCTTGCCGTAATTGATAAGCAGAGCCTCTACGATTTCCGTTCCCAGCGCCATCATGCGGTCGGCAAGCCATTTAGGCACGGTTCCCGTATGAAGCGGCAAATCTGCGTAACCACTTCTCTTGAGCATAAGCGATTTTAACATAATACTATACAAAAAGCAAGAAAATAACCTTGCCTTTTACCCAGAGATGTGATAGCATATAGAAAGAGGTGTATATGACCGTAAGTATGACGATTGAAAATGCTGACGACTCGTTGCTGAACGCAATAAAAAGCGTCATAAAACTGTCGCCACAATCGAGGGTCAAGATTCAAAAAAAAGATGAGTTCGTAGACCAACTGCTCGCAGAGCGTGCGGAGATAAAACAACAGTTTGCGATAGGAAATCTGAGGACATACGCTTCTATGGCGGAGTACAGGGCGGCACATGGCGGCGTATAAGTTAGCGACCACGACGAGTTTTGACCGTGATTACGGTAAATTGTGCGCTGATGATAAAGTACTGGTTGATGCAGTTATTGACAAGTTGCTTGCGGGGCAGAAACTTGAGCCAAAGCATAAAGACCATCCTCTAAAAGGCAGATTGAAGGGCTTGCGTGATTGTCACGTAAAGCCTGATTTGCTGCTTATCTACGAGTTGGACAAGAATATTTTGATTCTAACCGCTTTCAGAATTGCCTCGCACAGTGAATTATTTTAGACTATGCACAAAATACTTTTTGTTTGTCACGGAAATATCTGTCGCTCTCCTATGGCAGAAATGATTATGAAGCACCTTGTGCATCAGGCAGGGCGCGATGCCGACTTTGTTATTGACTCTGCGGCGGCTCAGCGGGATGCAATCGGGTGCGGCATGCATCGGGGAACTCGTCAGATTCTGCGCCATTACAACATCCCCTTTACGGAGCATTACGCCCGCCTTGCTACTCGCGCAGACTATAGCGACTATGACCTGATTATCTGCATGGATGAAGAAAATATCGAGGACATGCAGTATCTTTTTAGCGGGGATGGCGAGGGAAAAATTCGTAAACTGCTGGAATATTGCGGGCTTTCCCGTGATGTAGCGGATCCCTGGTACACTGGTAATTTTGAAGAAACCTATCAAGACCTGATGGCAGGTTGCACTGCGCTTCTGGGAAAGCTTTCGTAGCCAACAGAGCCAGCCTTAAAATGTGACTTTCCTAAAAAAGCAAAAATTCCCCTTGTTACGCGCTCCTTTTTACGCTAAAATAGACATGATAAAATTCGGTCTGCAAAATCAGATCACATGGAGGATTTTATTATGTTCATGCCAAAGGCAGTTTTGGCGTGGAAAGAGGCATGTCCTGTAGCAGGATAGTGCCGTTTCTGCATGGCTATAGGTTGTGGGAAACGGCGGAGTGCGGCAGGGTGGAGCAGTGTCTTTTCACGCATATATTTTGTCACGACTGTTTTTTTTCTCTTTCAACCTATAGCCTCATGAGTACGCATAAGATTGCGCTGGAAACGCAGTTCTTATAAAAGTGCGCTGCTGGCATACGCCAAAATCAAACGGCGCACAGTATTTTGAGAGGTTTACATGGAACTTTCAAAAAAATGGCTCTTAGGAGCAATGGTGTTGGGCTTGGTCTTCGGATTCGCGGGATGTAAATTGGAAGAGGATGAGGATGGCTCTATTTCTGGTAGCGATATTGTCGTTGATAATTCTACGGGAACAACGACAAAACGTGCCTATTCTTCAACAAGTCTGAAACACTTGGGAACGCTTGCTCGCATTGAATTGCGTGAACAGACAGCTACATCTGCGGACGGTGTTGTTGGTGTGATTTGGGATTTGAAAAAATCTGCGGATGCATCCGACAAGACAAAAATTTCTGCTGACAATGCCGGTGATTTAGTTTCAGGTTCTGAGACTTTGACCGATGCTATTAATTTCTTTATTATTGGATTTACAAATTATAACGGAACGCTCGGTTATTATATTTCAAAATTTTATAATGTAACGAGCGTGAATGAAGCAAATTTTGGAGCCCGCGATGCATCAGGCAATGATGTCATCGTAGCGGATGATGCTACTGGTCTTGCTTCATCGAGTGCTTCTGAGCAGGTAATCGTGAATGGAACTGTTGGACCTGCTGGAGGTGTTGCAAAATCTCTAGGAACTGCTGCTATTGAAAAAGAGAAGACGACTGATGCTTCTGGTACAATTTATGTATGGGCAGATATCTATCCTGCAAATACAAAATATGGACTCCAGAAAGCAAAGTATGCAACAGCTGCGGATACAGGCAAATTTATTGTTGATATCTATCTTGGTGCTGACACTCCAACCGCTTCGTCTACCCCTGCGGAAACTATTGAAATTACTAGCGACCAGACAGGTTATTCATCAGAGATTAAGCAGGCTAAAGCCGCTCGTTATGGCAGCGCATATCAGGGCAAAATTATGAAAGGATATGTGAAATATCAAGATACATATGCAGCCTCTGAGGTTATCGAGGACGCTGAATAAACATCGTTTCTGCTAACACTTACGGTGCGGCAAGTCCGCACCGTTTTTCGAGTCCTTGACCTAACAGCATCTTTTCAGTACACTATTAGAACTTATATACGATATCGTTTTTGGAGTAATAAAAATGGGTGCAATTAGCGTTATTCTTTTGGTTGCGTTTGTAATCATCTGTATTCTTGCTATTCTCTTGGTTTTGGTACAGGATCAGGACAACAGTGGCATGGGCGGTCTTTTGGGCGGCGGAAACTCTGCTGCTTTTGGTTCACATTCCGCTTCAGTGCTTACAAAGACAACGGCTGTTCTGGTTGTTTTGTTCTTTGTCGCAACATTCTTTATCGCTTTGTTGAACAAGAAGAGAGACGCAGGTGCAGATATGGCCGCTGTTGCTGCTGAAAGCCAGACTGTTGAAGCAACTGCTGAAAAAGCAGAAGGTGCAGAAGCCGCTGCAACTGAAACCGCAGGAGAGTGGTGGAAAGATGCAGAACCTGCTGCAGAAAAAACATCAGAGAGTGCTGCAAACTAATTTTTGTAGGTGAGTATACATGGCTGAGCAAGAAGCTGATATCATTGGTCATCTTCTCGATATAGAACGTTCTGCTTCTGCGGTGCTTACACAGGCGCAGGAAGAAGCAGATAAACGTATTTCTGCGGCAAGGACGCAGGCGGAACAGAATTTTAAGGCGCAGTACGATGCCATTGTCGCCGATGAAGAAAAGCGGCTTGCCTCAGAGACTTCTGCCATTGTGCAGAAATATGACGCGGATGTAGCCGCTTATAAAGAACGCGTATCTTCTGCGTCAAAAGATATTCCTTCCTTTAACAAATTGCTTGATAAAGTTCTTTTTGCAAGCTGAGGCGGTGTCCTATGGATCGTTCTGCAGCAAGTGCTTATGTCTACGCAAAAGCAAGCGGTATGCTTGCAAAATCTTTTGTCGGTTCACGCGCTGAAAAGTTGTTTTCGGTAAAATCCTTGCGTGAACTGTATGGACTGCTTTTTGATGATGAAGTGCCGGCTATTACTGAGCCCATGCTTGCAAAATTCATTGAAACAAAGGCTCAGCGGGCATTTGTCAGTCAGTATATCGGGCTTTTGGAAAGTTATTCCGATCCGGACGAAGTGCTTATCACGCTTTTGCGTTCCTATGACTATGAGAATATAAAAGAAATTGGGGCGGCACTCTGCTACAAGGAGTCCGTCATGCCAGAACTGGTGGATATCGGTTCCTATTCCCGCATTGGCTACAAATATTGGCCTGACCTTGCGGCTATGACTGCAAATTCTTCGGTTTCGTGGTATAATAAGCCGCCAAAAAGTTCTGAGCAGCAGGCAATTGACCAAAAACTGGACATGCAGTATATCGCCCACTTGTGGAACTCTGCAAAAAAAGTACCCCTTGCGGAGCGTGAACTGGTGCTTGATTTTGTCCGCCGTGAAGTTGTGTATCAGAACATTATGTGGGCGCTGCGTCTTAAAGTATTCTATAAGTATGATGCCGATAGAATTGCCGACATGCTTTTCTATGAAAGGACTGTGGAAGATACCGCAAAGCGGCGGACTGCTGGAAAAACAGATTTATTTGCGCGGGATGCTCTTGCGATTTTGGATAAGGAAAGCGATTCATGGGATGCCTGGAGCGGATGGAAGTATGCCGACTTTTTAAATCCCCATGAAGATGGTGTCGTTTGGGAAATTGACCCTTGCTGGGTGGAAAATATGATGCGTCGTGACCTGAATCAGCAGGCTTTGCGAGCCTTTCATAAAAATCCTGACACGGCAATGGTGCTTTTTTCATGGTTTAAGATTAAGCAGAATGAACTGGGCTATATCCGTTCTGTTGCGGAAGGCTTGCGCATGAATGTGGATGCGGATGAAGTTCTGACCGCTGCCGGCGCGTCTGTGTCATCGGCAAAATGAGATTGTGGAGGTAATGTATGGCTAGAACAACTCCTATGCGGCTTGTTGAGCTGATGGTTCTCAAAGATGATGTCAACTCCGTCGTGGAATTTTTAGCGAAGAACGGCAATTTTCAGTTTCAGGAGCATGGCCGTCCGACAAGTGCTGAAAAAAAATCTCAGCCAAAAGACGGTGAAAGCCGTAATCCCGATGGCGATACCTTTAATGATTTGCAGAAGGCGCGCATTTATCTTTTAAGCGAAGATTTTTCTGCGGAGGACATGGCCGCGGCTACCTTCCCCAATGATGATGACCGTGCGCTGGCAAAAAAACTCATTGCAAATATAGAAGAAATCCATGGACGGGAACTCAAGCAGTCAGAGGAAGTAAAGCGCA
Organism: uncultured Treponema sp.; assembly: GCA_937885175.1. GTDB lineage: Bacteria > Spirochaetota > Spirochaetia > Treponematales > Treponemataceae > Treponema_D. The sequence goes on along the minus strand of CAKZZO010000074.1, from coordinate 11,781 downwards.
TAAAAGATGCCAACAGCGAGGCTCGGGCATTTACAAACCTAAAGGTTCCCTATTCGGAGCTGGATCATCTTTCATTTCTTTCCCTGCGTATCGGCCGTATTGACCCCAATGCGCTGGATGAAATCAAGGCAGACTTGGAAGGCCGTGCGGTAATCGTTCCCCTTGGCGAGGACAAATCCCGTGTGCTTGCAGCATCTTCCAAAAAAGCCCGCTTTGCACTGGACAACGAACTCAAAAAATTCGGCTTTGTCAACATGGAAATCCCCAAGGATTTTAAGGGCATTCCAGATGACGTGTTGCTTTCTCTTGCAAAAGAGCAGGAGGTGGCGGAGTCTGTGCTGGCGACGATTGCCGAAGAAAAGCACAATTTTGCCACAACCCATGAAGCGGTACTCAAAGCCCTGCTTGCAAAATTCTCCATTGGCGGACAGATTCAAACGGTGCGTAACGGTTTGGAGGCCACGTCTTTGGTCTGCCGCATCACCGGCTGGATTCCCGAAAGTGACAGCCATCAGATGATGAATGATTTGGACAAACTGACCGAGGGTAGGATTGCCATTCGTGTCTATCAGCCCAAGGAAGTGCCTTCCGTTGCCCGGGGCGAGGAAAAAGTTCCCGTCAAGCTGAAGCACGGTAAACTGGTGGGAGCCTTTGAGCGCATGATATTCAGCTACGGGTCTCCCCTGTACGGCAATATTGACCCCACGCCTTTTGTGGCCATGTTCTTTACCTTGCTCTTTGGCATTATGTTCGGAGATGCGGGGCAGGGACTTGTCTTCTTTATCGCAGGTCTTCTCATGGCATTCAAGGTAGTGAATGTGGGGGGCTGGAATAAGTTTGCGCCGATTTTTATGGCCATAGGCTGCTCAAGTATGATTATGGGTCTGCTTACCGGCGAATTCTTTGCGACGGAAAGCGTTCTGGAGCCATTTGCCCTTTGGGTAACAGGTCTCTTTGGTGACCCCCGCAGCCCGATTCTAAATTTCAGCCCCACAGGCCCCAACTATATCAAGATGATTTTTGGTATCTTTGGCGTAACGATTGGAATCGGCTTTATCATCAATACGGTTGGCTTGATTATCAACATCATCAACAATATTTCTCACCGCCATTTTGGAAAGGCCTTGTTTGGAAAAACGGGCTTGGCGGGTGCATGCTTCTTCTGGTATGTGGTGGCATTTGCCATCAGAATTGCGGTATTCGGGCACAGTCCTGCTGTATATGACTGGGTCATTATCGGACTTCTGGTTTTCTTTGCTGCCTTTGGCGAACCCTTTGAGCGGCTGGTAGATGGAGAACGCCCTGTGCTGGAAAACGGCCTGGGTGCAATGATAATCGGCGGTGTGGTGGAAATCATTGAACTGGTTTCAACCTATCTTTCAAGTTCGATTAGTTTTGTGCGTGTAGGTGCATTTGCGCTGGCTCATGCGGTTCTTGGCTTTATCATCTACATGATGACGGAAATGGTTGGCGGTATTGGAGGCATTTTGATTCTGGTGATTGGAAATGCTATCGTCATCGTTCTGGAAGGCATGATTGTGGCAATTCAGGTTGTCCGTCTGCAATACTACGAGTTCTTCTCGAAATTCTTTAATGAAACTGGACGCGAATTTAAACCGTTCGTGTTTGAGTATAAATCTTGAGTGAGGTAACACTATGAATAAGAAGGTTTTTAGTATCGTTGCTGCATTGCTTTTGGTGAGCGTTGCAGGTTTGTTTGCACAGGCTGCTTCTCCCGTGGAGCAGGATTCAGCACAGGAAGCGGTTGTGGCTGCCACACCTGCACAGGATGTCCCTGCTCAGGCTGAAAATGCAAAGGCAGATGCAGGAAGCATCAAATTTATCGCGGCGGCTATTGCAGTTGGTCTGGCTTGTATTGCTGGCGGTATGGCTGTTGGTAAAATTGGTTCTGCTGCAATGGGTGCAATGAGCGAAAATGCAGAATTGAGCGGAAAGGCACTGCCCTTCGTTGGTTTGGCAGAAGGTATCTGTTTGTGGGGCTTCCTTGTGGCCCTTTTGATTATCATTCTGTAAGCAAGATTGCCGTAGCAGATTCGTCACGGCGACTTTCTACAGCAATGAAATGAATCATATGGAATACTTTGTTATTGGCGAAAGGGAACTTATTCTCGGCTTTAAGCTGGTGGGCGTGGGCGGCGCGGTGGCATTAAATCGTGACGAGGCATTGGAAGCCTTTAACCGCGTAACCGGACAGGGTGGAACAATGAGTTTGCCTTTGCCAGAAAGACCCAAAGTGTTGATTTTGACGGAAGAAGTCTCCAGCATGCTGGAAACAGAAGTGCTTGCATGGCAGAAAAAAGCAGACTATCCGTTGATTGTGGAAATTCCGGGGCTTGGGGGACACTTAAAAGGAAAAAAATCTCTGACAGATGCAATCCGCGAAGCCGTTGGGATTTCGGTCTAGAAAGTTCGCGTACATGCGGGCTTCTGTCAGTTTTTTCACAAAACTGAGGAAAGGAAATAATGGAAGAACTTCGTTCAACTGAAATACTGGACAAGGAAATTGAAGCGGATGCCCGTAAAAAGGCAGAGCGTCTTTTGTCCGATGCTGACGCTGAATGTCAGAAACTGCTTGATGCGGTAAGCGACAAGGTAAAGGAAGCGTCAGAACAAAAGAAAGCATATTACGATGCAAAACTGGCGACTTTTAAGAAGAATCGTGACGCCGCTCTTCCGCTGGAACAGGAACGCTATCGGGTTTCTTTTTATATGAGTTCCGTTGCGGACGCATTCAATGCGTATCTGGAAAATCTGGGCGAAGAAAAACTCTTGTCCTTGATTGAAACGATGCTTGTCCGTTCAAAAAATGCCTTGGCAGGAAAGAAAGTGCATGCCCTTGTCTTTGGCATGAAGGATTCAGATGCAAAAAAAGTGCTTGAAAAAGTTCTGGATGCAAAGCATGTGCTTTCTTGTACCGAAACGACATTTGAAAAATCTGGTGATGAAGCCGTAGCCATGAATAAGGTGCACAAGGGCATCATCCTTGAAAGTGAAGATTCTTTTGTCCGCGTTCGGCTGACCATTGACCAGCTGGTGGGCGAAATTGAAGATAGATACAGCAATGAACTTGCGACTACTTTATTTGGCGGGAGGTTGCCCGAATGATTAGCGGTAAGATAACCCGCATTTCAGGACCCATTGTCTATGCCGAGGGGCTGGAAGGTTGCGGCCTGTACGATGTTGTAGATGTTGGTAAGAAAAAACTGATTGGCGAAATCATCCGCCAGAACAAGGGCAAGGCGACCATTCAGGTATACGAAGACGATACAGGTATGGAAATCGGCGAGGAAGTGACCTCCTTTGAGCGTCCTCTTTCTCTGCGCCTTGGGCCGGGATTGGTCGGTACGATTTACGATGGCATTCAGCGTCCTTTGGAAGCCTTGTTCAATGATTCAGGTGCTTTTCTTGCGCCTGGCGTGCGAACAGAACCCCTGGACGTAAAGAAGACATGGAAACTTGAGGTAGCTGACGGCATCTCGGAAGGCGCGGCAATTGCTCCTGGTATGGTGCTGGGGTATGTGCAGGAAACATCTTCCATCAGGCATGCGATTATGGTGCCGCCGATGATTCGCGGGCGATTGCTCAAAACCTTTAAGGGGGCAGGCGATTACACCATAGATGATGTGATTGCAAGGACGGAATTAGATGAAGAAATCAAGTTGAGCCACTACTGGCCCCTTCGTCGTCCTCGTCCCTATCAGAAAAAACTGACCGTAAGTCAGCCGCTGGTAACTGGTCAGCGTGTCATTGATGTTTTCTTCCCCCTCAGCAAGGGCGGTACGGCTGCCATTCCCGGCGGATTTGGCACGGGAAAAACGATGACCCAGCATGCCATTGCAAAGTGGTGCGATGCGGATTTGATAGTCTACATTGGTTGCGGTGAACGTGGAAACGAAATGACCGACGTTCTGACGGAATTTCCTACGCTGATTGACCCGCGTACAGGACGTTCTCTTATGGAACGCACGATTTTGATTGCAAATACCTCAAACATGCCTGTTGCGGCCCGCGAAGTGTCGCTCTATTCTGGCATTACTCTGGCAGAATACTACCGTGATATGGGTATGCATGTTGCAATTATGGCGGACTCTACATCCCGCTGGGCTGAGGCGCTGCGCGAACTTTCTGGCCGTATGGAAGAAATGCCGGCAGAAGAAGGATTTCCCGCCTACTTGCCGACACGCCTTGCGGAATTCTACGAAAGGGCAGGCCGTGTGGATTCCCTCTGTGGAAAAGAAGGCTCTGTCAGCGTTATCGGTGCGGTTTCTCCTCCGGGCGGTGACTTTTCTGAGCCTGTTACCCAGCATACCAAGCGTTTTATCCGCTGTTTCTGGGCATTGGACAGAGATTTGGCAAATGCCCGCCACTATCCGGCTATCGGCTGGATTGAAAGTTACTCTGAGTATGCTGATGAAATCCGCGAGTGGTGGGATAAACTTGATCCCCGGTGGGCAGAAATCCGTCTGTCTGCCCTGGAACTGCTCAAAAAGGAACAGCGGCTGCAGCAGATTGTCCGCCTGATTGGTCCTGATGCCCTGCCTGACAGTGAGCGCCTTGTACTGACCGTTGCAGAAATGATAAAGAACGGATTCCTGCAGCAGAGTGCATTTGATGCAGTGGATGTGTATTCGGTACCAGAAAAGCAGATTGCAATTCTGGTGCTGATGATGGCTTTCTATCATCGGGCTCTTTCCGTCATCAAGCAGGGAGCTCCGCTTCTGAAAGTGAATGGACTTCCCGTGCGTGAGGAAATCGTGCGCATTAAGTCAACCGTTCCCAATGACAAGTTGGAAATGATTAAGGATATTGAAGGACATCTGGAAACACAGATGAGCGAACTTGAAAGAATGTACCGCAAGGTAGGAGCATAAGGATGAAAGGTGTTGAATATAGAGGTTTATCATCTGTAGACGGGCCGATTATCGTTGTCCGCCGAAGCGAAAATGTCTTTTTTAACGAAACGGTATACGTCCGCGACAAGAATGGACAGAAGCGTACCGGACGCGTCATTGACCTGAATGAAGATACGGCGGTGGTGCAGATTTTCGGTACGACAACGGGTCTTGACCTGAATAATACCAGCGTTGAATTTTTGGAACAGCGTCTTGAACTTCGTGTAGGCGAGGGGCTTTTGGGACGCATCTTTAACGGCCTGGGTGAACCCATTGACGGACTTCCGCCCATCGTGTCCAGCGAAAAGATTGACGTAAACGGCATGCCTATCAACCCCTATGCCCGTGTCTACCCGCGAGACTTTATTCAGACAGGAATTTCATCCATTGATGGCATGAACACCCTGATTCGTGGACAGAAGCTTCCGATTTTCAGCGGAAACGGTCTTCCCCACAACAGGCTTGCCGCCCAGATTATCCGTCAGGCAAAAATCCTGAACAGTGATGAACAGTTCGTCATGGTTTTTGCGGGCATGGGCATTAAGTATGATCAGGCACAGTTCTTCATCAACTCGTTTGAGGAAAGCGGCGTTCTGAGCAAAGTTGTTATGTTCCAGTCTCTGGCTGATGCTCCTTCTATTGAGCGCATTATCACGCCCCGCTGTGCATTGACGGCTGCGGAATATCTGGCCTTTAAGAAAAACATGCATGTTTTGGTCGTGATGACTGATATGACGAACTACTGCGAGGCCTTGCGGGAAATTTCTACAACCCGCGGTGAAGTTCCCGGCCGTAAGGGCTACCCCGGCTACCTCTATTCTGACCTTGCGGAATTGTACGAGCGCGCGGGAAAAATCAAGGGCTCTACGGGTTCCATTACCCAGATTCCGATTTTGACCATGCCCAACGATGATATTTCTCACCCGATTCCTGACTTGACTGGCTATATTACCGAAGGACAGATTGTCCTTGACCGCGAGTTGAGCCAGAAGGGTGTGTATCCGCCCGTGGCAGGACTTCCCAGCCTTTCCCGCCTGATGAAAGACGGTATTGGCGAAGGCATGACCCGAGAAGACCATGCGGCGGTTTCAAGCCAGCTTTTTGCGGCCTACTCAAAGGTAAAGAATATCCGTAACCTGGCTGCAATCATCGGTGAGGAAGAACTGGGTGCCGAAGACAAGATGTACATGAAATTTGGTGACGCGCTGGAAGGACACTTCTTTACGCAGGGAGAACGGGAAGACCGCTCCATCGCAGAAACGCTGGATTTGGGCTGGAAACTGCTGAAAATGCTGCCAAAGGCAGACTTGACGCGTATCAAGCCTGAGCTGATTGAAAAGTATCTGCCAAAGGACTAAGGTGTGGCAAAGTTAAACATTGCACCGACAAAATCTAATCTTCTCGCCATAAAGGAGCAGCTTTCTGTTGCGACGGACGGCTATGACCTCTTGGAGCAGAAGCGCGAAATTCTGGTCATGGAGCTGATGCGTCTTGTGGAACAGGTGACTCTTTTGGAGCGTGACATCGACAAGGCAATCAGTGAGGCATACCCGGCCTTGCGGCACATGCTTATGGCTGTAGGCGGCGACCGTACTGAACGGATTGCTCATGCGGTAAAATACGACTTTACGATTAGGGAAAAGCCGGTGGTGGCTGGAGGCATGAGTTTTTCTTCAATCGAGGTGCAGCTTCCTCAGCAGCAACTTTTCTATTCTTTTGTAGGAACATTTGCCGATACTGATAAGGTAACGGTCACTTTCTTTAAGTTGCTGAATCTTTTGACGCAGATGGCCTCAATCCGAACGATTGTGTGGCGGCTTGCTAACGAAGTCAAGAAGACTCAGCGGCGTGTAAATGCCCTGGACAAGATGATAATTCCCCAGAACAGAGAAACAAAAACCTACATCGAAGGCGTATTGGAGGAGCGGGAGCGGGAAAATGTTTTCGTCCTCAAATCGCTAAAAAACAGAAAGAATAACGAGGCAGTCCAGTGATAAAACCCCTTTTGCAAAAACTGATTGTTGCGGTCAACGGTTCGGAGCGTTCGATTCATGCAGCCATGTACGCTATTTTGATGGCAAAGCAGTATGCATGTGAACTCAAGGCGATATATGTCGTTGATACGGCGACAATCAGACAGCTTACGTTGAGCAAATTCTTCATCAGCGAAGAAAGTGCGGACTACGAGGCAAGCCTTGAAGGCGATGGCAAACGCTATCTGGATTATGTGGCTGACCTGGCAAAGCAGAAGGGCGTAAAAATCGAAGCGGAAATGAGGAAGGGGGCTATTTTTTCTGAAATCATTAAGGCGGCGGATGACTACAAGGCGAATGCCATTCTGCTGGGTGGAAAGGAACACGACACGGCATTTTCTGGCTCCTCCCACGATACGATTTCGGAGAATAACGGCGACATCATTGCAAATGCCCGCTGTAACGTGCTTGTCGTCCGTGAGCCAAATATCGAAAAACTGTTTAAAATTGCATGATTATATGCTATAGTAGTAGCATGAACCTGAATGACAGACGGCTGAATGCATATCAAAATCTGGCAAAATCAGACAGCCAACGAAAACAAGACGATGACATCAAGGCAAAAAAAATGAATGCTGATTTTCTGTCCCGTCTTGAAAAAGTGAGTACGCAAAAGGCTGTTGAAAATACCATAACGTCTGCTTCTACAGAACATAAAAACACTTCAAAGACAAGCGCGGCGATTGCGGCAAAGGCTCTGACTCAGGGCGGTCTCTTAAAAGTACCAGTACAGCCGCCTGCTGCTGACGGAAAGGAGTCTGTCTACCGTCGTGTGGCAAAATTCCTCCTTCTCATTGGCGAAAACGAAGCGGCAAAAATCATGCCGCACCTTACCGAAGAACAGATAGAAAAAATCGTGCCGGAACTTGCTTCAATCCGTCGCGTGGAACCGGAAGAAGCGGAGTCAATTCTGGCAGAATTTCAGTCATTGGTGCAGAAGTCTCGGGAAGACGGCGGCGTAGAGACAGCCCGTACCATGCTGGAAAAGGCATTTGGTGCGGAAAAAGCGGCAAGCCTGCTGGAAAAATCAGTACCCTTTGCGGACGGTAAGCCGTTTGAATATCTTGCCGAGGCAAATGCGGAAAAAATCGGCTTGCTTTTGAAAGATGAGGGCGGGGCAGTGCGGGCTCTGGTGCTCAGCTACCTGCAGCCAAAAGTATCTGCCGCCGTGATAACCGCCCTCCCTGATGACGAAAAAAAAGACGTGGTGATGCGGCTGGCTCACCTCAAGCAGATTTCCCCGGAAGTGGTTAAGCGGGTTGATGCGGCAATGCATGAAAAGCTCAATAATCTTGTGGTGGAAAAATCCGACAGCATCGACGGAAGAAATGCCCTTGCTCAGATTCTCAAGCAGATGTCACCTGAAAACGAAGATGCCATTTTGAGCCGCCTCTCCAGTCAGGATCCCGATTTGGGCGCGGACTTGCGGGAACGGCTCTTTACTGCCGATGACATTCTGCATGCTGACGACCGCTATCTGCAGAATCTCTTGCACTCCATGAGTGACACAGACCTTGCATTCTTGATTGCGGGAAAAGATGACGACTTCCGCAAGAAAATCCTGCACAATGTGAGCCAAAACCGTGCGGGTATCATTCTGGACGAGGAGCAGGCAAAAAAGCCCATGCTGAGAAGCGACTGCGAGAAAATCACCTCACAGTTTTTCAGCACCCTGCGCCGAGCCTGGGAAGATGGACAGCTGATTATCAAAGGACGGGATGACGAAATTTATGTCTGAAAATACATTGCATTTGAAAAAAGGCGATACCTACGGAAAATTTACGGTGCTTTCCCTTTTTCCGGTAACGGATTATCATTCTACGGCGGTCTATTTGCGCCACACCAGCGGCCTGGAAGTTATGCATCTGGTCAACGATGAGGAAGAAAATCTTTTTTCCTTTGCATTCCGCACGCCCAATCCCAAGGGAAACGGCGCGGCACATATTCTGGAACATTCTGTTCTGTGCGGTTCGGAACGATTTCCCCTCAAAGACCCCTTTATCCGCATGTCAAATCAGAGTGTCAAAACCTACCTGAATGCCATGACCTATCCTGACCGCACCGTTTTTCCAGCCAGCTCCATGGTCAAGGCGGATTACTTTAACCTGATGCATGTCTATGGAGACGCAGTCTTTTTTCCCCGCCTTGAAAACGAGATTTTCATGCAGGAAGCCCACCGCCTGGAACTGGATGAAAAGGGTAATCCCTCGATTCAGGGAGTGGTCTACAATGAGATGAAGGGAAGTTATTCGTCTTTTGAAAGCGTTGCCTCCGATGCGGCGGAGAGAAGTCTGCTTGCAGGTTCCGTCTACGAAAAGGATTCTGGCGGCGACCCCCTGGAAATTCCCACGATTACCCATGAAGAACTGGTGGCTTTTCACGATAAATGGTACCGGCCTGACAACTGCTTTGTGTTTTTGTACGGCAATATTCCCACGGAAGAACAGCTGGACTTTTTGCAGGACAATTTTCTTGACCGCCTTGAAAAGAAATATCCCTCTGCGCTGGATAGCGAGGAAAACCGCAAGGCGCATGTGGCCGCGCACCTTGCCTATGTTACGCCGGCACCCATTGCAAAACCCATTAGGATGTATGCGGAAGGTCCTGCGGGCGAAGATGAGGGGGAAAAGAACACCGTGCTGGTAAACTGGCGTTTTGGCACCTGCCCTGACGCAAAGACGGCCTACGAGTATCAGGTGCTTACGGGGATTTTGCTGAATCATGACGGCTCTCCCTTGCAAAAGGCCCTGCTGGACAGCGGATTGGGTGAAGATACGGCTCCCCAAACAGGTCTGGATCCCTCGCAGTACGTCTGCCTCTTGACGGTGGGATTGCGTGGCGTACAGAAAGGCAACGAAGAAAAAGTGCAGCGGCTGATTTTTGACACCCTCACTGATTTGGTCAAGAATGGCATTCCCCAAAATGACATTGATTCCACGCTGATGTCCATGGAATACTCCCAGTGCGAAATCAAGCGTCTGCACGGTCCCTATGCCCTCCGCCTGATGACCCGTCCCATTTATGCCTGGCTCTACGGATTTGACGTGGAAAAATCATTCCGCCTGCGGGAAACCTTTGACGAAGTTGCCAGGAAAGTCCGCACGCAAAAAGGCTATGTGGAGCAGCTGATTCAAAAACTCCTGCTGGACAATCAGGAACGCTCGCTGGTGGTAGTCACTCCCACAAAGAAATACACCCGTGAGCGGGATAAGGCGGAGAAAAAACGTATCGCCGACCTGCTGAAAACTACGTCAAAAGAAGAAATCAAAAGGCAGAATGACGCACTCCATGCCTTTCAGAGCCGTGCTGAAGATGACTCCTGCCTTCCCCATATCCATCCCAAGGATTTTCTGGTGAACGGCAAAGTTGTTCTGGAAAAGATACATACGGATATCAGCGCAATAAGGGGAAGTGACGGAAAAGACTTGCCCCTCTTTACCAATCGGGAGAACACCAACGGCATTATCTACCTTGACATAGGATTTCCCGCTGACGTGGTGCCGCCGGAAGAATATCCCTTTTTGCCGCTTTTGGCAGAGAGCGTGACGGAAGTGGGCTGGGGACAGTTGGACTGGGCAAAGGCGGCAGAAGAGACTGCCCTGCATACAGGCGGCATTTCGGTGAGCCTATTGGTTTCTGACCTCTGCCAGACACCCCTGGCAAAAAAATGGGCGGCTGAGCACAAGGACTGGACGGGGCGCGAATGGCTGGTCTACCGCGTGGGCATGCTGGAAAAAGAATGTGCCGTGGCCATGGGCTTGCTTTCCGACTGTATTTCTCAGGTTGACTACCATGACACAAAGCGATTGCAGGATATTCTCACCGAACTGCGGAATGACGTTGACTCTACGGTGATTCCTGACGGCCATGATTATGTTTCTCTCCGTGCAAAGCGGACGGTCTCCCGTACCAAGGCAATTGATGAAATCTGGAACGGACTGACGCTGCTCTTTACGCTTCATTCCCTTCCCCAGAACAGTGCCGCTGATGTGGCGGAGCATCTGCGGAGTCTCTTTGCCCGGATAAAGGCGGGAGGAGCTTTTGTGCATGTGACGGCAGAAGAAAGCGGCATGCAGGCAGTGCGGAAGCAGCTGGATGCTTTTGTTCAGGCTGCGGGTCTTTCTTCCCTAAAACCACCCCTGCCGGCTTCTCCCCAGGATTTTATCCGCCTGACCGAAGCGGGAGCAGAAAAGGCTGACGCAGAAAATGAAGTGCTGCTTGCTTCTTCTCAGGTGGGATTTGCCTCCCAGTGTACGCAATGCTCACCCTTTGGCAGCAAGGAAGCCGCAATGGAAGAAATCTGTACCCACTGGCTTTCAAATACCCTGCTGTGGGAAAGGCTGCGTACTATTGGCGGCGCATACGGTGCATTCTGCTATACGGAGGCTCTGGCCAATTCCCTGGTCTTCAGTACCTACCGCGATCCTAGTCCAGAAAAATCTGCCGATGCCTTTAACGTCTGTCTGGAGGAAGGGGCTGCCATGCTCATGGATGCGGAAAGCGTGGAGCGCGCCGTAACGGGAACGTATTCCAGCAACATTCAGCCCCGTTCTCCCCATTCCCGCGGTTCAACGGGACTTTTGCGCACACTTTATGGAATTTTTGACGAGGATAGGGAAGAAAAAATCAGGAACCTGCTCTTTGCAAGCCCGGAAGAAGTGCAGGCTGCCTTTAGGCGGCTGGCAGACTACGCAAAAAGAAATGTCCGCCGTTCGCTGATTACCGGCAATACTTCCGACCGAAAAAGCGGAATCATGCTTCCTGTGTGATCGGAAATAATGTCGTAATAATCCAAAATCTCGTTTGCAAAGTTCTTCCGTTTGTCTTTATGCTAG
>CAKZZO010000073.1 GCA_937885175.1 uncultured Treponema sp. | reverse complement strand
CACCACGGGCTACAAGCAGCAGCGCGTTGAATTTGAGGACTTAATCTATCAGAATCAAAAACTGGCAGGAACTCCTGCAACCGAAGACACGGTTACTCCCGTGGGAATCCAGCAGGGCTTGGGTGTAAGAATAGGTGCGACTCAGCGTATTTTTTCTCAGGGCTCATTGCAGGCAACGGGTGTGGACACTGACCTGGCTATTGTGGGCGACGGATTTTTCCGTGTGCAGCAGTACGACGGCTCTTGGGCATACACCCGCGACGGTTCATTCAAAGTTGACATGACCGGTCAGCTTGTGACGAACAATGGTCTCCGCGTCATGCCGGAAGTAATCCTGCCGGAAGGCTACAATCTGCAGACGCTTACGATAACAGATACCGGCCGCATCACGGTAAAAGTGGACGGCATTGATGACCCGGTAGACGTGGCTCAGCTGGAACTGTACCGCTTTCCCAACAATGCAGGTTTGGAAAGCCTGGGCGACAACCTGTACAAGGTGACCAATGCCAGCGGTGAGGCAATTGCAGGCCGCCCCGGTTTTGAGGAATTCGGTACTACCAAGCACAAGTTCTTGGAAATGAGCAACGTAAGCGTGGTAAACGAGATGGTGCAGATGATTGTCGCTCAGAGGGCCTACGAGTTCAACAGCAAGGCAATCCAGACCAGCGACTCCATGCTGAGCACCGCAGTCAATCTGAAAAGGTAGTGAGCGTATAACATGACAGGACTGAGCGCGTATAATCCAATCCAACAGACACTTTCTTCAGTATCCGTGTTAAAACCCGGTCGCTTAAACGGTGACTATGGCACTGGCTTTGAAGGTACATTCAAGTCAGAAGTGGACAAGCACTCATCTCCTGTGGGTGCGGCCGCAAATCAGGCAAATCCTCATATCCAGACACGAACCATTGACCGCACCAGTGCCCTCTACGAAAAATCCCTGGAAATGGAATCCTACATTGTAAAGCAAATGCTTTCTTCCATGCGCAAGACAATCATGCGTGCCAATGGAGAACAAAGTTATGCCGAGCAGATGTACGAAGATATGCTCTACGATGAATATGCAGCAGCCATGACCAAGAATGCAGGCTTTGGTCTTGCAGACCAGATGTACTTGCAGTTGAGTGCGGGTGGTGTAGACGTAAACGCCTAATTATGATATCCTACTGGAAAAGTAGGCAATTGGGAGGGGCGTTATGGCATATGATTTTGACTTGCCGGTAGACAGATACGGAACAGACTGCATTAAGTTTGATTTTGCAGTGGAGCGGGGACATCCCATGGATTCGCTTTCCTATTGGGTTGCGGATATGGACTTTAGGACTGCTCCAGAAATCCTTTCCGCACTCAAAGCACGCATTGACCACGGTATCTTTGGCTACACCAACATCAAGGCGCATTATTTTGATGCCGTCCGCCTCTGGGTCAAAAAACACTATGACTACACGGTGCAGCGTTCCTGGCTTATTGAAACTCCCGGTGTAGTCAGTGCCCTTGCCATGGCGATTCATGCCTTTACCAAAGAAAATGAAAGCGTCATCATTCAAACGCCCGTCTATTATCCTTTTTCAAATACAATCAAATCAAGCAGGCGCAATCTGGTTTCTTCCTCGCTCATCTGGGGTGAAAACGGCTGGGAATGTGACTACGATGATTTTGAGAAAAAAATCATCCAGAACAAGGTCAAACTCTTTTTGCTCTGCAATCCCCACAATCCCGGCGGCAAGGCATGGAAGAAGGAGGAACTGCAAAAACTGGGCGAAATCTGCCTGAAGCATGGCGTTACCGTAGTCAGCGATGAGATTCATGCGGATTTTGTCTGGGGAACCAACTCTCATACTTGCTTTGCCACCATTTCCCCGGAACTGGAAAACATTTCCCTTATCTGTACGTCACCTTCAAAATCATTTAACCTTGCGGGCTTGCAGGTGAGCAATATCTTTGTCAAAAACGAGGCCCTGCGCTCAGCATTCAAGGCTGCCCGTGATGAGTCAGGCTACGATGAACCCAATGTGTTGGGCTTGACTGCCTGTGAAGCGGCCTATACCAAGGGCGAAAAATGGCTCAAAGAAGTCAAAGCCTATATCAATGAAAACCTGAACAAAACCATTAAATTCTTCAATAAAAAGGGTGACCCCAGAATCATGGTGCAAAAGCCCGAGGCCACCTATCTTTTGTGGTTTGACCTGCGGGCACTAGGGCTTGACGATGCCGAATTGAACAAAGTGCTTGCCGAAAAGGCAAAACTCTGGCTTGATGCAGGCAGCATGTTCGGCAGGGAAGGTCAGGGCTTTGTCCGCATGAACGCCGCCTGTCCCTGGTCATATCTGGAGCAGGGAATTAACCGCCTGGATGAAACTATCCGCTCAATCTAGCACACCATAAGGAATCATGTGATGGCAAATCTGCAGGCTTTTTCACGGACAGAACTGCTCTTTGGCAAGTGTGCTATGAAGCGTCTGGCAAAGAGTCATGTCATTGTCTTTGGCATTGGCGGTGTGGGAAGTTTTGTGGTTGAAGCCCTGGTAAGAAGCGGACTGGGGGCGATTGACCTTGTGGATAACGATACCGTGTCCCTTACTAATCTGAACCGTCAGCTCTATGCCTTGCATTCCACCCTTGGCTGCGCCAAAGTAGATGTGGCAGAAGAACGCATCCACGACATCAATCCCGACTGCAAGGTGACCAAATACCAGACTTTTTTCCTGCCCGAGACCGCCAGTCCCTTTGACTTTTCCCAGTATGATTATGTGGTGGACTGCATCGATACCGTAAAGGGAAAACTCCACATTATTTCCCTTGCAAAAGCGGCTGGTGTTCCAGTCATCAGTTGCATGGGGGCGGGAAACAAAATCAATCCCGCTCAGTTTCGGATTGCCGATATCAGTCAGACCAGCGTCTGCCCCCTGGCCCGTGTCATGCGGCAGGAACTTAAAAAGCGGGGCATTAAGGATGTGAAGGTGCTTTTTTCTACTGAGCCCGCCCTTAGACCAAAAGCGCCAGAAGAAAGCGAAGGAGATGCCTCCGGCAAGCGTCAGGTTCCCGGAAGCAATGCCTTTACTCCGTCCGTGGCGGGGCTCTTGATTGCAGGCGAGGTCATCAGGGATTTGACAAAAGTCCTAGAGCACTAGTCCCTTTGCCTCATCACAGCCCAATACAATGTTCATGCATTGAATGGCTGCTCCCGATGCTCCTTTACCCAGATTGTCAAACTGCGCGGACACAATTACCCGCTCGTCATTTCCCGTCACGTAGATTTTTAGTCCATCCCAGCCTGAAAGACTGTTTCCTGCAAGCATAGCACCGTAGAGGTTTTCCGTGCCTTCCGCCACCGAGATACATTTTTCTCCCCTGTAAAAATCAGCATAAAATGCCGCTAGCTCAGCAGGTGTCCTGTATTTTTGCAAAAAGTCTGTGTGAACGGGAAGTGAGACCACCATGCCGCTGTAGTAGTCTGCCACAATGGGGCTGAACAGCGGTGAGCGGGAAAGCCCCGTAATGGCCTTCATTTCCTTTAAGTGCTTGTGCTGCTGTGTCAGCGCATATTCCCGTGGAGAATCCAAATCCTTATTGCGCTCAGCCCCCTCATACTCTGCAATCATTTTCTTTCCGCCGCCAGAATAGCCCGTCAGTGAAAAGGCAGCAATAGGGTAGTCTGCTGGAAGAATGCCTTCGGAAACAAGGGGGTAAACGGTAGAAATAAAACCCGTTGCATGACAGCCGGGTACTGCAATGCGTTTTCCATTTTTAATTGCCTCCCGATGCTTTTCGGAAAGTTCAGGAAAGCCGTATGCCCAGCCGTTTTCTGTGCGGTGAGCCGTGGAAGTGTCGATAAGCCGTACCTTTTCGTTCTCCACCAGGGAGACCGCTTCCCGAGCCGCAGCATCAGGAAGGCACAAAAAAGTAATGTCAGACTCATTTATAAGTCGCTTGCGTTCTGCCGTGTCCTTGCGCAGTTCCGGCGAAATTGCCAGAAGTTCAATATCATCACGCTCAGCAAAACGTTCGTGGATACGCAATCCCGTCGTGCCTTCGCTTCCATCAATAAAAATCTTTGCTTTCATAACCTTATTATACATGAAAGGGCATTCCCGCCGCAAGGGCGGTCGGGCTATCCGCGGTTTCATACCTGCGGTACGCTGTCGCGCCGCTACTATCCCTAATGCTCGCAATCTGCTATACTTATTCCATGGCAGAAGAAAAATCCTTGCCGCAGGATCTTCGCGGCGTTCATATACATTTTGTCGGCATCAAGGGCACAGGCTGTGTCGCTCTGGTGGAAATCCTTTTTGCCCGTGGGGCAATCATCACGGGAAGTGACGTGTCCGAACGCTTTTACACCGATGAGATTCTCGATAAACTGCATCTAACCGCGCTTCCCTTTAGCGAAACAAATATTACCGATGACGTGTCTTTCGTCATCTATTCAAGTGCCTACAATCCAGAAAAAAATCCTGACTTAATTGCCGCCCGCCGCAAGGGAATTCCCCTGCTTTTGTACACCGAGGCATTGGGTGCGGTTTCCCGCATGTCCTACAGCGCAGGTGTTTGTGGCGTGCATGGAAAAACTACTACTACAGGCTTGGTCGGCACGATTCTCAAATCCTTGGATTTGCCCAGCCAGGTGCTTGCGGGTTCCATTATTTCCTCTTTTGATGGAAACGGACTTAAAGGCTCTTGCACGATGACAAGCCCCGCTTTTGAAAAATCCGCTTCTCATTTTTTTGTGGCAGAAACCTGCGAATACCAGCGGCATTTTATGGCCTTTAGCCCCAAGAAAATTATCCTCACCAGCGTGGAAAGCGACCATCAGGATTACTATCCCACCTATGAGGATATCCGTGCCGCCTTTATAGATTATCTCTGCAAACTGCCAGTTCAAGGACAGGTCATCTATTGTGCAGACGACAAGGGAGCCTGCGAAACGGTTGCCCTTGCCAAAGAGAAGCGGCCTGACATACAGGCTATTCCCTATGGCACTACGGCGGCGGGAGACTATCGCATTACCTTTGGCCGTGTAGAAAAGGGGCGGCAGTATTTTTCACTTTCGGGCATGGGTGAATGTGCTCTTTCTGTTCCCGGAGAGCACAATGCTCGCAATGCCACTGCCGCAATCGCCCTGGTGACTGAACTCCTGCGCACAAACGGCAATAATCCCGCAGACTATAGGCAAAAAATCAAAGAGGCCTTGTTTTCATTTGCAGGCGGAAAGCGTCGCAGCGAAATCATCGGACGGGCAAAAACTCCCGCTGGCGAAGATGTGCTTGTGCTTGATGATTACGGTCATCATCCTACGGCAATCAAGACTACGCTGGCAGGCTACCGTGCATTCTACAAAAATCATAAAATCATCGTGGACTTTATGAGCCATACCTATACACGCACCGCCGCCCTTTTGGAAGAATTTGCCTCATCTTTTGACAGCGCAGACATAGTGATTATTAATAAAATCTATGGCAGCGCACGGGAAGACTCGTCAAAGGCACCAGTAACCGGAGAAATTTTAGCAAGGGCTACACAAAAGCATAGCGAACATACCCTGTATGCAGGGGAATTTGACCAGGCGGCGTCACTTGTCCTTTCTGAACTTGCCAAGCCCAGTGGTGCAAAAGACGGCTATCTCTTTGTTACGATGGGAGCCGGTGACAACTGGAAAGTAGGCAGTCTGGTGCTTGAGGCCTTGCAGAAGTCCTGAGTTATTTGACTGTATCCACGGCATCGGAAAGGCTTTGGGGAAAAGGCGGCAGGCTTGTCATCACATGTATTTCCGTAAAGCCGAATTTCTCCAGCATATGGCCTACGAGTTTCTTTGCCCGCTCATCGCTTTCTGCCAGCAGTCCTTCCTGCAGCAGGGATTCCACCATTTCTTTCCTTGCGCTTTCAATTTCGTCAAACACTTCCTGTGTGGTAATGGGGAGGAAAATGCTCCGCTGCTCATCAAATACTTCCTGACTGGTAATGTCATTCCCTAAGATTTCAGATCCAGGCAGAATCACGTCTATGGTCTTGCCATTTTCGGAGATGATTAGGTCGGTGTCGGAAATGTTTCTGATGCCAGCCCGCACGGTGCCCACATAGCGGATGATGCTGTAGGCCTTTGCCAGCATATTTTTCTTTTTTATCGTAGCGATGTCCGAGTAGCGCATTTTGTAGAGCGTCAGTTCCGCAACTTCGCTCAGTTCCCGCTCAACCATGGCATGTTTCTTTGCCACGCTTACTTTAAGAATTCTGCCAAAGGCATAGCGGCTTCCAAAGAAGGCGGTTCCCAACAGCAGCAGCATTGTTACGATTCTCAGCGAAAGTTTCAGGATGAGTCGCTTTCCAAAGCCGTCACGCTTCGGTCTTTTTTCTGGAATGCTTTTTTTGACAGGCTGACCGGATTCCTTTTTCATACCTTGATTATACTGTGGATATGGAAAAAAGCAAGAAAATATGATATGGTTACCATACTGTTATGAAAAACTTGATGTACATGGCAATGGATTTTTGGGGGAGTTTATTCTGCATTGCGGTGGCTTTGCTCTATGCCCTTTTGTATCGTAAGCGAAATGTTGTGTATCGCCATATTGCGGTCATTGCTGCCTGTGTCGCAGGCGTTCTGCTTTCTGACAGTGTCGCATGGTTTTTTCGGGGAAGTGCAGGTGTGCTTGGACTGCTGAAAGTGAGCAATTTCTTCGGCTTTTTGTTCAGTTTTTTGGTCAATGTTCCTTTTGTTTTTTACATCTATGCTTCTGCAGATAAGAGACCGGGGCTTGCTTCGGGCATTGTCATGGCATGCGTATTCATTTCCTGCGTCCTTCTTGGAATTACCCAATGGAATGGCTTGCTCTATTATTTTGATGAAGCCAATTTCTATCATCGGAATAACCGCTGGTACTGGCTGATAACGTTCTTTTACCTGATAGAAAGCGGAGCGATGTTTGTCATCCTCTTTAGGAATCGAAGGCGCATTGTAAATGGACGCTTTTACGGCATTTTGGTCTTTCTTGTGCTTCCGATTGCCGCTGTCTTGCTTCAGACCTTTGTCTACGGCTATTCACTTTCCAGCATAGCGGCGGTTGTTGTTGTCGGGCTTTGTTTTTTTCAGTTGATGTACATCCTGCAGGCCAGCGATTCTCAGACGGGAGCGGCGTCTTCATCTGAAGTTAGGATTCAAACCTTTGGAGAGTTTCAGCTTTTCATAGCCGGAAAACCCGTTTCCTTTCGATACTCAAAGACAAAAGAACTGCTTGCCGTTCTGACTGACCGTCGCGGTGCCTATTGCTCCAACGCCATGCTTGTGGCACTGCTGTGGGAAGATGAAGCAAGCTCCGATAAAAATGCATATCTCCGAAAACTCCGTCAGGACTTATTGGAAACCCTTGATTTTTACGGACAAAAAGACCTCATACTGCACCGTCGCGGAGAAATGGCCTTGCGTACCGAAGGAGTTCTCTGTGATTATTATGAATTTCTTTCCGAAAAAACAGATGTGTCTTATATGGGTGAGTATATGAGGCAGTACAGCTGGGCGGAAGAGACCAATGCATTCCTTTCACAGAAAATTTCTAAAATATAGCGTCATTTTTTTATTTCTTTCATATTTTTTTCTTTTTGTCACGCTTATGGTACACTGAATATGGTATTTTCTTGTAATCGAGGTGAGGGAAAATGGGGCGGAAATCAGTTTTCTGCATCTCTTGCTTTGCTCAAGTATTTCTCCCTCATTTTCCAATCCTCATTTTCTTGCCTGCTTAAAACAAGATTGATTTTTTACTTGCGGTTGAACAGTCTTACAGGTATAATATATATATGAATTCGATGACAGGCTACGGCTATAAAGAAGCCCTTGTTGATAATACCCAAATCAGTGTAGAAATAAAATCAGTAAACAGCCGCTTTCTGGATTTATCCATCAATCTTCCCTCGTTCTTAAATCCGCTGGAATCTCGCTTGCGTAAGCTGGTGAGCGAGAAGATTGTGCGCGGAAAAGTTGACCTGACTATCCGTGTCCATGACAATAATTCAACGGCAAGGGTAAGTGCGGATCCGGTGGCTGCAAAACTTTATTTCGATGCCATTGCTCAGATTGCCAGTGCGCTTGGAAAATCCACCGATGCCATCCCCCTCAGTCTGATTATTCAGCAGGAAGATGTCCTGAACGTTTCCCATCAGTTTAACGCAGAAGCCTACTGGAAGAAGATTGAAGGCATTTTTTTCCAGGTATGCAAGCAGTTTCAGGAAGACCGTGCTCGGGAAGGGGAAAATCTCTGCAAGGATTTGCTTTCCAAACTGGATACACTGGACGAATGTGCCGCCTTCTTCAGGAAATGGCAGCCGGAAATGGAAAAACGCTTTAAGGAGCAGATTACCAAGAAATTCAATGACTTGCTGGGTGACCATGTGGACGAAAACCGTATCATGCAGGAAACCGCAGCCATGCTCGTAAAATACACAATCAACGAAGAGATAATCCGCCTTCACAGTCATCTGTCTGCGCTCCGAACGGAAATCAATACGAATCCCATTCCCGGAAAGCGTATTGATTTTATCTGTCAGGAAGCAAACCGCGAAATCAATACCATTGGCAGCAAAAATCAGTTTACTGAAGTAGGGCAGATGGTCATCACCGCAAAAGACGCGCTGGAAAACATCAGGGAACAGGCAAAGAATGTAGAGTGAGTGGAGGAATTATATATGGCAGAATACAAAGTGAAAGATGGACGCGAACTGCGCATCGCTATCAGCGGAAAATCAGGCTGTGGAAATACAACCGTCAGTAGTCTGCTGGCAGAAAAACTGGGCGTGACGCTGATTAATTACACCTTCCGCCAGCTTGCTGCGGAAAAAGGCCTTACCCTTGCTCAGGTAATTGAAAACGCAAAGAGCGATGACAGTTATGACATTGCCGTGGATACCAAGCAGGTTGAACTTGCCCGTGCAGAAAGTTGTGTCCTGGGAAGTCGCCTTGCCATTTGGATGCTCAAAGAGGCGGATTTAAAAGTCTATTTGATTGCCAGTGATGATACCCGTGCAAAACGCATATTGAACCGTGAGGGCGGCGACTTGCAGCAAATCAAAGACTTTACCGCAATGAGAGACCGCGAAGACAGTGCACGCTACATGAAACTCTATAAGATTGACAACAACGAGTACGAGTTTGCCAATCTTAAAATTGACACTGCAACCCGTACCCCCGAACAGATAGTCGCCCTGATTCTCTCCCATCTGGAAAAGAACGGGCTGATTGAAAAGAAGTAAAGCCGCTAAAAAAGGCGGCTTCTTCCGCTACTATTAATACTTTTTCTCGGCGAATCCGACCCAGCCTTCGTCTTCAATCAGTGCCTTTTCAAAGCCGTCCAGCTTGAAAGGATAACTTTTTGAAAGCGAGCCTGCAATCAGCTTTACCTTCCATGTTCCGTCATCGCTCTGCTTAATCTGGCACTCGGTGTCCTTGTCTGCAAAGGTGCGGAACATGTCATCAATGTCTTTTTTAGACATGTCGATTGCCAAAAGACCGCAGTTATACATGTTCTGGCGGAAAATGCGGGCAAAGTTTTCTGCGATTACGCAATAGATGCCGTTTACTTCCAGTGCCCAGGGCGCATGTTCACGACTTGAACCGCAACCGAAATTTTCGCGTGTGATGATGACTTTCTTGCTTAAAATATCAGTCTTTGGATTAAAGCCGTCTAACTTCAAATCTTCCAGAAGATACGGTTTGAGTGCCTGCTTGGAAATTTCCGTCAGGTACTTTGCTGGAATAATCTCGTCAGTGTTGATGTCTGAGCGATCCAAAAACAGTACGTTTCCACCAAATGTTTTCATCTGTAACCCCTTTTTACCCTTTGTAGAGAGATGAATTTGTTATTGTTCCTGCAATAGCCGTGGCTGCTGCAGTGGCGGGGCTCATCAGATGAACCATGCCGCCTTTTCCCATTCTTCCATTAAAGTTGCGGTTTGTCGTTGACGCGCAGACTTCGCCTGCCGCCAAAACACCGTTTGACATACCAAGACAGGCACCGCAGGTGGGATTGGTCACGCAGAAACCTGCATCCATAAAAATGGAAATCAAACCTTCTTCCAGTGCCATCTTGTAGATTTTTGGCGTGGCGGGGCTTACGATGCCGCGCACTCCTTCTGCAAGGTGGTGACCTTTAAGGACACTTGCCGCCACGCGCAAATCGCTGATTCTGCCGTTGGTACAACTTCCGATGTAAATCTGATTGACTTTTGTGCCTGCCATTTCAGATACTTTCTTGATTTGATCCGGCTTGTAGCCCACGGTACAAATGGGTTCCAAATCACTCAAATCCAAAGTTATCACTTTTTCGTATTCAGCGTCATCGTCATCCTTCCATTTTGCATAGTCAGCCAGGGCCGCTTCCTTTGTTTTGTATTCATCCTTGATGAACTCCCAGAGGTAGTCCACTGTTTTTTCATCCGGAAAGCAGATGCCGCTTGTGCCGCCAGCCTCAACTGCCAT
Source organism: uncultured Treponema sp. (assembly GCA_937885175.1). Taxonomy (GTDB): domain Bacteria; phylum Spirochaetota; class Spirochaetia; order Treponematales; family Treponemataceae; genus Treponema_D. The sequence continues at coordinate 6,275 of CAKZZO010000073.1, read as the reverse complement.
GTTGCAGAGGGTCATGCGTTCTTCCATGCCAAAATTATCTACCACAGGACCGGTGAATTCTACGACGCAGTTTGTCGCACCGTTTACGCCGATTTTTCCAATAAGGAAAAGAATCACGTCTTTTGCGTAAACACCGTCTTTTAGTTTTCCGTTCAGCACGAATTTGATTGATTTTGGCTCGCGGAATGAGCATACGCCCTTCAAAATGCCTACTTCAAGGTCTGTTGTGCCGACACCTGCGGCAAAGGCACCAAAGGCTCCGTGCGTACAGGTGTGGCTGTCACCCATGATTACGGTGTAGCCGGGGCGAACAAAGCCTTTTTCCGGAAAAATTGCATGGCAGACACCGTTTGAGCCAATGTCAAAGAAATCCTTAATCTTGTTGCGGTGCGCCCAGTCACGCAGAATCTTTCCCTGTTCAGCAGTTTTTGAATCCTTTGCAGGCGTTACGTGGTCAATAACCGCCTTAATTTTTGTGGAATCAAAAACCTTGTCCTTCTTGCGGTCAATCAAATCATTAATCGCAACTGGTGTGGTAATCTCATGGCAGAGCACGCGATCAAGTTTGAGAACGTATGTACCTGCGTAGGGTGAATCCACCAGATGTGCGTCAAAAATTTTTTGTGCAATCGTCTTTCCCATAGTTTACTCCAGATTGATAAAAGTTTAAAAATACTAAAGTAGTTTAATTATTTATAAACTCTCTGTCAATCATACTGTATTCTGCGGCTTTCCCCGCAAGAAGGCTTCTATATTTTCTCTTGCAATTCTCAAGAGCCGCTCCCGTGTTTCTTTTGCTGCCCATGCAATATGTGGCGTTAAGAGGCAGTTTCTTGCCTGATACAAGGGGCTGTCTGCATTCATGGGCTCCTGTAGAATCACATCGGCTGCATAGCCGGCAATTTTATTTGCATCAAGTGCCTTGCGCAGGGCTTTTTCATCAACCAGACCTCCCCGCGCCGTATTTATCAAAATTGCCGATGGCTTCATAAGGGCAAGCGTTTTTTCGTTGATAAGGTTTGCCGTCTCATCGGTCAAGGGGGCGTGCAGGCTGATAAAGTCTGACTCAGCAAAGAGTGCTTCGGTGGGCACATTCTTTTCATCACCAGTATAGGATTTTTCGCTGTGCGTGTGGATAAGCACTTCCATTCCCAGTGCATGGGCAATCCTTGCCACTTTTTGACCGATGTTTCCGAATCCAAAAATACCCAGCCTTTTTCCGCTTAATTCAGTGAGGGGAGAAAGCCAGTAGCAGAAATCGGGATTTTTTATCCAGTCACCAGCGTGAACTGAAGCGGAATGTTCTGCCACACGGTTTGTAAATGCCAGTATAAAAGCAAATACATGCTGCGCCACTGCGTCCGTACTGTATGCAGGAATGTTGGTCACGACAATGCCTTTTTCATGGCAGGCTGCGGTGTCAACAACATTGTAGCCTGTTGCAAGCACGCCGATATATTTTAGCTTTGGACAGCGGGCAATAATGTCACGGGTGATTTTTATTTTATTTAAGAGGATAATATCTGAGTCACCAATGCGCTCCAGGACTTTTTCTGAAGGAGTGCGTTCATATACCGTAAGGTCTCCTAAAGCCTGTATCGCTTCCCAGCTGATGTCACCGGGATTTGCAGCATGACCATCGAGAAGGGTAATTTTCATATGAATAAACCTCTTGCGCTGAACATGGAAAAATCAGCCCAAAACTTCAACGCCCGCACCAGTAATAGCGGCGTTTATTGCATCGTCTATGCTACCTTCAAAATCTACGAGCACCTGAGATTTTTCTGCGGATGCGGTGCAGGACGTGACCCCAGCCACTCCGCTCACCGCTGCTTGTACTTTACCCGCTGTATCATCGTCAAACATACCGACAACATATATTTTCTTCTGCATGCTCAGAATGCTCCTTGCTAAATATTCTTTTACAATTATAACCCCTGTTTCTTGATTTTGCAACAAGGATTTTTATCTGTCCGCTATCGTTTCTTTCCGTCAGTAATGGCATCGGCAAGCGTTTTGCCCAGTTGACCGCAGGCACCACCGATTTCCCGGCCGCGGCGGGTCCGCAGGGTGACGTTTAGCCCTGCCTTTTCCAGTTTTTCCACAAAATGACGGCATTCAGACGCACTTGGCTCCTCAAAGGAAAGCGTTTCCACTGGATTCCAGGGAATCAAATTGATGTTTACGTCGATGCCTTTTGCAAAGCGAATCATGTTTTGGGCACTCTGGTCGCTGGTATTGGTATTGTGGAGCAGGGCGGCTTCCAGTGTGACGCGGCGGCCTGTTTTCTTTGCGTAATAGTCGATGGCTTTACGCAGTTCATCCAGAGGATTTGTACGTCCGATGGGCATGAGTTCTTCCCGTAGGGACGGGTCTGCTGTGGTGAGTGACACTGCCAGACGAATCCGCGGTCCCCTGTCGGCAAGGTCATAGATGCCCTTTAGTACACCCGATGTGGAAAGGGTAATGCGGCGGGCGGAGAGACCCCTGCCTTCCTTGTCGGTCAGGACGGCAATCGCCTTTCGGACAGAGGTAAGGTTCATCATGGGTTCTCCCATGCCCATAAAGACAATGTTATCCAGTTTGCCTGCATGTTTTTCCAGATGCAGAAACTGTTCGGTAATTTCAGCAGGAGTAAGGTTTCGGGCAAAGCCCAAATGACCAGTCTGGCAAAAGGCGCAGTTCATGGCACAGCCTACCTGACAGGATACGCAGGCTGTTTTTCGTCCTTCACGGTCGGTAAGCAGCACTGTCTCAACGGCAAGCCCATCACTAAGGGCAATTTGCAGCTTTATGGTGCCGTCGCTGTCTGTGAGTAGCTTGCTCACGCTGGTGCAGCGGAGTTCTGCCTTTTGGGAAAGTTCCTCACGGAGGGCTGCGGGAAGATTTGACATTTCGTCAAAAGATTCTGCTCCTTTTCCTATCCATGAAAAAATCTGCTTTCCGCGGAAGGTCGGACTAATCTCCAGCTGCTCGGTAATCTCTGCGGCAGAAAGACCTGCGAGTGCGATTTTTTCTGCCATAGATTATGCCAGTTTTTCCAGCATTTCATTGATTGCCTGACTGCGGATTCCAAATCGCTGAAAACTCCTCAGTGTTTCAACGGCCTTGGTTTTTTGATTCATCTTTACATAGCAGTCAGCAAGGTCGATATAGAGGCGGTAATTCTTCTGGTCATCGCGGATGAGTGCAGAGAGACGGTCAACCGCTTCGTCATATTTTCCTTCACCCTTGCAGATGAGGGCAAGCCCTAGAGCCGCATAGATGTCAAAATCAATGTCCATTGCCTTGTTGTAATAGTCGGCGGCAGTCTTGTAGTCGCCTGTGTTGCGGTAGGCATCGCCTGCACGAGTCAGAATGACTTTGTTTTTGGGATCCATTTCCAGAATCTTGTTCCAGTACTCAACAGAACGATACTGCTGGTTCATGCCACGGTAGCAGTCTGCCAGACCAAAGAGGGCATAGAAATTCTGGGGATCCATTGCAAGGGCGCGTTCAAAATAGTATACACCCTTATCAAAAGTCTTGAGCTTGCGGTGGCAGTTTCCGATGGAGGTAAGAACACGGATGTCCACGGCCTTTTCGTTCAGTTCCAGCATCTTTGTCCAGTAGTAGAGCGCGTCCTTATATTCCTTAAAGTCATAGTGCAAGTGTCCCAGACCGATGAGGGCGTAGGCATTGTTTCCTTCCATGTCCAGAACTTTAAGGTAAAGGGTCTTTGACTTTTTGAAGTCGCGGATTTTACGGTATGCGTCTGCCACGCGGGTGAGCACGGTGATGTTGCGGTCATCATGAACCAGATACTGTTCCCAAATGTCAATGGTCTTGTTGTACTGGTTCAGTGCCTTGTAGCAGTCTGCCAGACCAAAGAGGGCGTAATTGTTGCTGGGGTGAAAGGAGAGGCACTTTGAGTAGTAGTTGATTGCCTCTTTAAAATGGTTCTGCTTGCGTTCGCTGTCGCCAAGTCCCACGAGGGCATAGTTGTTGTTTTCTTCAAGGTCGAGAATCTTATTGAAAGCGTCTTTTGCTTCCTGAATGCGGTTTTCCTTTAAGAGTTGATACCCCTGTTTTGAAAGTTCTGAAATTTCATTCGGCTGCTTGCCGTTTTCTTCCGGCATCATCTCCGACTGGGGAAAGTCAATTTCTTTCATTAATTCGTCACTCATTTTTTACCTCATCTTGTTGTTGTCATCCTTTTAGCAGAAGAGAAACGATTTTCGACAATTTGTCGTATATCGGCTCCGTCTTTCTGGCATTGTTGGCCAAAATATAAAATTTCAGCGCAGTCAGACTTTCATTTTTTTTGCTGCAGACGTCGCCGATGCGAGTCAATCCATCTGAATACCCAGTCGTGATGAAAATGCGACATGCCTCATCAATTTTTCCTTCATTGAAGAGAGCATTGCCTTTTCGGTTCAAGACGGCCTTCTGTTCTGAGCTTAGTGCTCCGATTGGCTTGTCGGTTACTTTTATGAATCCGTTAGGAATTTCGCGGTCTTTTACCACTTTTTTGAATTCATTAGTATCCACGTTTTTACCTTATTCTAAGTATATGTAGTATGTTATCATAGTTTTTGAAATTGTCAAGTTAGAAAATTCCTGTTTTATGATTTCTTTTGATAAAAATTGACAATTGAGCGTCCATATGTGCGTTTGTCGCTAAGAATAAGGTTGCCGACTGTTTCAGGCAGGGCATCTTCTTCAGGGTAGTGGATGAGCAGGGTGCCGCCGTCCTTTAGAAGATTGCGCTTGTCTACGGTTTTGAGCAGGTCAAGGCGGAATTTGTAGGGAAAGGGCGGGTCAAAAAAGATGTAGTCAAAGGTGTCCTTGCAGCGTTTGAGAAAGAGCTCCGTTGCCATAAAATGGCAGCCGATTTTAATTCCCATTTCTTTTTCCGTGATGGAAACATTGTCCAGAATGGTGCCGATTTTGATTTTGTCTTTTTCACAGAGCTGAACGGCTGTGGCTCCACGGGAAACTGCTTCTATTGCAACGGTTCCGCTGCCGGAAAACATGTCCAGCCAGCTTTTTCCGCTCAAATCGCCTAAAATGGCAAAGACGGATTCCCGCATTCTGTCCATGGCGGGGCGAATTACACCGTCAGGGCATTTAATGATTCTTCCTGTGAGTGCACCGCCTGTTATTCTCATCGGATGCCCCCGGCAGTGTTGAGTGACCAGAAGGTTTTGTCCCTGGGGAGGCGTTTGTTGGCACGGGCATAGTCAAAAGCGGTCTGTCCGCTTGCTGTCTTGTAGCGGATTCGTGCGCCCTTATCCAAAAGCCAGGCAATGGTTTTTGTTTCGGTGTTTGTTTCCGCGGCATACATGAGGGGTGTTTTTCCTTCATACGGTGCGTTAATGGCAATGCCTTTTTCAATAAAGAGCTGCAGTGTGCTTTCTGGTGCCTGATTTATGACCGCATAGATAAAGGCGGCAAGCACTTCTTTTTCTGCGACTGAACGCCTGTCCAGCAGGGTAGAGATTACATCTGTGCTTTGGGAAAAGCCTGCGGCAAGTAAAAGGGCGGTAATGCCGTAATTATTTTCATCACTCATGCTGGCTCCTGCGTTCAAAAGCAGTTCCAGTGTCTTGGGATTGTTTTGGAATCGTGCCGCGAACATCAGGGCCGTCCAGCCGTCCTTGTCGCTTGCATTTACATCTGCCTCGGAATACAGGAGGTTTTCTATCATGCTGATGTTGCCGGAACGGGCTGCCTTCATAAGCAGGGTGCGTCCTTCGCTGTCGCGGCGGTCTGCGTTCTCTATAAACTGATAGCGTCCTGCATTTGGGTTGAATGCGCTTTCGGGAACGGCATCTGCCTCACTTTCCAGTTCAGCATAGTCAAGCAGATAGACCGATGTGTAGGGTTCAATAGGAGGAATGGGAAGCAGGACAGGTTGCCTGACAGGAGTTCCTTCCCGCGGCTTTATGAAGGCCTTTGCAGGAAATTCGCCTTTTTCATAGGAAATTTTCTTTACTGGAGCGGGCGGAGGTGGAAGTTCAACAGCCTTCGTTTCTTTTGCAGCTGCTGCCTTTGTTTGCTTTTTTGCAGACAGGGGGAGAAGCGTGTATATGAGTATCAGTAAAAAAATCAGCTTTTTCATCATCTTTACTATTATAATATCCTTTCCCTTGTTTATCGGCAAGAGATAGGGTGAAGTTTATACAGGGCAAACGCATTATAGATATCGAGCTTGCATATCGGCTGGACAAATGAAATATATGTGCAGCAAAAAGGCTACCGTTGCAGCGTGTCAAGCAAGCCCCGCGGTTGAG
>CAKZZO010000072.1 GCA_937885175.1 uncultured Treponema sp. | reverse complement strand
TAGTCTGTTTTTGTTGGGACTCATTCGCCTGTGCCCTTTTTGTCTTACTTGCGAAAGGATTATAATGCGTTTGCCCTGCATTGCTACTTGCCATAACTAAATCAAAATGCTATATTTTCTGTATATCTCAATTTCCAATTGTATGAGTTTTCATTCCCAACCCGTACAACAATGTAAGGAGCTACATTTATATGGCTACAAGAAGAAGCCCTCGCTTTAAGGAATGCAGAAGACTTGGCGTGAACGTTTCAGGTCACCCCAAGGCAATGAACAGAGCAAACGCACCTGCATTCAAAAAAACACACAAGACATCAGAATACGGTCTTCAGCTGATTGAAAAACAGAAGGTCAAGGCATACTATGGCATTCTGGAAAAGCAGCTTCGCCGCTATTATGAGCAGGCTACAAAGTCTGCAGAAAAGACTGGTACCGCACTTATCGTTGCGCTTGAATGTCGTCTTGATAACCTTGTGTACAGAATGGGATTTGCAAACTCAATCCGCATGGCACGCCAGTTGGTCAGCCATCGCCACATTGAGCTTGACGGTAAAATCATCAACGTTCCGTCACAGCACGTAAAGGTTGGGCAGGTTATCTCCCTGACTGAAAAATCACGCAAGAACGAGCAGTTCAAGAAAGCATTCTTGGGTGCAAACGCTGCACCGCTTGACTATCTTGAAGTAAATCAGGATTCATTCAGCGGTAAGCTCGCAAGCCTGCCCCAGCGCGAAAAAATCCCGGTACAGATTAACGACCAGATGGTTGTTGAATACTACTCAAAGTAGGATTATTTCTGCGGAAATACGACACCTCCAGACAGGAGGTGTTTTTTTTGTCTTCTCTGTCGATAGTGCTTTATCAACTTTATCAATAAGAAGGATGCATTTAAAACAAAAAAGCGTCCCCTGTATGGAAACGCTTACTCATGAGCTATTGCAGATTCGAACTGCAGACCCACGCCTTAAAAGGGCGTTGCTCTACCTGCTGAGCTAATAGCCCATGCCTTTTACAACAAAACACATATGTTTTGCGAATGCTCTATTACTATATAGAATATTCCGAAAGATGTCAATACCAGAGTTCCTAAAATCGGCAAAAAAGCCTAGTTTTCGCTTTCAGGGAGCAGAACTTCATCGGTACCGGGCTTTCCACCTTCCAGTTGGGCAACAAAATCCTCCGCCTCTTTAGCCTCATAGGCAAAATAGCCCGCCTCATAGATAGAGGCTGCCCATTTTGCCGCACGAATCGCCCTCGCCTTTTCTTCCGCAGTAGGTTTTCCCTTTACCAGTATACGGGCTATGGCAAAATAATCGGAGGCAATGGCAGGAGTATTTTCAGCATCGCGGTCGTATTTGAGGGCATTTTCCAAGGCTTCCACTGCGGATGCTTTGTTTCCGGCTTTTGAGCGCACACGGGCTGCTGAGTACCAGTCTATGCCGATTTCATACAGATAGCGGTGCTTTGTGTGCAGTTCTGCCGCAAGCAAATAATTACTGTCCGCAGCGCCATAGTCTTTCTGCATTTCATACACATCTCCCCGTGTGCGATACAAAAATGCCAGATAGTAGGGCTCTTTTGAGAGCGATGCCGCCACCTGATTCAGCATGGCAATCGCCGCGGAAAAATCCGCACTATCACGATTTTTTGCAACAATGTTTTTCTGCTCGTACACACGGCAAATCTGGAGCAACAAATCCGTTCGCTCCGTCCGCTTGGCAAATTCCCTTGCCCGTTCCAAAAGCATCTCGCTGGAAAGTCCCGCAAAGGGAACCTCATGTTTTGAGCTGCGGGCAGAAAATGCAGAAACATCGGCTGCCGCTACAGAAAGGCGGTAAATCACGGCGGAAAGGGAAATGCGGCACAAAAGGTCAGTCTCATCAACAGAAGTGGCAAGGGTATAGGCTTTCTGCAGGTTCATGCCCGCATTTTCTATGTCGCCGGCAGCGAGTTGATTGTTTGCCGTCTCAAAATAATTACTGGCCGCCGTCGCTGTATCCCGTACCAGCATGGCACGTTTTGGCGCACTGGAGCAGCCTGCAAGCAAGGAGGAAAGAATCATGCCTAAAACAAAACACTTTTTCATGTATGCTGCCTAAAAATCTGTCCTGCGAAGCTGCAAGGTAGCCGCCGTTGTGTTGGAGCGGTCGGGAACGCCGTTTCTGATAAGGGGATTATTCTTTACGCCAATTAAGACATCCTGCACCTGTACCAAAAGCGTATTTACCTGGGTAAGTGCCGTGTCTACCTGGGGAACTGCGTCTGCCACAAGAGTATCTGCGTTTTCACTTATCGTTACCAGTTCATTGGTTATGGAAGTCAGATTAGAAAAAACCTCTGTAAGGGAGGCGGACATTTCTTTTCCCAGCAACCTGGGCACCATTCCTTCCGGGTCTTTGAGATTGCCGGTAAGTTCGCCAAGATTTTTGGTAATCGTCTCGATATTTCCCACCGTCTGCGTAAGGGGGCTTTCACCTCGTCCCACAAAGGCATTGTTCAGCTCACCCGTAAGCCGAGTGATACTCGCCAAAAAGAACTGCACCTGATCCATGAGGGCGGTGATTCGGTCGTCACTGGGAGTAATGCGGTTCTTTTTCTCCTCCAGAATCTTCATGCCCTGTCGGGAGTCCAGTCGGTAGATTTCTGAGCCGGATTCAATATTCTCCTCCCCTGCTCCCGGCAAAAAATTGAAGGATGTTCCCAAGCCAATGGGACTTACACTCAACTGCACGAGAGAGCCATCCTTTACATATTCCGAATAATCTTCCAGGATAAAGTAGTCTACGCGAACCTGATTTCCTTCCAGCTGAATCTTCTTGATTTTTCCAATTGAGAATCCCTTGTACGTTAAATCCATGCCCGCCTTCAGGTTTGCTCCTGAATCAAAGATGGTGTAGTAATGATATTTTTTGGTAAACCAGTTCTGTTGCCCGCCAATGGCAAACACAAGGACAATAAGTCCAACAATCGCGGCGAGAGAAAAAATACCTACAATCTGGTCAGCATAGCGAATCTTAAACTTCATACCGCTCTTCTCCTACCAAGGTAGAACTCTCCAAAACTCCTTCATCAATGACATAGTGCGTTCCCTTGAATTCCTTTGCAAAGGCTGCACTGTGAGTCACATAGACCATAGTCTTTCCCGCGTCCTCAAATTCATGCAGCAGACGGACAAGCACCTGTGCGCCACGACTGTCCAGAGATTCCGTGCATTCATCCAAAAAAAGCAGGTCAGGCTTACAAATCATGGCTCGGGCAAAAGCAACCCGCTTCTGCTCACCCATGGATAAGTCTGCCGGACGGAGGGAAAGGGAACGCTCGTACTTTACTATTTTACACATATTTTCAACTTCTGCCAGTCTTTCTTCCTTGGAGAGCTGAGGAAAATGTATGCTGAGGGGCAAGGACACATTTGAAAGGATATCCTGATTTGCCCATAAAGCCGCATCCTGAAAGACAAAAGCACTGCGCCTGCGAAAAGCCCTGTTCTCTGCCTTGGTCATCAGGTTGATGTTCACGCCATCAAAAGAAACAGTGCCGCCTGTAGGAACAAGGATTCCCGCAATCAGCTTAAGGAGCGTGGACTTACCGCAACCAGATTTTCCCGTAATGGCGACAGTCTCCCCCTCATGGATATGCATACTGATGCCCTTGATAATAGGCTGAGAACGTGAACTGTATTTTAGATTTTTTATTTCCAATAATGCCATGGCTGCTCAAAAAACATAAGGAAGCACTACGATGAAAACGTCCACCAGAATAATGCCAAAAAATGAATTTCCTACCGCAGAAATGGCCGCAATAGGAACCTCAGTAGATGCCCGCTCCACGTTCAGTCCAAAATAACATGCTACCAGAGAGATAACCATGCCAAAGAGGATTCCTTTCAGGGATGAAGTCAAAATGACTGCAACCGTCAGTTCTTTCAGAAGCGCGGCAAAATATCCACCAGCAGAAACCGGGTCAAATATCAGGGTCAAAAAATAAGGCCCGATAAGGCCGCAGAGGGAAAAATAAACGGTCAGCAGAAAGACGGAAGCCGTCACCCCCATAAAGCGGGGGGTCACCAGATGATTGAGGGGGTCAACTCCCACAGAAACGTAGCTTTCTATCTGATGCGTAACCACCATGCCTCCCAATTCCGTGGCGATGGCCGTTGCAGAGCGAGCCGTAACGATAAAAGCAACCAGAATCGGTCCTAATTCCTGGGCAATGATAACCACAAGCAATTTATAGATGAGGGCATTTTGTCCGATTGAAAGCAAAAGCGGATTTCCCACCAAATACAACGCTGAGCCAAGGGCAAGGGCAATAACGGCAATCAGCGGCAGGGCTTCGATATAGGTAAAAAGCAACTGCATAATCAAAATCTTTCGCGCTGCCCTGCCACGAGTTACAAACAATGCCGCGTACTTTAAGACATGTCCGACAAAACCAAGGGCATAGGGAAGACTTGCAAACTTCTGCAGCACATAATTTCCCAACTTTTTCAGCATATAGTGAGTATATCACAAGGAAAGAATTTTATCCACCTACGCCTACATATTCTGCAAGGGTATCACTCTCCCCTGTCTTTTCTGCATCGGAAAGCGGACGGCGGATTTTTACCCTGATGACAGAGCCTGCCGATGGAATATGGGAAGCGTCAGGAGCAAAAAGCAACTGACAGTGCAGGAAATTTTCCGTTACGGCATGCACCACAATCCTGTTCTTGGAAAGTTTTGCCCGGTGAAGTGTTTCGCAGACAGCCTTGAGCTCCTGTCCTATAAAGGAGTTGATATAGGCAGTCTTCGCTTCTTTGCTGTAGGCTTCCAGTTGGGCAACACGCTTACCTGCTACGGAGTTGGGCACCATAGGCCGCATTGTATAGGCTTCCGTTCCCGGCCGGGCACTAAAGGGAAAGGCGTGTACAAAAGTCATGCCTGTTTTTTTCAGCATTTCCATCGTAAGGGAAAAATCCTCATCACTTTCGCCGGGAAAGCCTGCAATAATGTCACAGGCAAGAAAAGGATTTGTCTTTGCCTTTCGCAGCAATTCCACCGCCTTGTAGACAACGGCAATACGATACGGACGCTTCATTTTTGCAAGTACCGCATCACTTCCTGACTGAATTGAAATATGAAAATGCGGCCGTACGCGGGGATTTTCAATGATTTTGGCGAGCCGTTCAGTAACAATTTCCGGGTAAAGACTGGAAATACGGATAGCAATTTTCTCCGTGTGGAAAAGCAAAAGTTCCAGAAGACCTGCAAAATCTACAAAACCGTCCTGCCAGGCACCGCGATACTGGGCAATGTTTACCGTAGTAATGACCACTTCTGACTGCCCCGCTTTTTCCATGGCAGCCACCTGATTGATTACATCCTGGGCGGCAAGAGAAACAGATTTTCCACGGGCAAGACGAATGCGGCAATAGGTACAGACCGCATTGCAGCCATCCTGAATCTTTATGGAAGCCCGACTGTGATTTAAAAAACTGTCTGTAGTCAAACGAAAGTGCAGTGACTGCTGGCCAGCGGCTCCGTCAAACTGCGTCTGCAAGGCATCTGCCAGGGATTTGCCGTCTGTGTCGGGCAGGCTTTTTAAGAAGGCGGGCAGATCTGCCAGCGCACCCTTTTTCTGACCGCCCAGCACACAGATTCGTTCATCAATCGCCTTGATTTCATCTCGATTCAACTGAGCATAGCAACCGGTAACAAGCACCGCCGCACGAGGACACTTTGCAAGCAAAAGGCGCATAATGCGACGGGCTTTCTGCTCGGCCTTTGCCGTTACAGTACAGGTATTCACGATGCACAGCCCCACATCCTGCTGCACATCGTCGGAAGCAGTCAGCGGATTCATGGCAACAGAAAAACCTGCATCGGTAAAAGCACGTGCCGCACCTTCACTTTCCGCCTGATTGAGCTTACAGCCCAGCGTCTCAAAATGAATGGATGTATTCATGACTGTGCTTGTTTAGCGAAGGCGGGCGGTACAACGGTCTCTGCCACGAGCCGCTTCTGTCTGAGCCGCATTCAATTCCAAAGCCTTGCTGTATGCATCCAGTGCCGTCTGATAGGACCCCGCCATTTCACGGGCGTAGCCGCAGCGTGTCCACCAGTAATCCACCGTAGGTTCCGTGTGCACGGAAGCCGTCATGGCAATGTCAGCATGCTGGTATTTTGCCTGACGGATATAAATCTCACCCATGTAATAGTAGGCATTTCCAATACGGGCTGCGGTGGCAGGAGCCGTGGCAATGTACTGCTGAAAGAGTTCCATGGCGCCGTTATTCTTTCCAAGATAATATTTTGCCTCTGCCTGAATCTCAATGAGCCGAACATCATAGGGACTCACCTTTCTGGCATCGGTGGCATGCTGTTCAGCCAGTGCATACTGACGGTTGCGCACAAGACTCCAGCACAAGACACAGTAGGAATCAATGTTATTGGGATTATCTTTTATTTCCTGCTCACAGATTGCAATTGCCTCGGGATAGCGGCCACTTCGGTACAAAACCAAGGCATCCGCTTTTTGCTGGGCAAAAGTCAGTCCGCAAAGACAGACTGCAATTGCCATAAAAACCAATTTTTTTATGCTCATCTTACACACTCCGTAAAATCAGTTTTCCGTCATGGTACACTTTCCGCTAAAGCGGGCACCAGGCTCCAGAACAACTTGTTTTGAAGTAACATCTCCCTTTACCGAACCAGTGGAAGATACAAAAACCAAATCCCTCCCCGCAATATTACCGTCCACCTTGCCACGAACCAGCACACGAGTTGCCGCAATTTCCGCCGTAACCACCGCTTGGGTATCAATAACCAAATCATTGGTTGCTTCAATTGAGCCTGTCACTTTTCCGCGAATCATAAATGGTTTGGTAAATCTAATGGTTCCGCGAAAAGAAATGTCATCGGCAAGAATTGTGTCAAAGTCATCTTCTTCAAGGTTAAAAAGGTCAGTATCTTTTACTTCAAACATATGCTACAGAATACCCTTTATTAAAATCATCGTCAACATCTCGCAAGCCCGAGTACACAAGAGTCATGCGTCAATCAAGCGGTGCAAAATAGCCAGTCTCAGCCCGACCACTGCGATTCATCAGATAGCTTTCCACTTCTACAGGAAGATAGGCCTGCCCGTATTCCTTAGTAAGCACGGATGTGTAAGAAAGCCGGTACATGCCGCTGGGAATAGCGAGAATATCTTTCATCACATCTGACAAGCCCTGACTGCGGTAGACATAGTATTCGTTACCGTTCGTATGCTCCGTAAGATATCGAATTTCCCGCGCAGGAGAACGAGAGGAAAGCGTGACGACTGCCATGGAAACCGAATTGTTGTTCAAATAAGCGGACAAATCGGAAAGGCTGTAGTTGCTAAATGCCGTCTGACTCACCTCACCGTCCGTCAGATAGATAATCGCCCGCTTTTTTTCCGCCGTTATAAGACCGTTCACCGCAAGACGCAGGGCACTGTCCAAACGCACATCCGATGAAGGTGGATTTTTAAGCGCGCTTGCACTGAACTTCTCTATGCCGGATGGTGAACCCGTGTATTCAAGAATTGGCATGGCAGATGCACTGATGACACGAACCGTGCCCGCTCCCTTCATTGATGCGGCAATCTCCCGCACGGCACTTTCCAATTCCTCACGATGGCGGGAAGTGGAGACAGAGCGATCAATTACAAGCGTTACATCTGCAATTTCATTGGCAAAGGCGGCGCCCTCATACTTTAAGTCCTGCACCGTTCCCTTTCGCTCAGTGACAAGAAAATTGACATCCTTTAGCCCCACAATGCTCTGGCGGTGGCGGTTTTCAACCTTGACTTCCAGGGTCACCTTGGGAAAGGCAGACGCATCCACGCGCTCAATCTGCACAAAAAGGCCGCCAATAAGCTCGCTCATCTTTGCCATGATGTATACTTCATTAGACACCACATCGCTTACCAGCACATTTCCGTTTGCATCAGGCACCGCACAGGTCACCCGGGAGGGAGCATTACCTGTATTCACATTTTCATATACAGCACCAGTAGACACGTCCACTGAATACACATGATTTTTGTCACAGACAACGATATAGCCGCCCCACTGCTTCATGGATTCCGGCTTGACAAAAGACTTCTCCTTGCAGAGGAGACCCGTGTAGTTTCCCGCCGTGTCAAAACGATACACCGCACCTGTCACCGCATCGGCAACGCAGATTTCTCCACCCGCATAGGCAATTCCAGTGGGAGCCTTAAGGCCGGCAAATTCAGCAGTCTTTCCGCCAAAATAAAAAAGACCTTTTCCCTCTTTGTCAAATACGTCAACACGGGCGTTTCCAAAGTCAGTCACATACACATTGCCGGAATCATCCTCAGCCAGATACTGGGGGCCAACCATCTGCCCCACACCGATACCCTTTTCGCCAAAGGACTTGATGAATCCTCCCCTAGCGTTAAACATACTGATGCGGTCTCCGGCAGACTCCGAAACAAGGATATTGCCATCGCGGCTGCGAATCATGTCCATGGGTCGGTCAAAGCCTACCAGAGGAACATTTACCCGATTCACCACCAGACCGTTAATGTCGATTTTTACCAGTTCATTGGAACCGTAGGCAAGCACCCAGACAGAACCGTCTGACTCCGGCAATACAGAAATGGGCTGGCTAAAAACCATTACATCGCCATTGTAGCCGCCAAAGGACCCCGCCTCCGTGTATTTTACCGAAGTCTGATAGGCGTTATCAGTAATGCGCCGCTCCCTCACAATCTCAATCTGATTTTTCAGCAGGAGTCCGCCATAGCCGTTATCCGAAGCAAACTGCCACTGTTGTAAAGCAGCCCCCTCAATGCCTGAGCGATAGTAGGATTTGCCCAGCCAGTCCAGGATAAGATTTTCGTTTGGCAGATAGGAAAGCGCTTTTTCAAACTGCAGGATTGCATCGTTAAAGGCACCGCGATAGTAGGCCTGTACACCCCGGCGGAATTCCTGAAATGCCCTTGCACTCTGAGCAGTCTGCGTACCTGACGCATTCAAAGCCCTTGCCTCCGCGCTGGTAAAAGGTGTCTGCTGAGAAAATGCCAGGACAGCAGCCAGCATAAAGACAAGGGAGCAAAACATTTTTTTTGATTGACCTGTCGGATTCAATACTTTCATTTTAACTCACCTGCGCCAAACGAATATGTTCCTTGATTTCCTCGCTGTCCGGCATGATTTCCTTTGCAAGGGTCAGAAATTTATTGGCATCTTCCATAAGCCCCAGTTTGAGGTAGACCCAGCCCACAGAATCAAGGCAGGCGGCGGAATTGGGCGCCTTTTTAAGGGCTTTTTTGCAATAGGTCAAGGCGGTCGTTAAATCACGGTTTTCACAGGCAAGAACATAGCCCAGACCGTTGAGGGCAGTAGCATTTTCCGGATCTATTTCCAAGGCTTTTTTATAGTAGGAAATACTGGCTTCCGCCTCATCCTGCATCCATGCGTTATATGCCAGGGCCGCATACACTGATGCTGGACGATATTTTGCCTCAAGCAATTTTTGAAGCTCAAAATCGGCAAGTTTTTTTCTTCCAGTTGATGTGTATATGACGGCAAGCAAAAAACGGCACTGCAATACGCGGTCAAGGTTCTGTCCTGCCGTAACAACCTGTTCAAGATAGAGCAAGGCATCTTCATATCGCTGCAATTTGGTATAGCAAAGTCCAATATAATAGGCTAAATCAATGCTGTCAGCACCGCTATCGTCAGGAAGTCCTAGAAAAAAAGAAATGGCCGCAAGAAAATCTCCCCGCTTATAGAGAGCGACTCCTTCACCGAGGACATCATTCTTCTTACCATGAGTTTCACCTGCCATAGTTCCTCCCAAACCCAAAAGCTACAGCGCAAAGCGTATGTCCCTGTCCGTCCGTTCTAGAACCGGCTCGGCAATGACAAGCGAGACAGAAATCTTCCCGCTTTTGACAGCCTCAAAGTCGTTTCCCACAGGACCGGCCGTCTGAATGTTTCCGCCTGAAAAAAAGCCGTATGTCTTTCCGTCAGGCGCAGTCATTATCTCCACTCTATCAAGATAATCCCGTCTCGACAAGGTGGTAGTGGCAATTTCTGTATATGATTCCCGTGAAGCCGCATTCACATTCACAAAGGAATCTTTTGTACCGAACGCCATGAGGGCAGTCAGATTTTTTGCCGTAAAGTCTGCAAGCGGTGCAAAAGTCCAGCTGCCGTCATAACTTTCCAAACTTACTGCAATTCCCGGAAGTCCGTACAGCACACTCTGACGAGCCGCCGCTGCCGTTCCTGAATAGATGATATCCGTTCCCAGATTCGCACCCTTATTGATTCCGCTCACCACTGCGTCAAAGGCAAAATCAAAAAGGTTAGAATGCATGGCAGCAATCACGCAGTCTATCGGATAGCCTTCCAGTGCATAGCGTTTTTCACCGCATTTTTTCAGGGCAAGCGGCTTATGCATGGTTATATGGTTGGACACTGCAGAACGGTTTCCGTCAGGCGCAACAACATATACATCCGCCACTTTACGCAAGGCACTTTCCAAAGTCAAAAGTCCGGGAGCATCAATTCCATCATCATTGGTCAGCAATACCCTGGGGAGTCCAGTCCGCTTATGAGACAATGTGCACTCCGTCCGCAGGCTCAATCTCATAGGTCTTGGGATGGAAGCCAAAAATACGTTCGTACTCAGACAATTTTTCCTTAAAGAGCGGAATATCTTCGCTGTTCAAGATAGTGTATGCACAGCGACCAAACCCTTTTCCCGTAATGCGACCGCAGGAATTGGGATTACGCATGTCATTCAGATTGGGATTAATCATTCCCAGACGCTTTAAAATCCAGTCAACCTCAGCGCAGGAAAGTTCGTAGTCATCCCGCATGTTTTTGTGGCTGTTGTTGACTGAACGCGCAAAACCGCCGAACTCGTTCTTTTTGAGGTAATTGACCGCATCCAGCAGATACTTATGTTCCCGCATGATGCACAAAAGGCGGTGGCGCATGATTTCGTTTACCACGCCCAAAACCTCGTTGATTTCAGTTGGATTATCCTCGTAGACCCAGCCACCGTATGCATTCTGCTTGCGCTCCTTGAGTTCACCAAGCAAAAGGACATTTTCTGGCTGACGCAAAACTTCTTCATTCCAGACCGTTACCCTCTGAACCCGTGCATCCGTCAGCAGGATTTTCTTGTCGGGAAAGTTAAAGGGAATCAAGTCATGCTCAGCAGTAGCGTAATCAGTCATCATAAAATGACCTTTTTTTGCATACAGAGCCGTGTAATTTGCCGCCAAAAAGTTCTGACTGTTCAGGAAAAGTTTGTTTCCCCGCTCAATCGCCTGTAAAAGCTGCACGTCCGTACATTTTAGTTCCAGTGCCTCGCGAATGGCAAAAGCGGTGCCTACTTTTATTGCCGTGGTGATACCAAAGCCCTTAGACGGCTGCATCTCTGAATAGACAGTAATATTCATGCCGCGCAGTTCAAAACCACCAGAAGTAAAGCCATAGACCATACCTTTGAGGGCATTTGACCAGCGGTCTTCCTTACGGAATTTGAGCGAAGAAAGCAAGGCACGCTTATGGTCTTTTGTCTGTGCAAAATAAAAATGCAAGGTGCTGTCATCACGAAAAGACAAGGCTATGTAAACAGGAATATTCACCGCCATGGAAAGCGTTTTATCTTTAAAAAACCATGAATGTTCACCTATCAGGTGCATATGGGAGGGAGCGGAAACTACAATTACCGGATCCTCTGCAAATTCTGCTCTATGAGCGTCAACCACCTGCTTCATCTAACGACCAACCCTTCTTACTTGAATATGTATTTTCTTATTACTATAATATTACTATAATGTGGCAACTTTTACAAGTTTTTTGTTCGCTTTTTTCTGGCATAGTTCTTGCACTCGCCATTCCAAATGAACTCTTTCCCCTTGGCTCACCCCTGCTGGGCATGATTGCGCTTGCCCCTTTTTATGTAGCCCTCTCACGGACAAAAAACTATGCTACGGCTTTTTGCCACGGCTGGATTCTCGCCTTAACGACACATATGCTTTCCAGTTTCTGGCTGGGAAACTTTAGGGGATTCGCCTTCTTTACCTTGGGTGCCTCTGCACTGGGTACGGCCTTTGTCTGTGCCTTTGCGACACTGGTCTTTTTCTTTCCATTCTCCCACCAGACTAAAATGCGAAAATTGCAGGAAGCGGCAGGCAGAAACGCCTATTCCATTCCGCTGAAAATTTTCTGGTTTGCAGGCACCTACACAGTTTGGGAATGGGCAAAATCATTTGGCTTTCTCGCTTATCCTTGGGGAACCGTTTCCATGACGGCCTACACCATGCCCCTTGTCACTCAGATTGCAGACATCACCGGTCCATATGGCGTCACCTTTCTCTATGCCCTGACCAGCGCGTCTTTTGCCGAGGGAATCATCCAGCTTCCCTATTTTGCCCAAGAACGAGAATCGCAAAAACTCTATGGTGCCTGGCTTTGCTGTGCAAAAAGTCTTGCCGTCCTTGCAGGAACGGTCATTTTATACGGTGCCTATCAGTTTTTACTTCCCCGCCGTCCGATAAAGACCCTCAATGCGGCTCTTATCCAGCAGAATCTTGACCCCTGGGATGACACCGATGACGAAGTTATTGCAATCTCCCAGCGCCTTTCCGAAGAAAAAATCAAGGCATTTAAGGAGCAGGACTTACAGTGTGACTTAGTTGTGTGGAGTGAGGCAGTTCTTTCACACTACTTTCCCAGCGCAGAAAGTTACTACACCTACTTTCCTGATGAAAAACCTCTGATTCCCTTCATCAAAAAAATGCAGGTGCCCTTTATCATTGGAGCCCCCCTCACCATCAATCGGGACAAGCATCAGTATGGAAACGCCACTGTGTTATTGGATAAAAACGGTTCCTACAAAGGCTCATACATCAAAATGCACCTCGTTCCCTTTGCTGAGCGCATTCCTTTTGTAGAATACGAGGCAGTGCGTGGCTTCATCAAAAAAATTGCAGGGTTTTCATACGGCTGGATTCAGGGAAGCAGGCCTGTTCTCTTTGAAATTCCCCTGTCTACTCCACCTCACTTTGAGCCAAACGCAACAAAAGTCATTTCCCTGACCGGCCAAAAAGCCACGCATGAAGAAAATACGGTACTGGTTTCCACACCAATTTGCTTCGATGATGCCTTTGCAGAAGTCTGTCGAAAACTCTATCTTGCAGGCAGCGAAGTTTTTATCAATTTGACAAACGACGCATGGTCTCAGACAGAAAGTGCGGAATGGCAGCATTTTGTCGTGGCATCCTACCGAGCCATAGAATACCGCACAAGCCTTGCCCGCTCCACCAATGGCGGAGTCACTGCAATTGTTGACCCCGCAGGCAGAATGTTGGAAAGTCTTCCCCTTTTTGAGGAAGGCGCCCTTGCCGCAAAAATTCCTGTGTACGAGCGCAAAATGACAGTCTATGCGCAGATTGGTGACTGGCTCATCGGACTGCTCTCCCTTTTGGCGGCAACTTACATTCTTCTCTTTACGCTGAACGAAAAAGACAATGCCGTTACCGAGATTTCCACAGAACTTGTCAAAACAAGGCGCCGAGGCCGTCCCAGAAAAAATCCCCCCGCTTGACTTTATTCATGCAAATTGTTACCCTAAACACCGTAAAAAGAGGGTAACAATCATGTCTAAAAACACCATTCGTTCGGTTTTCATCGCCTTGTTTGCCGCACTCATCTGTGCCGGCTGTTTTATTTCCATTCCCATCGGACTGGTGCCAGTGACCGTGCAGAATATGTTTGCACTGATGTCCGGCGTCATACTGGGAAGCATTCACGGAGCCGCCGCCGTAGGAATCTTTTTGCTTTTGGGTGCGCTGGGGCTTCCTGTGTTTTCAGGGGTAAAAGGCGGAATTGCCGTGCTTTCAGGTCCCACTGGAGGATTTTTAATCGGCTACTTTGTCGGTGCCCTTGCGGCGGGTCTCATTGTAGGCAGCCCTACACCGGAAGAAAAAAAACTCACCGGTAAGGTTGTAGGAAAAGTCATACTTGCCACCCTTGTTGCTTTTGTGCTGAACTATGCGGCAGGCATTCCCTGGTTTATGTCCGTAATGGAAGCAAAAGGAGCCGCAAAAAGTATGCACGAAGCCCTTAAAATCTGCCTTATTCCCTTTATTCCGGGAGATTCCGTTAAGATTATCGTAACCATCATACTGTCCCTGCTCCTTCGCCCTGTCGTTGCACGCTACCTTACCGATGACGACGAACCATTTAAAAAGGATTGATTTCATTCATGAAGGAAAGTCCTGAAAATGCCATCAATCTAGAGCATGTCTCAAAACGGTTTCGTTCAGAGCAAAACCCCGCCGATTTTTTTTACGCAGTTGAAGACATTTCTTTCAGCATAAAAAAAGGCTCGCTTACGGTCATCGGCGGTGCTAACGGAAGCGGAAAATCCGTACTGATGAACATTATTTCCGGCCTAATGAAATCTTCTGAAGGAAAAATCACCCTTGATTCCAAGCCTGGACTGGTATTTCAGGATGCTGCCACGCAAATTTTGGGGGAAAGCCCCCGGGAAGACGTTATGGTAAGCGTAAAAAACTGCAAAGTACCCAAGAACGAGCGAAAAGATACCGTGGAAGAAGCCCTTAAAGCCGTATCTCTTTTGGAAAAGGCTGATTTTCCGGCTGAATTTCTCAGCGGTGGGGAAAAAAGACGGCTTGCAGTGGCGGCAATTCTTGCGATGAAGCGGGATATAATCATCTTTGACGAACCCTATGCAAACCTTGACTACCCCGGCGTACAAGATGTGAACAAACTGATTGTCCGTCTGCACGAAGAGGAAAAGACCATCCTGCTCCTCACCCATGAGATTGAAAAATGCCTTGCCCTGGCAGACCACTGTATCATCATGCAAAAAGGAAAAATCGTCTTTAACGGAAGTCCTGCCCAGGCACTCACCCAGGATTTGTCTCAATGGAGCATTAGAAATCCCCTTTCATCTTACAATGCCCTCAGCGATTTGGTGTGGCTATGATAGAAAGCGAGCGATTCTTTCACTACCGTGCAGGAAACACTTTTCTCCACCAGATGCCCCCATGGATTAAAGTCCTCCTGATTCCGCTTCTTGCCATTCTAGCCTTCCAACTCGAAACTGAGACTGCAATCATCTGCTGGCTTGCAGTCCTTACGCTGGCAAAATTACTTGGCCTTACCATCAAGGACATTATGCATGACCTAAAGCCTACATTCTTCTATTTTATCTTGCTCTATACCACATCGCTCATCTTCAAGATAACGGCATGGAAAACAGAATACGCAGGACATGAAATGACACAGCAAGCATTCCAAATTTTTATTTTTGCACCAGAGTATGCCATGCTATTTGTGCACATGGGGCTGTCTCTTTCCATCACATCGCTTTTCTACCGTACTACCAGCAACATACAGTTTCGTCAGGGACTTTCGTCAATCGAAAACTTCATTACAAGAAAAGAAGAGAACAAATTTGCAGATCTTCTGGGCATGACCCTCACTTTTATTCCGCGCATCGTCACCTACTGGCAGCGCATTGACACAGCATGGAAAGCCCGCGGGGGAAAGAATTCCATACGAAAAATAATCGTCCTCACTCCCCGTCTCTTTTCAGTCAGTTTTAACGATGCCTACGAAAAAGCCCGCGCCATTGAAAACCGAAAGCAATAGCTAGAACTTATGCACCCAACGGACGGCAATATAATTCCAGAACCATTCCGTTCCCGTGTATGTGAGTGACGGCTCCACCTCTTCGTCTGTGTGGCTTTCCTTAAAGCCTCTTTGTCCTGTAAAAAAGATTCCCGCATAAAATATATTCTTTTCATTCAGCGTAAACTCAAACATCGGGCCAATTTCCTTGAACAGGTAGTCGCCGCCATAGGTGTCTGCAAAGGCTCCGTAATCCGATGCTGAAAAATGCCCTGAGAATTCAAAGGTAAGCGCAATCATTGAAAGTTTTATAGGCATCTGGTAGCCCAGAACATAGTACTGAACATACATCCAGCCATCTGCATGATCGGTAAATGTCTGCCACTCCCATATTGTGCGCGAAGTACCTAGCATTGCTTCATAGCCTACTGCAAATGTTGCAAGCCCGACAATATGATGCCAGTCTCCCGGCCACAGTGCCCCAAGGTCAAATTTAATCGTGGCGGCGGCATAGGGTCTCATGTACCAGCCGGTAAAGGAAGTCAGGGAATCGTACTCCCGGGTCGCTGGATTATATTCGCGCACACCGTGGAGAGAACCAATATTCCAGCCGCTTCCTGTTGTAAAACCAGCCTCCAGGTCAAAGAAAGCAGCTGGAGAAAAAGTCACGGAAAACTGAGGAGAAAAGGAAACGGGCGTAATCATTAGGCTTCCTGTCAGTGTTACGTGGTTGCCCGCAAAAAGAGGCGACTCCCCCCTCAATACAGGAATCTTATATTCAGCCGTAAAAGTCGTCCGTGGCTTGACTATGCGAAATGGCCCTGACGTTGGCGCAAAATGAGTACCATCTGAAGCAACATAGTCAGTTTTAGGATGATAGGCAATATCTGTCGTCAGGCTCAGGGAAAGCCTTTCTTCTTCAGCAGACAAGAAAAGGGGAGCTAAAGCAAAGATGAACAAAAGACATGTAAAAAACTTCATATATATAGAAAGTAGCACATCCGTAAAAAATATACAATCTCAGGGCAAACGCATTATAGATATCGTGCTTGCATATCGGCTGGACAAATGAAAAG
>CAKZZO010000071.1 GCA_937885175.1 uncultured Treponema sp. | reverse complement strand
GGACTCATTTTTCGTTTTTGCTGGGACTCTTTTACCTGTGCCCTTTTTGTCTTACGTGTGAATGGATTATAATGCGTTTGCCCTGGACTAGAGGGTGGAAATCCAGTTCAGTAAGTGCGTTGCCAGATTACCCTTTGCAATCAAATCATCCGCAAAGCGTGAAAATCCTTTCTTCATATCTTTTGCAGCCAAAAGCACTTGCAGCAACGCGTCTGTCTGGTCTTTTTCCACATTGTAGGCGCGGGTGTATGCATCGTAAGCGGAAAAGAGGGGTGGGGCAAGGTAGGGGCGAAGCCGTTGATTTAAGGCGGATAGTTTTACCAGATGATAGTCTTGCTCCTGAATGTAGGCCTGCCAGACAAAGGGAATGCCAGAAAGGCATGCTCGGCTCAAAGAGTCCTCGCCGCGCACAAAGTTAAAGTCGCTGTGGCAGAGCAGGGCATCCCATGCTTCCTGAGGCAAAAAGGAAAGGCTTTCTACGATGAACGGCTTACCTGCCTTTTTCCATGCATTCATAAAGGGGGCGTGGCTTTTTCCTGCCGCGAGCAGCAGACGTACTTTTTGACCTGTCTGGGTCTGAAAGGCTTCCAATGCTTTTACAACAGGCATGCAGTTCCGCTCATAACTGAAAAAGACCAGGGTAAAGACATCTGTCTGATAGGAAGAATTTGTTTTTCTTGCTTTTACAAAATCCCTGTCCAAAATCAGACCGCCTGTTTTGTCCGTAAAGCCCGGCATAAAATTGATTTTTTTTACCCGTGGGCTTCGGGTGCCGCTTTTTAATAGGTGAAAGTCATCGGCATAGTCTTCGGCAGTCAGATAGTCAATGTTTATAATCTGTACAATATCGTCTGGTCTGGCGGCCTTGTCAAAGAGTATGTCTTCCAGCCAGTCTGGGCGGCCGCACTGAAAGCATTCCAGGATGATGGCGGGTGGATTTTGCCTGAAGGCTCGTCTGCCTGTTTCATCGGCATTCCAGTTAAAAATCTGCCAGCCATAGGAGGTCTGCTCGTCTTTTGTCGCGTCTACTTCCGGTGCAAGGGCAGCAAAGGAGGCTAAATCGCTCACTATCAGGCGCAGGTGCAGGCTTGTGTCTTCTTGGGTAAGGGCGCGGGCAAGGCGATAGACAAATCCTATGTCTCCAAAATTGTCCACCACCTTGCATAAAATCGTTATGTTTTTCTTGTCCACTTTTTTTGCCCTTTGTCTCTGTGTGCCTTAAAAACGCATGCCAAACTGAATGCTGGGAATGGCTTCTACGCTGTCGCCAAAGTGGATTGCACCCATCTTTTTTGGTGTGATGGCAGAATCAAAGGCACCGTCATTGTGACCGTCGATGTGGAAGTCAAAGACGGGGCCTGCAAAAATCTGCCAGCGGTGTCGCGGACGGAGGGCAAGGGTCAGCCTGAGGGCGGGTACATAATAGACTTGGGAATCATTGTCAAAGTCCCAGATAAAACGGCACCATGCGTCTGCATGCAGCATAAGCGGGCCTACGATATTCTGCTGGCTGCCGATGCCTGTACTCAAGGTAAGGGAACGGTTGATTTTGTTGGGGTTCAAATTCAGCAGGGCAGAGCCGTAAATCATTTGGGTGCCTGCCAGTAAGCCAAAGCCAAAACTTGCATCTGTATTGATATGTATTTCAGGCTGGAGCATACAATTCCATGCAGTTCCTATATCTCCATCGCGGATTGCCTTTCTTTTTTCGGCACCCTTGATTTTTTCAATGTCTGCGGCAGATGCGTCCAGAAGAATTTTTCCGGCTTTTACCTTGTAGGCAATGCATTTGTGGAGGCCGATTCTTTGCTTTTCCGTAGTGGAAAGAATCTGTCCGCTTGCCGAATACTGCTCAATTTGAATGGAAACAGGGCTGGGGGCAATGCTTCCCCGATAGAGTACCAGGGTAAAGTCAGCGTTGGCAGAAAAACCGATGGTCAGTAAGTGTCCGCGAATCTGCATGGCGGCAAGGGGGGCATGTATGGATGAGTAATACACGCGGCTGTCCTTTGCCCGGGCAAGCACATTATTGTCCTTGTCAAAAACAGCACATTCAAAACTGCCGTTTATCAGCATTTGCGTGCTTCCCAGTTCAGAGAAGATTTCGTTTTCATCGCCTGCCAGCATCCATGCCAGATAGGATTCATTTGCATGCATGTCCAGAAAGGCTTCCATGGTGTAGGTTATGAGACCGTCAGTGGAATTGTTGAGCCAGTCAAGGATGTTTTCGCCTAGTGATTTTGACTTTTCCTCATCTTTTTCTGGCTCTGGTTCGCTTTCTGCCTTTGAGTCTTCTTCTTCTTTTTGCGGCGGATCTTCATCATCGGCGGGAAAGACTTTCCACATGATTTTTTTGACAATCTTGTTCAGACCGAGGATTTTTCCGTAATACTTATCTACATTTGAATAAAAATAGGTCAGAAAGCGGGTAACCTGAATCGGCGCAAAGGGACCGATTTTAAAGGGAGCGTAATCACGTTTAATAAAGTCCACGTAATACTTGTTCATGCGGGGGTACAAGTCCTTCCAGTACTTGTCTGAGTCAATATTCCAGGCGTTTACCAGAGTGAGTACATGACCGTATTTGTGATAGTTCCAGCGGTCGCGGGAAAGGGGAACGGTGGGCACAATGTCTTCCGCATTGACGATGTTCCAGATGAAATTGTATTTTTCATCCCCATATTCCGGGTCAGTCGTCACATTGGGAGATGCAAAGGTATACACGTACATGTCTTTGCTGTTGAACTGGGGGTTGCGGGAAAGGTTTGCCGCCAGCATGTTGGAGACTGCCGCTCCACGGCTGTGCCCGGTAATGAGGTAGTAGGCATCTGACGGCTGAATCTTGTTTTTTATGAGGTAACTCAGCAGGGCGGTTTCAATCTGGAGGGAAGTCTTTAAAAAGCCACGGTGCAAGACTTCGCCGTCTTTCGTGTTGTTGCCGATGTCAAAATTGGAAATCCATTCCGTTGCCTCGTTGGGAGTTCCGCGAATCAGTATGAAAATCAGCGTGCGTTTTCCTGTGGCGGAATTGATTTCTTTTTTTGCCAGCGTAAAGGCACACTGGTCGTAGCCCCACACGGGATCCTTGTAGTTCAGTTCGTAATGATATTCAATATCCTCTGGCTTTATGCCCATCAGAAGCAGGGTTTGGGAGCGGGCATCAGACCATTCAGGCCGCACCCGCAGATAGGAAACTTCCGAAAGCAGGCAGGCAATACGGGCAATGGAATGATTGTATTCCGTGGTTGGTCTTTTGCCAAACTGACCTTCATCCCAGTCAATAACGGTGGGAATGGGTTCCGGCTCGCGGGTAAAGAGACCGGAAACAGGAAACTCAACGGGTTTGGCAAAAAGCGGCAGGCAGGAGAGCGCAAAAAATGACAGGCAAAAAATGCTTTTGATGTTCATGTTTTTTCCGTACTACAATGTGGTACTGGAGTTTTCTGCATTGTCCAAAGTGACTTTCAGTTTGTGTGACTTTCCGTCTCTCCACACGGTTACGGTTACGCTGTCGCCAGGACGCTTGCTTTCCAGTGCGCTTGTGTAGTCTGCGTATGTTCGGATGGTAATGTTGTCTATGCCGATGATGATGTCTCCGCCAAGATAAATGGTAGTGGGATTCCAGCGGCTCCCGTACTGTACGGCCTTGTTTCCGCCACGAATGCCACCGCGTTCTGCTCCGCTTCCTTTTTCTACGGAACTGACCAGAATGCCCGTGCTGATTCCCAGACCTGCATACTGAGCGATAGAAGAAGTCATCTGCACTGGCACGATGTTGATAACGCCACGGTTTACTTTGCCAAACTGGAGCAAGTCATTTACCACGCGGCGGGCAGTGGAAACGGGAACGGCAAAGCCTACGCCAGCAGAAGATCCTGAATTTGAGATTATCATGGTGTTGATGCCAACCATCTTGCCGTTTGTGTCCAAAAGCGGACCGCCTGAATTTCCCGGGTTGATGGCCGCGTCTGTCTGAATCATGTTGCGGATGATGACATTCTTGCTTTCCTGAATCGGACGGCCAAGGCCAGAGATAATGCCTGTAGTCATGGTGCGTTCCAAAGCGAAGGGGTTTCCGATGGCAATGACCTTTTGACCGACTTTCAGTTTTTCGCTGTCGCCAAAATCAATGGTTTTTAACTCCACGTTTTTGGGCGGGTCAAATTTAAGCACGGCAATGTCGCTTTCCACGTCCTGACCGATGATGTTTCCCTCATAGGCGGAGCCGTCCGCAAGGGCAATGGTGATTTTGCTGGCATTTGAAATGACATGCACGTTCGTCACCACATAGCCGCGCTTGTCGATGATTGAGCCTGAACCAGAACCTCCGTCCTGCACAATGGGCTCCAAAAACCAGTTTACGCCCATCACCTGAGTGGTAATGTTTACAACGGCTTCATTGCATTTTTCGTAGACAGAAATATTCTGCTGCTCGTCTTGGGTGTAGATGACATCCGGGGAAGATTTTGTGGCGGCGGGAAGGACGGTAGAATCCGTACCGATTGATTCTGCTGCATCCAATGCTTCCTGAGGTTCGTTTTCTGCTGTCTTGATGGCAAGACTTTCCCCTATTTTCTCAGCCTCTGCCTGCTGCTTGTTCAGAGAAAAAGAAACTGCCAGAGCGGCAAAGCTTCCGATTGCAATGCCCGTTATCAGAGCGCGGACGAGATGCCGCCGTGAGTATAATTTCATTGTGCTTTCCTGCTATTCCTGTGCCTTTTGTGCTTTCTTTTCGCGAACGATTTCTTCCAGACGCAGCGTTTCCGTTATGCCGTTGCTGATTTCTTTTGGACCAAAATACTGAATCGGACCCGGGTAGACGTAGGAAGTCTTGTTTGCCCAGTTAAAGCGGTTTGCCACCAATTCCTTGTAGGGAGCCCCCTTTAAGTCTACCAGTGACTTTGCAATGACAGGAACCATCTTTCCCTTGCGTTCTTCCATGTTCATCATCATCGTAAGGGGAATGCCGCCCGCCGTCCATTGGGAAACAGGTTTTGCAAGATTGCGCACGTTGGCGATATAGCCGGTAAGTCCGTTTGCAATCAGCATAAAAGCCGTTTTTCCCAGAGAGTAACAGTAGTTTGCGTCAAAATTGCTGGGAGGAACTGCGCGTCCTTCGTAGCCATAGAACATGGAAAGGGGGGCAAATTTACCGTTGTAGGTACCTGCCGCTTCCATACTGGCAAGATAGTCGCGAATCATATAGATGAAGAGTTTTTCCGTTTCAATCTGAGAAACCATGATGTTTCCATGGGGGTCACGCAGACCAAGAAACTGTTCCGCAATTTCGTCGGGCAACTGGTCAAGAGTGTAATATGCCTGCTGGGAAATCTTGTTGATGAGCCAGCGTTTTTTTGAATCCAGCGTAGTGAGCGCCGTAAAGACTTTTTCGTAGTCGCCCCAGCAGTGGTTCAGTTCCTGAATCAGGTTTTCTGTCTCCGGGATGAATTCGACAATGCCTTCTGGAATCAGAACGATGCCGAAATTTTCTCCGTTAGCCGCGCGGTGTGCGATGACATGGCAGATGTTAAAGAGAATTTCCTGCAGCGTAGAATTGTTGGCCTTGATTTCCTCGCCAATGAGGGTGACGTTGGGATGTACCTGCAGGCCGACTTCCAGCGCGATATGGCTGGCGGAACGTCCCATCAGTTTGACGAAGTTCCAGTATTTTTTTGCGGACGCGGTGTCGCGGGCAAGGTTTCCGATGACTTCTGCATACACCTTTGTAGCGGTGTCAAAGCCAAAACTGGTTTCGATATATTCATTCTTTAAGTCGCCGTCAATGGTCTTGGGAACACCGATTACCTGTACCGGCAGATTGCGCTGCTTGAACTGTTCTGCCAAAAATGCTGCGTTTGTGTTTGAGTCATCGCCGCCAACAATAACCAGCGAGTCCAGACGCAAATCCGTAACATTTTTGATGGCGGCTTCAATCTGTTCGCTTGTTTCAATCTTGGTGCGTCCGCTTCCAATCATGTCAAATCCGCCTGTGTTGCGGTACTGATTGATGCGGTCGGCGGTGAGCACTTCATAATCATTTGCAACAAGTCCGCCCGGCCCTAAATGAAAACCAAAGAGTTCTGATTCAGGATTAGCAGCCTTTAGTCCGTCAAAGAGACCGCAAATCACATTGTGTCCGCCCGGTGCCTGACCGCCGCTCAAAAGAATGCCTGTGCGGTGGGGCTTGGTGGCAAAATCATTTTTTCCTTCAACAAAGGTGACGATAGGCATGCCGTATGTCTGAGGGTATGCTTCTTTAATGCTTTCCGCATCTTTTTCAGGAACGACAGCATCACCAGTCTTTATCTGAACTTTAGAAACATCTTCTTTGAGAATCTCGGGAACTTCTGGCTGATACTTATACCGTTCTGTCTGTAATACTGAAATATCACTCATTCCTCTATTATGAGCGATAATGCGTATTTTTTAAAGTAGTTTTGAGAAAAATTTGCTCTCTTTCCTGTTAAAAAAGACCTACATGAGGGGAGTAAAGAGTTTTGCAAAACTCCACCAGGTACGGGTCAGAATGAAAGTCTTGTCAAAGGCTCCGGGGGCAATAAAGCGGGATTTCGTTTCGTCGGTCAGAAACACTTGCCGATGTTTTTTGCAGAATTCTTCGCTGTAAAAAATAACATTGGCCTCAAAGAGCAGGGAGAAACTGCGGCAGTCAATATTTGTTGAGCCGATGGAGCAAAGGCTGTCGTCTACGGTTAGGGTTTTGGCATGAATAAATCCCTCGTACTGATAAAAACTGATTCCATAGGGCTGGAGTTCGCGTACAAATTGGAGCGAGGCGGCCTTCATGTAAAATTTATCCCATTTTGTAGGAATCTGAATGCGAACGTCTACCCCGCTGAATGCCGCAATTTTAAGGGCAGAAATAAATTCTTCGTCAGGTGTAAAATAGGGCGTTTGAATGTACACATACTTTTTTGCCGAACTTATCATTTTGATGAGGGAATCCTTGATGCTGGAAAGATGAATCTTGTTCGGTCCTGCGGTAACAACCTGAGTGGGAATGCGGCCGGGTAAAAGCAAATCGGTAAAGAACTGCATCTGCTGATTTTTTGTCAGCTTATTGTGGAGGGAGTCGAATATGGGCCTGGGAAAATAGTTTCCTGCGCGGCGGATTACTTTTGCGCGGTTTCGCCATGCGATGATGCTGAACCAGTCAATCAGAAAAACAGATTGCAGTGAGATAACGCTGCTTCCTGTAACACGTACTGTTGTGTCCCGCCAGTCGTAGCGGTGGCGGCGGGATTTGTTTGCGTACTCATCTCCAATATTGTGTCCGCCCGTATAAGCGATTTCTCCATCTATGACGGCAATTTTTCGGTGGTTTCGGTAATTGAGGGTAAGGGGAAGTCCCAGCCGAATCTGAAAGAAAGGATGCACTTCGCCGCCAGCGCGGTTGAGTTTTTGCAGAAAGCGGGTAGGAGTAAAGAAGCAGCCAAAATCATCGTAAAGGAGATTTACTTTTACGCCGTCCCGGGCTTTTTTGCAAAGCAAGTCCATAAAGCGTTTTCCGATTTTATCCTTCTTAAAGATAAAGTATTCCAGATTGACGCTTTGGCGTGCGTTTGCAATGTCTTTGTAGAGGCTGTCAAAAAAGGTGTCTCCCGTGGTAAAGATTTCTGCGCTGTCAGAACAGACCAAAAGGCTGTCGTTGTTGTTCAAGTTCATGTGGATGAGCTGCCAGTATTCCTGTATCAGGGAGCCTTGTATTTTGTCCTGATTTTTTGCAATAAAGGCAAGCTGGTCAGCAATCAGCGGCTTTCGGAAATCATCAATCAGGCGATTGGTTTCCTTCATGCGTTTGGTACCCGTAAAAAAATGCCCGCTAAAAAGCAAATACAATATCCAGCCGATGACGGGAAGGGCAATCAGTACAAAGAGCCACAAGAGCCGTCGTGTTGATTCGTTACGCTCAAAGAAGAGCACAAAACCGATAAAGCCTACTTCTATAACGAGAAAAATAATCTGGGCGATATGTATGAGTGTCATTCTTTTTGTTCGGTCAGTTCGATAAAGTATTCCTGCGCACAGCCTGCAAGAACTTCAATCGTATAGTCTTTTGTGATATACCCCTTCCGAGTAAGGCGCAGATGATACTGCCCCCGCATGATGTCGTTAAGCCGCAGAGAAACCTTGCCTTCAAAATTGCCGTTCAGATACACGGCCGCATCCCTGATGTTTGCGCGGATATTGATGCTTGTGTGGCCTGCTCCTAAATCGCTGATTGTTTCTGGCTCCAAAAAAGGAAAGGTTGTCCCAGAGTCAGCGGAGGTCTGGGCAAAGAGTACGGCGGAGACCAGTAGCAGCATCAGCACAGAAAAGAAATTCCTCATGCCTTCATTTTATCCTTAAATTCCATCCCTGGCAACAAATCATGCTCCAAAAGGCTAAAGTAGCCGTTTTTTGTCAGGATGATATGGTCAAGCACGGCAATCCCCAGCAGCATGGCACTGTCTATCATTTCCGCAGTCATTATCAGGTCTTCCTCAGAGGGGTAGCACTGACCGCTGGGATGATTGTGGCAGAGCACAACGGCAGAGGCGTGTTCCTTTATGGCTTCGCAAAAGACTTCCCGAGGACGTACCAGAGCCATGTTTCCTGAGCCCACACAGACGACATGCACGGAAAGAATATCCCGTGCCCCTGTCAGGGAGACTGCGAGAAAATGTTCCTGACTCGCCATGGCGTAGTTCTGCACAAAGGGAACGATATCCGCAGGCTTATTCATGCAGCCCTGGGGATTTCGGTTCATCCTGCGTCCCAGTTCCATGGCGGCGGCAAGCATTAAGGCTTTTGTGGTGCCAATGCCTTCAATTTTGAGCAGGGCGTGAATTAAATCCGGCGGATTGCTTGCTTCCACAACATGCAGTACTTTTTCCGCCAGATATTCAATGGGCATACGGCTGGTTCCGCTTCCCAAAATCAGCATGATTAACTCAGCGTTGCTGGGATAGGACAAGCCATTGGTCAGCGTGAGTTCCCGAATGCGTAGTTTTTCTTCCCGTTTATATATCTTTTCCATACACTTATATATAGGCATCAAAATGCAAAAATATACAAAAAATTTTTAAGAAAATGAGAAAAAGTGTGAATTTTTATCCGAAAATGGAGTATGAAGAGAAAATTGTATGTTCTGACCATTGTCTGTCTTTCCGCCGTTCTGTTTTCCTGTATGACTTCTCCCCGGGGCGGAAAAAAATGCTCTCGACTGCTGTATGATTACGGGATTAAATCACCTGAGCAACTGACGGCTTTTTTCTTTTCTCATGGCGGCACAAAAAAACGCTCTGAGATATACGAACTTGCGACCTGCTATGTTGCTGAAGGTGCGATGGAGCACATCAATTCCGATGCGGCCTTTGTGCAGATGTGCCTGGAGACAGGCTGGCTGGAATTTGGCGGTCTTGTTACGGAAGACATGCACAATTTTTGCGGTCTTGGTTCCACTGACGCAAATCATCCCGGGGAGCGTTTTGCAACGGTGCAGCTGGGAGTGCGTGCCCATATCCAGCATCTCCATGCCTATGCAACGGACGTGAGCGTACCGCTTCGCAATGAACTGATTGACCCCCGCTATTCATGGCCCCATAAAGCCCGCAGTGCAAAGACCATTTCCGAACTGACAAACACATGGGCAATAGATGATTATTATGGCGATAAATTGGAGCGGCTGCTTAGTCGTCTGGATAGTTATTAGTCAGCATCGCCGATACGTCGCCGGCAAGATAGGCGGAACAGCGGTCTTCCGGCATGGGTTTTCCCTTCAAAAAGCCCTGTACGTTTCGGCAGTTGATGTCGCTTAAAATTTGCAGCTGTTCAGGGTTTTCCACGCCTTCGGCAATGGTGTCCAGCCCCATTTTCGTTACCATGGAGATAATGGAATTGGTGATGTTCGCTTCCACGCCGTCTTTTTCCGTGATATTGGAGATGAAGGACTTGTCGATTTTAAGCGTGGTTATCGGAAGAATCTGCAGGTAACTCAGACTTGAATAGCCCGTGCCAAAGTCATCCAGAGAAATGCCAATGCCCATGTCGCGGATTTGCTGGAGCAGGCGCACGGTCTCTTCCTTGTTGTCAATCAAAACGCCTTCGGTAATCTCAATCTCCAGATTTTCCGAGCGGATTTTGTTTTCCCGCATCATTTCTGCCAGTTCAAAGATGAAGTTTGGCTTTTTTAGCTGCACGGGAGATACGTTTACGCTCATAATACCGTCAAAATGATATTTCTTTGTCCACTTGTGCAGCGTCTGGAGGGCAGTTTTCATCACCCAGTCGCCCAACTCCACCACAAGCTGTGTTTCCTCTGCAATGGGAATAAACTGCTCGGGATTTATCCAGCCTAATTCGTCATCATACCAGCGGAGCAAGGCCTCAAAGCCCCGCAGCTTATTTGTCTTTACCTCAAACTGGGGCTGATAGTAGAGCTGGAATATATTGTGCTCCATGGCATCGGTCATTTTGCTCTGAATGTTCAGCCGCCGCATGAATTTGTCCTGCATCATCAACTGGAAGAAGGCAATGTCGTTTTTAGTGCGCCGCTTTACATCGTACATGGCCATGTCGGCAAATTTTAAGAGTTCGTCATAGTCGCGGGAGTCATCGGGGTAGACCGCAATGCCGGCGGAAAAGTCGATGCCCTGATCGTTGCAGACTTCCAGAATCGTGTCGCCTACGGTAAGCAGGGTGTTCTTGGAACTGATGTTTTTTATCAAAACGATAAATTCATCGCCGCCAAAATGATAGCACTGAATGTTCTGCTTTTGGAATCGTTTCAGAATGGCCGCCGCCCGGCAAATCACTTCATCTCCAGCCCTGTGACCTTCCGAATCATTAATCAGTTTCATGTTGTCAATGTCCAGCATGATGATGCCGAACTTCTTGTTTTTTTGGGTATTGGTGGCTTCCAGCAGTTCCTTAAAGTCTTTTTTGAGTTTCTGCTTGTTGCTCAGTCCGGTAAGATAGTCGTGATAGGCGGTGAACTGCAATTCCTCGTTTAAGTCCTGAATGCTGTCCAACTGTCTTTGCAGGCTTTCCCGTGAGCGTGAGATTTCATCCGTCAGCGTGGCCAGCCGTAGATTCTGCCTGCGCAGCTGTTCTTCGTTCTGCTTGTCATGGGTGATGTCGGTAATGGTAAAGATAAGGAATTTGTTCTTGACGGGGGTAAAGATGCCGTGCAGCCATGAATTTGAGATGACCGAATAATAGGTGACCTCCATGGTTCTTCCTGTCCGAATGGTTTCGATGCCCTTGGTGAGCCAGTCCACATCCTGTGCAATATTGTTTACAAAGGAGGACAGTTTGCTTCCCGCTTTTGACGTATTGGGAATTTTATCCTCATACGCCTTGTTTACATAGAGTATTTCAAAATCAACAACAATATCATCATCGTAGATTGGCTTTCCCACCAGAATCGGTGTAGAAACCATCTCTACGATTTCCTTAAAGTCTTCAAGATTCAATAAATCTTTCTTCATAGTTTTTTTCAGCATACACCATTTCAGGCGTGACGGGGAAATCTTAGTTCGTAAATCTAATTTTCTGCCACAGCGTATTGTACTTGTCCAGTCCGTCGCCCAAATCATCTTTGAGCGTACAGCGCATTGCCTGCTCCGGGTCGTACATGGGCTTGGTGGTGATGAATTCATCGGCTGAGAGGTTCACTACGTTGGGATAGCGGAATTCGTCAATGAAAAGCGCATAGTTTTCCGGACGGTGAATGAAGTTGATGAATTCATTTGCCAGTTCATAGTGGGGAGCGTCCTTTAGGATAACCATGCTGTCCAGCGTTGCGGGACCACCCTCCGGCGGAATGAAAAAGTCAATCATCTCGTCCCAGCGGCTTTCGTCCACTTCTCCGTATACGATTTCGGGATAGCCCTGGCAGAGCCAGAAGTCTCCGCTGGCAAAGGACTTTCCAAAGCCTTCTGCATCAAATTTAATGATGTTGGGTTTCCACTGGTCAACAATCAGCTTGTATGCGCTGTCCAGTTCCTCGTCATTCAGACTGTTCATGTCCTTGTCCATGTATACGAGGGCGCAGCCCAGCACTTCGCGCATGTCATCCATCATCGTGGTGTGGCCCTTAAACTGAGGGTCTGCGAGAATGGCATAACTGCGGGCATAAGAAGTCTTTGCCTTTTGCTTGTTGACCATGATTCCTGTTGCACTTAATGCATAGGGAACCGCATACCGCATGGTGGGGTCATAGCTTGCTTTTTCAAGAATCTTCGGATTGATTCTGCCGCTGTTGGTCAGTTTGCTCTGATCAAGTTCCCGCAACATTCCCTGACGGAGCATGATGGAAACAAAGTCGTTTGAGGGAATGACGATATCGTAGCCCTTGGCACCAGCACGGAGTTTTGAATACATTTCTTCGCAGGTAGAATAACTGTCTACTTTTACCGTGCAATTGAATTCCTGCTCAAATTTGCGCACAACTTCTTCAGGAGTGTAATACGTCCAGTTGTACAGATAGACAAGACGTTCATCCTTTTTGCAGGCACTGAACAGGCAGATTGCGGCCGTCAATGCAAGGGTTAGCAGTTTGTAAACTCTTTTCACCTTTTTTCTCCTAGCGTGGAATATAGTGGGATATAATAGAATAAGGATATAAAATTTCCCTACAAAAAGCAATAGACCGCAGGGCAAACGCATTATAATCCATTCACAAGTAAGACAAAAAGGGCACAGGTA
>CAKZZO010000070.1 GCA_937885175.1 uncultured Treponema sp. | reverse complement strand
ATTACGCTCAACCGCGGGGCTTGCTTGACACGCTGCAACGGTAGGCTTTTTGCTGTTCATACATTTCATTTGTCCAGCCGATATTCAAGCACGATATCTATAATGCGGAGGCTCTGGACGGCGTAGCCGGCAAAAAATGCATCATGGGGCGTTGCGGGGCTGAAAGGCCTTATCCTTGCCCCGCAGAGGGGGTAGGCTACAATGCCTGGCTAGTCAGACATTGTAGCCGAGGGGGGAGACTTCCCCCGCTTTTAATGCTCTGTTAATCCAAAGGAACATGACCAGTGACATGACGATGGAAACCAAATCTGCGATGGGCTGGGAATAGATGAGGCCTCGCAAGTGAAAGAATTTGTTGAGCAGGAAGACGCAGGGGAGAAAGATAAAGCCCTGGCGGCTGACGGCGAGGATGAATGCAGCCTTGCCTTTTCCCATGCCCTGAAATGAGAATGAGAGGACGAACATGATGCCGATGAGCGGGGTGGAGCACATGAGGGCGTGCAGTGTGGTAATGCCCATGGCGATGACGGCTTCGTCGCTGATAAAAAAACTGACTATGGGTCGGGAGTAGATAAAATAGACTGTAGTGAGAATGACCCCTGACACAAATACGCAGATGGCGGTGAATTTCATGATGGCTTTCATGCGCTGGTAATTTTCCGCTCCGTAATTGTAGCCGACAAGAGGCTGAATACCCATGGCAAGTCCCATCTGTACGAAAATGGCGAGCATATTGGCTTTCATGGCGATTCCCATGCTGGCAACGGGAATGTCTCCGTAAGTGACCAGCATGTTGTTCATCAGGATGTTGCTCAGGCTCATCAATATACCGACGGCAGAGGCAGGAAGTCCCACGGAAACTACTTCGCGGAGAATGCCATTGTGTACGGTGAAATACTGCAATCTAATGGAAAGAACTGAGCGTTTTGAGATGATGTGGGCAATGTAGACGATGATTGAGACGATGTTTCCCAAGACGGTGGCGATTGCGGCTCCTGAAACACCCATGCCCAGACCGGGAATGCCCCAGAATCGGTCAAGAATGAAGAGGGGGTCCAGAATGATGTTTGCAAGGGTGCCTGCCATCATGCCAACCATGGAGGCTTTTGCGGCGCCTTCTCCCCGTATCAGATTGGTGAAGGCGGTGGAGACGACAATGGCGGGACCGCCTATGGCAATCCAGGTAAGGTAGCTGCGGGAAAAGCCAAAGGTGTTGGGGCTTGTGCCGACTGCATGCAAAAGGGGTGTCATGCAGGCAAGCATGAGCATTGCTCCCAGAATGCCTGTGATGATGCCTGCGTACAGACAGAAAGAAGATATGTGCTTTGCACGGTCATATTTTTTTTCGCCAAGGGAGCGGCTGACGAATGATGAACCGCCGATACCGAAGATGTTTCCTGCCGCCATGAAAAACAAAAAGACAGGGGTAACAATGCTGACGGCTGCCATTTGATTGGGGTCTCCTGTTTGACCGACAAAAAAGGTGTCTACCATATTGTACAAAACGGTGACAATCATGCTGAGCACGGTAGGAACAGCAAGCGACATTACGGCTTTTGGAATGGGTGCTGTTTCAAAAAGTGCTATTTTTTCCTCTTCCATAATTGTTTCTATTGTATAAGGAATATATATTGTGTCAATTGACACCGAGGGCACTAATTCATAAAATAGACTATTATGACTGCAAACGAATTACGTTCTAAATACATTGAGTTTTTTAAAAGCAAAAATCATGCTGAAATTTCAGGACAGTCTCTGATTCCCGAAAATGACCCTTCTGTTTTGTTTACAATGGCTGGTATGCATCCGCTGGTGCCCTATCTTTTGGGGCAGCCTCATCCTTCTGGAACTCGCCTGACTGACTATCAGAAGTGTATTCGCACGGGTGATATTGACGAAGTGGGAGATTCCAGCCATCTGACTTGTTTTGAAATGCTGGGCAACTGGTCTTTGGGAGACTACTTTAAGAAAGAATCCATCGCTTTTTCCTATGAATTTTTGACGAGCCCCAAATGGCTTGGTCTTGATCCCAAAAAACTGTCTGTGACGGTCTTTGAGGGCGATGCATCTGCTCCCCGCGATGAAGAAGCGGCCGGCTACTGGAAAGACAATGGCATGCCCGAGGATAAAATTGCCTATCTTCCTGCAAGCGACAACTGGTGGGCAGCAGGCCCAACAGGTCCTTGTGGTCCTGACACAGAAATCTTCTACTGGGTTGGTCAGGGGCTTCCTCCCCTTGGCTCAAACAAAAAGACCGACAGTGCCAATTGGATGGAAATCTGGAACAATGTTTTCATGCAGTATGACCGTCAGCCAGATGGAAAACTGAACAAGCTGCCCAAGCAGAATGTGGATACGGGCATGGGGCTGGAGCGCACCAACTGTATCCTGCAGGGAAAGACAAGCGTATATCAGACAGAAGTTTTCCAGCCTATTATTGCTGAGATTGAAAACCTTTCTGGCTATACTTATGGCTCTGACGAGGAAAAGGACAAGAGCGTTCGCATTATCGCTGACCATACCCGTGCTTCTGTCTTTATTTTGGGTGACCAGCGGGGTGTAACTCCGTCAAATCTGGGTGCAGGGTATGTGCTCCGCCGTTTGATTCGCCGTGCTGTGCGCCATGGCATGAAACTGGGTATTGAAAATGAATTTTTGGCAAAGGTTGCGTCTCCCGTTATTGAAAACTTTAAGGAAGCCTATCCCGAACTGGAGCAGAATCGGGAAAAGATTTGCAATGAACTGACGGCTGAGGAGAATAAATTCCGCGAGGCTCTGAAAAACGGCGAGGCGGAGTTCCAGAAACTGCTTCCCAATTTGATGAAAAATCCAAAAAAAGAAATCAGCGGTAAGGTTGCCTTCCGTTTGTACGATACTTTTGGATTCCCGGTGGAACTGACACAGGAATTAGGTGCAGAGCATGGCTTTACGGTGGATTTGGAAGGCTTTAAGGAAGCGGAGAAAAAACACAAGGAAGCGTCAAAGTCTCTGGATGCGGGAAAGGCTAAGGGCGGACTTGCAGAGCAGAGTGATACGACGACAAAGTACCACACGGCAACGCACTTGTTGCAGCAGGCTTTGGTCAACGTGTTGGGCGACAAGGTTGCGCAGAAGGGGTCTAACATCAACAATGAACGCATGCGCTTTGACTTTACCTTTGACCGGCCCATGACTCCTGAGGAAGTTAAAAAGGTTGAGGACATCGTAAACGAAAAGATTAAGGAAGATCTTCCGGTTACGATGGAAGTGATGACGTTGGAGCAGGCTAAGGCGGAAGGTGCCCGTGCTTTGTTCGCAAATAAATACGGTGAGAGCGTAAAAGTCTATACGGTTGGCAAGAATCCAAAGAATGATTGGTTCAGCAAGGAAGTGTGTGGCGGTCCCCATGTGCAGCACACGGCTCAGATTGGTGACTTTAAGATTACCAAGGAGCAGTCTTCTTCTGCGGGCGTGCGACGTATTCGCGCAGTGATTTCTGGTGGCTTGCCACTGGATAAATAGCAATTTGTTGCAATTTTCTGTAACAAAGTACAGTTATGTCTGTTATATAAAGTAAGAAAGTTTAGTGGTATTCTGCCGCTGGCTGAATAATGAGGTGGATAAAATGAAAAAATTAGCTCTTGGACTCGCACTTTTTCTGGTGGCCGCAACGGCGGTGTTTGCGCAGAATGACTTGCAGGCCCTGGCGGTTGTAAAATTGCATAAGCCGGAGACCATCACGCTTCGTCAATTGAAGTCCAGAGTAGAGATGTACCAGAAGCAAAATGGCGTCTCTTCTTTTACGGTTGATCAGAAAAAAGATATTCTTGCCGCCATTATTGATGAAAAACTGGTTGTGCAGGCAGCGCAGAAGGCAAACATGCAGATTACGGATTCTCAGGTGGAACAGTATTTCCTCCAGAGCGTAAGCCAGCAGGTTGGTCAGCAGGTAACGGAAGCACAGTTTGCGGACATTGTAAAGTCTCAGACAGGTCTTTCTCTGGATGACTTTATGAAGCAGCAGTTGGGAATGAATGTTGCTGACTACAAGGCCTTCTTGAAGAATCAACTTTTGGCCCAGCAGTATGTGTTGAGCCAGAAACAGAATGAAATCAAGAATGTTGCTCCCAGTGATGAGGAAATCCGCACCTTCTACGATTTGAACAAGGCTTCTTTTGTGTGGAACGACATGATGAAACTTTTCCTGGTGATTGTGCCCAAGGACGGAAAGGACAACGAAGCGGCAAAGAAGAAAGCCGACAGCATGCTTGCTGACTTAAAGGCAAAGAAACTGACCTATGACAAGATTAAGTCCAACATGGAAAGCGACAAGGGCTATCAGGGCGGTGATTTGATTGTCAGCAAGACGGCTCAGCATGCACAGCAGTTGGGAATCAGCTATCAGGAATTGATGGAACTCTTTGGACGTGACATCGGCTATATTTCAAATCTGAATGAAACGAGCGACAACTTTCAGTTCTACGCAGTGCGCCAGAAATATGCGGCAAAAATGCTGAGCTTGAGCGATGTTGTACAGCCGGAGACGACAATTACGGTCTATGACTACATCAAGTCTAATCTGACGCAGCAGAAACAGAGCCAGTTCCTTATCACTGCCATTCAGGATATCACTAAATCTTTGGACACGCCGCAGAATGTGGATCGCAAGAAGACTGGTGATGCGCTTAATAAACTGCTGAACTGGTAACGGTATGTCACGACGAAAAGGAAGAATCTTGGCTTTTCAGGGACTCTACTCCATGGAAATTGGAGGAAACCCGCTGGAAGACGTGCTTAAACTGACATGGGCAGAAAACGACAGGGGTGAGACAATTGATGAAGAGAGCGGTGCCTTTGCCCGAATGCTGATTGCCGGTACCGTAGAACACAAGGCCGAAATTGATGGCTTGATTACAAGACATCTGAACGGCTGGGAATTTGACCGTGTGAATAAAGTTTCGCTGGCTATTCTCCGCATGAGTGTGTATTCATTGCTGTACCAAAAGGATATTCCGGCCTCAATCGTGATTGATGAGGCTATCGGTATTGCAAAGGAATACGGACAGGATGAAGCCTTTAAATTTATCAATGCGGTTTTGGATACCATTAAAAAAACATTGAATTAGCCTATGACGACGAAAAGAAAAGGTGTAGTGCTCGCTCTTTCTCTGCTCTGTGCGGGGCTTTTCTTTTCGTGCTCTAAATCTGATAATCAGTCCTTTTTAGTTCAATTAGAACGTGTTGACGCATTTATTAGGCAGGGACAGACCTCCGATGCCATGGCAACGCTAAAAAAAGCGGAAAAAAATGCCTTCAGTGCCTTTGCCCGTTTGGGAATATACCGCCGCTACATGACTCTGGGAGAAAAATCCCTTGCAGAAAAAACCTTGCAGAATGCCTTAAAAGCCCTGCCTGAAAATCAGGAGTTGACGGCGGTGTATGCTCACTATCTGCTCCGTGCAGACCGTTAT
The DNA here is from genome assembly GCA_937885175.1 of uncultured Treponema sp. GTDB lineage: Bacteria > Spirochaetota > Spirochaetia > Treponematales > Treponemataceae > Treponema_D. The sequence continues at coordinate 10,969 of CAKZZO010000070.1, read as the reverse complement.
GATGAGGCGGTAGACATAAGCCGTCCTTTGGCAGGCACCCGCTATGGTTCACTGTATTCTGAAGCCGTGCTCAGAAAAGTGGCGGAACTTGCAAAAAAAACTTCCTTCTATTCTGATGAATTGGCGGCGGTTTATTACGATGCCTTTGTGGGCACTGGAAACACGCGCTGGCTTATGAACAGTGCACTGGTCTGTCTTTTGGCAGGCGATTATCAGACGGCGGCGGCCTTGCAGGATGTACATGCCCAGTATCAGTCGCAAAAGACGACGCGCTCCATGGCAGAAATGCTCTTTTGGGCATACGTGCAGTACGATGCGGAAAATTACGATGTATGCCTGGACAATCTGAGCAAGGTGAGGAGCGAAGTGCTTTTGCCTGCCGCCGCTGAACTTGCCAGCGATGCCTATGTGATGCTGAATGACAGAGACAGTGCGGAAGCCTCCAGAAAAATTGTATTGCAGTACAAGGGTGAAAAATCAGCGGATGTGCCGCCTGCGGTAAAAGTAAACAGCGCATTGTGGGAGCAGAATCGGGGCAATTACAAGCGCGCCTATGATTTGATTTTTGACGTGGTGACGAATAATGGGGATTATGTGCCTGGTCTGGTGACTTATGGCAGGTTTGCCTATGAAAGTTCTCTGCCGCCTGAAATGACCGATTTGGAAAAATCCTTGCGCATGACGGAATTCCGCACCCACTCCATGCAGGCATACGATGAGCGGCCGCGCATTCTGGTGAGCGATGCCTTGTACCGCATGGAAAGTGCCATTGCGCAGCAGAAGGCGGACGGCAAGGAAGTGGACGAAGACTTGCTGGTGGCACAATGCCTTTTATACTTTAAGAACAATCCTGATTTGACGCAGACTGCAAGACTGGCATATGTGTGGCAGATGCTGGAAGCGCATGAATTGGGGCAGAGTCTGTATCCGCCCAAACTGGTGCAGCTTGCCGTGCATGAACTTTTGGCAAATGGAAAGTTAGAGGATGCACGGAACCTTTTTACAAAATATCTTGACGCCCGCTACAGCCTGAAGAATGAAGAACCGGTAACGCAGAAGATATTGATTGATGTCTTTGGCGGAGAGCGGCCGGTGGCAAAGAATGTGATTCCGCCAGAAGTGCTGCGGGGAACTTTTGGAGACCGGGCGGCAAAGGAAGTGAACAGCATGGAAATTTGGGAAGGGGAGACGGCGGCCTATTTTACATTGCTGGACGGAAACATTACGGCTGCCCGCCGCCTGTATGAATATGTTCTCTTTGAGACGGGGGGGCTGCACCGCACTTCTGAGAGTACACCCATTGTCTCTGTGTCTCCGCTGGCTTCTCCGGTGACAGCATGTAATCTTGCCATGGTCTACAGCAGCACTGGTGATAAAAAGAATGCATTGGCCTTGTATGGGCTTGCGGCCGGGCGTACACGGAATGTTCTGGAAAAGGCTGATATACTCTATCGTTGTGCGGTGATTCAAAATGACTTGCGGGATGAAAACGCCGCATTGCTTTCGCTGGACTATTGCCTTTCGCTGAATCCCATACATGCGGATGCCCGCCTTTTGCGCAGGCAGATTGAAATTGCTATGAACAGATAAAAAAAACGCACCCACAAACGGAGTGCGTTAGCGCTGGGAGCCGCGCCGCAAGGCGTACCGCAGGTATGAAGCGATAGCGGAACGGCGGACATAGCGACCCAAGCGTAGTGAGGGGAACGCCCTGCCTATTCGATAACTGCGATGATGTCTGCGTTTTTGACAATCAGATATTCTTCACCGTCAATTTTTATCTGAGTGCCGGCATACTTGTCGTACATTACGCGGTCACCGACTTTTACGGTGATTTTTTCTTTTTCAGTTCCTGGACCGACTGCTTCTACTTTTGCAGTTTGAGTTTTTTCCTGTGCGGTCTCCGGAATGATGATTCCGCTGGCAGTTTTTGTTTCTGCCTTTTCCTGCTTGAGCAATACACGGTCAGCAAGCGGTTTGACTTTCATATTTTTGCCTCCAAAGAGTTTTGTTAGTAATTTGCTGTGTCAAAATGATACAGTTTTTGCGTATAAAAAGAACGATTGGGTCAAAATATACGTTTGATATTTTTAAAATAATAATAAATGTCTCAAAAGTCAAAGAAAATCGTGAAAAAAAGTACAAAAAAGTGAAAAAAGACCTGCAGTTTTGCCTGTGGCTGGTAAAAAAGTTTCAAAATGCAGGAAAATCCCTGAAAAATCATACTTTTTAAAAGTTGGCACGAATCTTGCTATATATTAAGTGAAATACGTAAATAAGTAGGAGACCGACATGACAAACGACGACGCAGTGCTTACAATGTACTTGAAGGAAATCAATAGAATTCCACTGATGAGCCGTGAGGAAGAAAACGAACTTGCACTAAAGGCAAAGGCTGGTGACAAGGCTGCAAAAGACAAAATCGTAAGGGCTAACTTGCGCTTTGTCGTGAATGTGGCAAAAAAATATCAGGGGCAGGGAATGGACTTGGTGGATTTAATCAGCGAAGGAAACATCGGCTTGATGACTGCCATTGATAAATTTGACGCTGAAAAGGGATATCATTTTATTTCCTATGCGGTATGGTGGATTCGTCAGTGCATTCTGAAGGCAATCTGCGAAAAGAGCCGTGCAATCCGTCTGCCCCTCAATCGTGCAAACGAACTGGTACAGATTGAGCATGCCCGCAAGATGGTTGGCAGCGGAAAGACTGAAGAAGAGGAAATTTCAGAAGTGGCAGAAATGCTGAATATGGATGCAAGCCATGTGCGCGATATGTTGAATATCAATCGTGAGATGGTGAGCCTTGACGCACAGGTGCGGGGCGGTGACAACGAAAATGCATCTGTCGGCGACTTTATGGAAGACGAGCGCTATGCATCTCCCTATGAGGAAATCCTTGCAAAGACAATGCATGATGACATAAACGAAGTGCTGGGAAGTCTCCGTCCCAATGAGGCCCGTGTTATTCGTCTGCGCTATGGTCTGGATGGAAGCCGTCCTATGTCTCTGAAAGAAGTAGGCGATGTATGCCAGCTGACAAAAGAACGTATTCGTCAGATTGAAAAACGGGCTATTGTTCGTATGCAGCACCCCAGAAGAATGCGCAAACTGGAAGCGTATGTAGCGGCATAAGTATATCTTGCTTGACACGAAGGCGACCCTCTCAGGCCGCCTTTTTTTGTGCGGATTTTGTTGTATAATTTTCTCGCTTTTTCAGAAATCCTATGTTAGAATAAAATAAGAATAAGAAATCAACACGCTATTCTTATAGGAGGATTTTCATGAAGAATGCAATCGTCGGTCAGTCTGGTGGTCCGACATCGGTAATCAATGCAAGTTTGGCAGGTGTTTTTGAGGCAGCTCGTGATAGAGGTGCACCGCATGTATACGGTATGGTTCATGGAATTCAGGGGCTTCTGCAGGAACGCTACATAGATATGAAGGAAAAACTAAAAGGTGCGCTGGACATTGAACTGCTAAAGCGCACGCCGTCAAGTTATCTGGGAAGCTGCCGCTATAAGTTGCCGGAGTTGGATGACCCCAAGGCAAAGGAAGTGTTTGATAAGATTTTTGCCCTGCTTAAAAAACTGGACATCGGTTTCTTCTTCTATATCGGCGGAAACGATTCAATGGATACAATCAATAAGCTGGCCATTTACGGAAAGCAGATTAATTCCGACATCCGCTTTATCGGTGTTCCAAAGACGATTGACAATGACCTTTGCGTTACCGACCACACGCCCGGATATGGAAGCGCGGCAAAATATATCGGTGTAGTAATGAAGGAGATTATCCGCGACGCAACGGTGTACGGAACAAAGTATGTGACGATTGTAGAAATCATGGGACGCAATGCCGGCTGGTTGACGGCTGCCGCTGCCTTGGCAAAGTCGGAGGACTGCGAGGGCGTGGATATGATTTGTCTGCCGGAAGTTCCCTTTAATGTAGACCGCTTTGTGGAAAAAGTGGAGCGGATGCAGAAGGACAAGGCGAGTATCGTCATTGCAGTATCTGAAGGCGTAAAACTGGAAGACGGCCGCTATGTCTGTGAACTTGCAGATGACGAGCATGCGGTGGATGCCTTTGGTCACAAGTCTCTGACGGGTACTGCCCGCTTCCTTGCCAATACCATTGCCCGCAAACTGGACACCAAGACCCGCTCAATCGAACTTTCTACGCTCCAGCGGTGTGCAGGACATCTTACCAGCCGCGTTGATATTACGGAAGCCTATCAGGTTGGCGGTGCCGCGGTAAAAGCGGCCTGCGAGGGACACACGGGAGAAATGGTGGCGATTAAGCGCATTTCAAACTCTCCCTACCAGTGTACCACGGAACTGCACCCCATCAGCGAAGTTGCAAACCTTGAAAAGAAAGTGCCGATGGAATGGGTAAATGCAGACCACACTCAGATGTTGCCTGCATTCATTGAGTATGCGATGCCGCTCATTCAGGCGGAACTGACTCCGATTTACGTATCAGGTCTGCCCCACCACATCTATCTGGATGACAGGAATCTGTAAACACTACATCTGACTGACAGATTGCACTCGTGCCCTTTTTCTTTGGTTGCACGGGTGCTTTTTATATATACTCGCTATAGGAGTTTTTACATGAAAAGAGACGGTTTTGTTTTTTTTGCTGCAGTGATGACCCTGGTACTTTTGATTTCGGGAATTTCATGCAGCGATGCAGATAATAATTCGGACGGCGGTGCTGCTTTTTCCTATTCTTTTTTGACGGAAAACCGCGGCTATATTGGAGGCTCCCTTATCTGGAATCCGGGAAGCGCTGCAGGGCAACTTTCAGTCGGCACTAAAGTTGCCGTCCGCCTGGGAAAACTTAGCCCAGTCAGCGATAATACGGTGTACTATGGAGACGTCGGCTCGACTGAAGTTACCATTACAACAAAAGACAGCGATATTACCCACGATAAGGATTGGGCAAGCGGAAGTGAAGTGGGAAGGGAATTGACGGCAAGCGTAAAGGAAGCGCTTTCAGGCACAAGTGGCAGCAAGGTGATGTATGAGGACGATCCCTCTCAGGCGGTTTATGGCTATCTGTCGGTAAATACTATTGATTCTACATCTGTATCGCTCACTTTTACACAGGTCAATAAAGACGGCTCATCTTCTTCAATGAGCAGGACGCTGAAGACGGAAGAAAGTTGGGATATTAACGGTGACAGGTATAATGACGTAAAATATACTAAACCGGATATTCAGCGGACAGGCTATGAAGATGCCCGCTGGCTTACTTTTCTGAATGAGCCGAAAGATCCTGTATCCTGCATGTACTTTACCTTTACTGCTGCCGAGGCACGTGCTGGCTATAGGGCGACAACGAGGGAAGCGGCTCGTGTAGAGGCGGGACTTTACGGTGTAAACAGTGACGGAGACTTTATTTACATTTGCGAAGGCGATAGCCCTACGGAACAGCCTGGCTGGGCTTATGGCGACTACCTTTTGTGTACGGAAGCATGTGATGGCTGGGAAAAAGCAAAAGCGGCTTATGGCTCTGACGAAATAAAACCCTTTGATGCCGATGGAAATGAAAATCCCGCCTTTTATGCAGAGGAAACTGCCGCTGAAATTCAAAATCAAGTGACCTTTAAGGCAGATGATGACAGTTACAACCGCTGCTATGTCATTACTCGAAAAGATGAAAATGGCAATCTTGGCTGTGTGAACAGACCTAATTATGCCTCCCATTCCGTTGATTATGACTATCAACTGTATCAGTTTCCAGACCAGGTGAATGGGCCTGGCATCCTGCTCAAAAGCCTTGCCGAAGATGCTGCCGTAAAAGAAAAAATTCTTGCTCTGAATGGCGGTGGAAAGGAACTGCCGGTAGCGGCTGCCGATGCAATTGCATGGCTGAACAAAGCCATTGCTGATACTGGCGCGGACGGATTTTTTGCGGCGGTCGTAAAGGCAAAGGTGATTGATGCGGAGGCGAAGGAGGATTACAACGATTATGTTGCCCAGGAAAAGTGTATTGAACTTTGGACTGCGGTCACGAGCGAAAACAAGAAGAATTACTGCCGCCTCTTAATTGACGAACTGTATGACGACTCTCCTGATGCTGTTGTGGAAGAGCCTGACTTGGAAAACATCTATCCGTCCATGGTGGCAAATGTAGGCAGCACCGATGAACTGGACAGGGAAAGCATGAGGGCCTGCCGCAATGCCGTTGCGGAAATTATAGACCGTGAGGCACGGGCCATAAGCCAGAACTATGAAGAATTCAAGAAAAACCGTGAGGTTATCCAAAATCAGTGGAAAAAATTCGTGAGTTTTGACCTTGTGGGGCTTATGTTTGGCGGAGATGCTGAGGCGGTCAAGAAGTCAAGGGTGGCAAAAGCGGCGGGCTTTGAATTCTGCTTCGGTTTAAAGGGGGCAATAACAAATCCCAGCGGTCAGTTTAGGGTGGATGTGGGTGCTGCTCTCTATGCAAATATAGACCTCTCCCTTAACTCCCTCGCAAACGCCGGCATTGAGGGGGCGGCAACACAACCCGCTCAGGGGCAGATGAATAAGTGCCTGAAAACGCTCTTTGAAGGAAAGAAAAATACAAGCGTCGTAAAGACTGATGTGGAAATGCAGTTGGGGCCCATCCCTATTGTCTTTGGCTGCAACGTACAGTTGGGGTTTGACTTTGACGTGGGAAACTTTAACCCGCACTTATGCTTTGTGGGTCTCTACGGCGGAGAGGCTTGGGTGGATGTGCGCTACGGCATCGAATGGTTCCTGCGTCCATACGTGCGCCCCTCTGCTGGTGCAAAAGCTCTTTACCCCACGGAACTCTATGTGGGGCTTGAAAAAGAGGATTCGGGAAAAGGCTACGACATTTCTTTTGGCCCCTGGGTAAGGATTACGCCTTCTGTCGGTATTGGAAAATCCTTTTTGAGTGCCCGCGTTTCAACGCCGGTTAAATTGGGTTCTCAGTTTAAGCTGCACATAGCGGACACTTTAAATACCGTTGATTTTAAGAAAGCGGCTCTGACGGTGCAGACAGACTTTGTGCCCTACGTGGAACTGAATTTTAAGATTATCTCGTTTAAAAAAGAGATATGCAGAGTGCCCCTTTTGGATCACGAACTGGTTTTGTATGATGCGGACAAGGGAATTCCAAATCCAAATAAGATTACGTTTAAAAAACGCGGTTCGTAAGTCTTTTTTTCATTCTGTGCGGGGCTTGGGGTGCAACCCCAGGAGAGTGGGGTATGGCGAAGACGGCGGCAAAAGCGCTGGCTGAGCCTAGGGGCGAGACTTCGCCCCTTTTTAAACCTCTAGACTTTTTTTTTGTTCTGTTGTATAGTTTTGCATATGACAAAGGCGTCATACAAAAGGCTCATCGTATGCCCGAGGGGGATTGGTGGCTTTATGTATGGCGCTTTTTTTGTCTTGCTATGTACATTATGTCACAAGGAGTTTTTTAATGGCTATCAAATCATTTAACGTGAAGAACGCGTATTGTAAGCGCGTATGGGAAGATTTGCAGGCTCGCTATGCAGATCAGGAGCACTTTTTGCAGGCCGCTGGCCTCGTTTTGGAGACGCTTTCTCCGGTTGTGGACACCATGCCCGAACTGGAAGCAACTGCCGTGCTGGAACGCTTTGTCGAGCCTGAACGCATCATCATGTTCCGTGTACCGTGGACAGACGATCAGGGTAAGCCCCATGTAAACCGCGGATTCCGTGTTCAGTTCAACAGCGCGATTGGTCCGTACAAAGGAGGCCTCCGCTTCTCTCCGGAAGTAGGTCTCGATGTTTTGAAATTCCTTGGCTTTGAGCAGGTTCTGAAAAACAGTCTGACAACGCTTCCTATGGGTGGCGGTAAGGGCGGTTCTGACTTTGACCCCCACGGAAAGAGCGACGGAGAAGTAATGCGCTTCTGCCAGTCATTTATGACGGAACTGTACCGCCACATTGGTGCTGATACAGACGTTCCCGCAGGCGACAAGGGTGTTGGCGGACGCGAAGTTGCATGGATGTTCGGCCAGTACAAGAGGATTGTGAACAACTTTACCGGCGTTCTGACAGGAAAGGGACTGGACTTTGGCGGTTCTCTGATTCGTCCGGAAGCAACAGGATACGGTCTTATCTACTTTGCGGAATGTATGCTCAAGGCGGCTGGAACTGACTTTAAGGGTAAGGTGTGTTCCATTTCTGGTGACGGAAACGTTGCTCAGTATGCATGTGAGAAAATCACTCAGCTGGGCGGTAAGGTTATTACCCTGTCTGACTCAAGCGGATACATTCTGGATGAAGACGGAATCGACGCAGAAAAACTGGCATACGTAATGGAATTCCGCGCTGCTCACAAGAAGGTAGACGAATACGTAAAGAAATATCCCAAGGCAAAGTTCTTTAAGGGTGAAAAACCTTGGGGTGTAAAGGTGGATTGTGCTTTCCCCTGTGCGACACAGGACGAAATCTACATTGAAGACGCAAAGAAGATGATTGCAAACGGCGTAAAACTGGTTGCAGAAGGCGCAAACATGCCGACTCGTGCAGATGCAATTGCAGAACTGCAGAAGGCTGGCGTTCTCTTTGCTCCGGGAAAAGCTTCTAACGCAGGTGGTGTTGCAGTATCAGGTCTTGAAATGAGCCAGAACTCAGAACGCCTGTCATGGAGCCGCGAAGAAGTGGACGCAAAACTCAAGACAATTATGACCAACATCCACGACAACGCTTACGAAACAGCAGCCAAATATGCAACAAAAGCAGACTACGTTTCCGGCGCCAACATCTACGGCTTCCTGAAAGTCGCACGCGCTATGATGGCTCAGGGCTTGGTATAATTTGCTCGCGCTATGACGCTTATGTGTGCAGTCATATAAAAAAGGTCGTTCGGTTTTTACCGAACGACCTTTTTTTGTTTTCTAAGACTTGCCTAGTTAAGACTTGTCACAAGTGTGTTGATTTTTTCCACATTGTAGAAATTTGCGGGCTTGGAGATACGCACGTGGGGTTCTACACCCTGATCTATGTCATAAGTGGCGCCGTTCTTTGACGTGCCGGTGACATACTTGCTGGACATGCGGTAGAGTGTACCGTCCGCAGCACTGGCGTGATGGACAAAAGCAGTTCCTCCACCAGATTTTGTTCCCAGTATGGTTACTCTGTCTGAAGCGGCGAGTAAGGCGGGCGTAGTGTTGCCGCAGGAGAAACTGAGTGGTGAGATAAGGCAGAAGAGGTTCTTGTCCTTGATGCTGTCGCCTGTGATTCCTGTGCTTGGTGTGGTGTTACCGTCATAAGTGCCGTCCATATTGATGTCTGCGGTGTAGGTAATCGACCACTTTGCACCGGTGATGGGGTTTTCCATGTTGAATGTTACCTCACCGAGCATCCATGCCACAACTACAGCGGCCGTATGCACTGCTCCTCCTCCGTTGCAGGAAAGGTCAAGAACCACATTTTCAATCTCGGTGTTTTCTCGGATTATTTCGTTGATTGCGCTGATGAAAGAGACCGTATCATACTCGCTTTCATTGACCCCCACATAGTCTTTGAGAATCAGGTCATTGCTTTTTCTCAGTTCCGTGCGTTCATTGATTCTTGCCTCTCTTTTGCTGTCGTTGTTTTTAAATGAATCAAAGCGGACGATGATGGTCTTTTTGTCTGAAGAGAGTTCGTAGCCGGGAATCTTTGCCCGTGCCTGTCCGTTTTCAGTAACCGTTTCTTTCCCTTTATTGCGGGCAGTTTTGTAAAGTGTGGTGTTTATGGCGTAGTTTTTATCGTTCTGAGACAGAAGCTCAGTGGATATTGATGCGGTAGATCCAATGAGGTAAGAGTTTTTCACATAATTTGAATGTCCGTCACCAAAGTAGTATTCGCAGACATCCCTGACGGCCTGGGCAAAGGTGAGGGGATTTGTGTTCTTTAGCTTATCCTTCAGCCCGATGACGGTAAAGTAAGTGTCAAAATCGGGAAACTTATCTATGCCGTGCTGGGATTTGAGTCCGTAGTTGATGTCGAGGTTCAGACAGAAATCGTTGTAGCGGTAGTCCGCAAATTTCTGAGATGTTTCCGTTTTTGAGCCTACGCTGTAATACTCATCTTGAAGTGCCTTGTAGCCATTGGCATCCGTGGCCTTTTGCAGGAGGTCGTTAGGGTAATAGATGTTGCTGCCATTGTAGACGAAATTCTGCCCGAAGACAGTGTTGAAAAACTGCAGGGGAATAGCGAGGGAGCAGGTGTTGCCGTTGTTATAAATCACTACGCCGATGTCTTGCGTTGACCAGTCAAGGGCGATGGACTGTCCCGGGGTGTTGTGCAGATCAACTATTTTTATATAGTCATTCAGGGGATAGGCAACGTCAACGTAGGAGGCGTCTTTGCTTGTCAGGAAGAAGGCATCGTAGTTGCTGTAGGTGCAGGTGTGCCTTGTCAGGTCTAAGGTGAGCGTTGCACTAGTTACGGAGTTGGTGACGGTTACTGACTTTGAGTCTTTTGTTACCGCACTGACGGTATATGTTCTTCCGGTCAGGTCTTTGATAACAGCATCGGTGCAGAGTACATAGGGCACTTCCGGCATATCGTTTGCAAAAGCAAATGTTACAGGAGTTCCCCCCACATTGCAAATTTTTTTGTTGGTGTCTAAACTCCTGAAATTGACCTCTTTTGTGGTGAAGGTGTCGCTTCCTACGACTGAGACGGAAAATTCTGTTGGTGCTGACCCTGCAAGCACTGTCCATTTGCTTCCATCCCAGAGGTAGGAGCACTTGTCCGTAGTGTTGTAGTAGGCCCAGTTGTAGTCCGGGTTTGCGGGGGCGGTGGCAAAAGACCCTTTCCATACGATGCCTGCGCCGTCCTTTCCATCTTCGCCGTTTGAGCAGCTGATAAAGGTAGTTGCTGAGAGTGCTCCAAGCAGTACTGCAGCAAGCAGTACATTCAGTTTTTTCATACCATTTTCTCCTCGTATATTAATGTTATTGAATTATCTTATTCGATTTGGGATAGTAT